>JAGCBO010000257.1 GCA_017652125.1 Clostridia bacterium | reverse complement strand
GTTCCGCTACGCGCCGGTGATGTCGGATCTGGACGAGCTGATCCGGGGAACCGCGCATCTTCCGGATACGAAGACGAGTCTGATCATCGCGGGGGTCGGCGCGGTGCTGACGGTGCCGCTGATGCCGGTCCGCTCCCTGATGATCGCGGCCTGGGTCCGGGGGCTGAAGGAATGAAAATCCGGCTGGACCGCTGGCTGTCCTCCCTGGCGGCGGGGAGCCGGAGTCAGGTCTGTAAATGGATCCGCGGCGGACAGGCGGCGGTGAATGGGCGGGTGATCCGGGATCCCGCCCTTTCTTTTGATCCGGAAACCGACCGGCTTTCCCTGAACGGGAAGGAGCTGGACGGCCGGCTGGTCCGCCATGTGATGATGCATAAGCCCGCGGGCGTGCTGACGGCCGCCCGGGACCGGAAGCAGCCCACCGTCATGGACGGGCTGCCGCCGGTGTATGAGGCCCTGGGCTGCATGCCCGTCGGGCGGCTGGACCGGGATACGACGGGGCTGCTGCTCTTTACCACCGACGGGGAGATGAATCACCGGCTGCTGAGCCCGGGCCGGCATGTGGACAAGCGGTATCAGGCCCGGGTGGCCGGCCGCCTGACGGAGGAGACCGCGGCCGCCTTTGCCGCGGGCATGGATCTGGGGGATTTCACGGCGCTGCCGGCAAAGCTGGAGATTCTGTCCGCCGGGGCGGAAACCTCCCTGGCCGTGGCGACGGTGCGGGAGGGCAAGTTTCACCAGGTGAAGCGGATGTTCGCCGCCGCGGGGCATGAGGTGCTGGAGCTGCACCGGATTTCTTTCGGGCCGCTGACGCTGCCGCCGGATCTCCGGGCGGGGGAATGGCGGGAGCTGACGGAGGAGGAGCTGGCGGCTCTGCGGGCGGCCGCGGGAATGGAGAGGGGACATGAATGATCATTATTACAGCCGGAATCCGCAAAGCGAATCCCGGCCGGTTTTCTGCGATTTTGTCTGGCGGGGCCTGTCCCTGCGCTTTGAAACGGACGCGGGGGTCTTTTCCCGGGGAGAGGCGGATCCCGGATCCCGGCTCCTGTTGGATGCGCTGCCGGAGAAAATGGCCGGGGAGATTCTGGATCTGGGCTGCGGCTGGGGGCTGATCGGCCTCTCCGTGGCCGGGCGCTGGCCGGAAGCCCGGGTCACGATGGGGGATGTGAATCTGCGGGCGCTGGATCTTTCCCGGCGGAACGCGGAGCGGAACGGAATTCCGGTTTCCTGCGTGGAGAGCGACGGGATGGCGGCCTTCCTGGACCGGCGCTTTGACGCGATCCTGACCAATCCGCCGATCCGGGCGGGCAAGCAGGTGATCTACCGGATGTTCGCGGAGGCCGCGGCCTGCCTGAATCCCGGCGGGGCGCTGTACCTGGTGATCCGGAAGCAGCAGGGCGCCGAAAGCTGCATGAAGTATCTCGCCGGCCTGTACGGCCGCGTGGAAAGGCTGGACCGGTCCGGCGGCTACTGGGTGATCCGGGCCGCGGAACCGCGGGAAGCATAAGAAAAAAACGGGGAGCGGACTTCAGCTCCCCGTTGCTCTGTATACATCCAGAATATCCGCCTTGTTCCGCAGGGCGGAAATCACGTGGTCCATTTCCTCCCGGCTGTGCACCTCCAGGGTCAGCCGCAGGGTGGAAATCCGGGTCCGGTCGTCGGTCTGAATGGTGGCGGCGCGGATGGATACGTTATGCTGCCCGATGATGGTGGCGATTTCGCCCAGCATGTTGACCCGGTCGTAGGCCAGGATGGTAATGCTGCCGTAGAAGGTATTGTCCTCGCTGGCGGAAGCCCATTCCACGGGAATCCGCCGCTCCGTCTCGCAGGCGGCGGCGTTGACGCATTCCGCCTTGTGAATGGTCACGCCCCGGCCCCGGGTGATATAGCCCACGATTTCGTCCCCGGGAACCGGGCTGCAGCACTTGGCGAACCGGACGGGGATATCCAGATCCTCGCTGCCGGTCAGCACGATGCCGTGGTGCGCCCTGCGGGCCCGGAGCCGCTCCTCCTCGGACAGGGTCTGGGGAACCTGGACGGGCGGCGGGGCTTCGCGGGCCTTCTGCTCCTCGATCAGGCGGGAAACCGCGTAGGCGGCGGACATTCCGCCGTAGCCGACGGAGCCGAAAATATCGTTCGCTTCGGTGAAGCCGTATTTCTTCAGCAGCGGCTCCATGTATTCCGGTTTGGCGATCTCGCTCATCCGGACGCCCCGGCGGGCGCATTCCCGCTCCACCATGCTGCGGCCCAGCTCGATGTTCTCATCCTTCAGCGCCTTCTTCAGGAACTGGCGGATCTTGGCCTTGGCCTGGGGGGTTTTGCAGATTCTCAGCCAGTCGGTTCCCGGTCCCTTGGAGGAGGCGGAGGTCAGGATCTCCACCCGGTCCCCGGTTTCCAGGGCCGTATCCAGGGGAACGATTTTGCCGTTGATCTTGGCGCCGACGCACTGATTGCCCACGGCGGAATGGATCCGGTAGGCGAAGTCCAGCGGGGTGGCGCCCTTCGGCATGGAAATCACATCCCCCTTGGGGGTGAAAAGGAACACCTCTTCCGAAAACAGATCGGTCTTCAGGGTGTCCAGGAATTCCTGGCTGTCCCGGGTCTCCGTCTGCCAGTCCAGCATCTGCCGGACCCAGTACAGCTTGTGATCCAGATTGTCCGCCTGGGCGGCGCCTTCCTTGTAGCGCCAGTGCGCCGCGATGCCGTATTCCGCGACGCGATGCATCTCCCAGGTGCGGATCTGCACCTCGAAGGGGAAGGGGATTTTCCGCCCGCCCACCACGGTGGTGTGCAGGCTCTGATACATATTGGCCTTCGGCACGCTGATATAATCCTTGAAACGGCCGGGCACCTGGTTCCAGAGGGTATGCACGATGCCCAGCACCGTATAGCAGTCCGGCACCGTGTCCACGATGACCCGGATCGCGATCAGGTCGTAGATCTGGTCGAAGGATTTCTGCTGCAGAATCATTTTCCGGTAGATGGAATAGAAATGCTTGCTGCGCCCGTCGATATCGAAATGGATGCCCTGCTGATCCAGCCGCTCGCTGAGCTCGCTGATGACCAGGCGGATGCTTTCCTCCCGCTCGGCCCGCTTCATGCCCACCAGGTGGACGATCCGGTTGTATCCCTCGGGGTCGATATACTTCAGGGACAGATCCTCCAGCTCCTGCTTCAGGGCATAGACGCCCAGCCGGTGGGCCAGGGGCGCGTAAATATCCAGCGTTTCCCGGGCGATGGCCACCCGGCGGTGCTCCGGCTGGAACCGGAGGGTGCGCATATTGTGCAGCCGGTCCGCCAGCTTGATCAGCACGACCCGGATATCCCGGCTCATGGCCAGGATCATCTTGCGCAGGGATTCCGCCTGGGCTTCCTCCCGGTTGGCGAAGTCCAGCTTGTTCAGCTTGGTGACGCCGTCCACCAGGTCCGCGACCTCTTCCCCGAATTCCTTCCGGATCAGCTCCGGGGTGACGCCCTCGCAGTCCTCCACCGTGTCGTGCAGAAGGCCGGCGGCAATGGTCGGCGGATCGATCATCAGATCCGTCAGGATGCTCGCCACCAGGCAGGGATGGGTAAAATAGGGCTCCCCGGACTTGCGGATCTGGCCCGCGTGCGCTTTTTCGGCGAACTTCCAGGCTTTTTCAACCAGCAGATAGCCGTCGCCGGGATGGTATTTCTGGATCCGGTTCAGCATCTGGTCCAGGGGCATGGCTTCATAGGCGGTAAAGGCCATGGCGGAAGTCCTCCTTTCACGCGGAATGGTATATTGTTCGTCGTCCGCTCCGGTTTTTCCTGCCTTCAGGATCCCGCTTCATCGGAAAGCCGGAGCACGCTCCGGAGATAGCGGATCAGGGGGCTGTCGCTCATCCGGCACGGGACCGGCGGAAGCAGGGTGACGGAAAAGGGATGCTCCTCCACCCGGATCAGCCGGGTATCCCGGAAGGCCGTCAGGGCGGTGCCGATCTGAACGGGGGTAAAGCCGGCGGCTTCCGCAAGCTCCCGCCGGGAGGTGAAGGAGCGCACCCGCAGCAGGCGGTAGATCTGACGCAGCTCCCCGTCCGTCAGGCATCTTTCCCGGAGCAGGCGAAGGCCGTCCTCCCGGCTCTCCAGCGCCAGCAGCCCGGGATCGGGACAGGCGTCCCGCAGGGCTTCGGTCTGGGCCTCGATGCGGATCCGCCCGCCGAAATCATTCCGGACCGGATGGTACACCGCGTCCACCCGGGAGCCGAGCCGGTCCGCTTCCTCCCCCTGCCCGAAGGCGATGCCGTCGATCACCGTTCCCTCCGGATCCGCCAGCCGCAGCTTCAGATGGGCGCCGTCCCGGCCTACCCGGCGCAGAGCCTGGGGCGCGGCGTTCGCCAGCAGAAACGCCGGCGGAGGATTGCCGCAGCCGGTGGGCTCCAGCTTCTCCAGAAGGGAGAGTCGCTCCGCGGTCCAGGAGCGGAAGGGCAGGGCCAGATCGTATTCCGTCTCCGGGATAAACAGATCCTCCCCGCAGCTTTCCCGGATCAGCCGGTTCATCCGCCGGCGGAATTCGGGCAGGAGAGCGGGATCAATGGTGATCCCCGCCGCCTGCTCGTGGCCCCCGTAGCGGATCAGCAGATCCTCGCAGCGGCTCAGCAGGCGGTAAAGATGGACGCCGGGTACGGACCGGCAGCTGCCCACCGCCGCCCCGTCCCGCAGGGTCAGCACGATGGCGGGCCGGTGATACTGCTGGCAGATTTTCCCGGCGGCCAGCCCGATCAGCCCGGGATTCCAGTCCTCCCCCCGGGCGATCAGGATCCGGTTGCCGGGTTCCTGCGCATCCGCGTCGATCTGCTCCCGGGCGGCATCCAGGATTCCGCGCTCCTCTTCCTGGCGCAGCCGGTTGTTTTCCTCCAGTCCCCGGGCCAGCGCGGCGCCTTCCGCCTCGTCCCGGGTGGTCAGAAGCCGCAGGGCGGGATCCGCCTCCCCCATCCGTCCGGCCGCGTTGATCCGCGGGCCGATCCGGAAGGCCAGATCCTCGCTGCGGGGCGGCCCCTGAATGCCGGCGAGCTGCATCAGCGCCCGCAGTCCGGGCCGGTTCGTTTCCGCGAGGGCTTTCAGGCCCTCCCGGACGATGATCCGGTTTTCCCCCGTCAGGGGAACGATGTCCGCCACGGTGGCGATGGCCGCCAGGTCCAGACGCTTCCGGACCCCGTCCATCCCCTGCAGCGCCTGGGTGATCTTCAGGGCGACGCCGGCCCCGCACAGCCGGGGAAAGGGATAGCTGCCCAGCAGGGGATCCATGACCGCGTCCGCCTCGGGGAGAACCTCCGGGGGTTCGTGGTGATCCGTCAGGAGCACCGTCAGCCCCAGCTCCCGGGCCAGCGCGGTTTCCGCGACGGCGGATATGCCGCAGTCGACGGTGATCAGCAGCCGGTACCGGCCCGCCAGCTCCCGGATCCGGTCCGCGTTCAGGCCGTATCCGTCCCGGTGCCGGCTGGGAATGAAGACGTCCGCCCGGGCCCCCGTCTCCCGCAGGGTTTCCAGCAGGATGGAGGCGGCGCATACGCCGTCCGCGTCGTAATCTCCCCAGATCAGGACGGGATCCCCATCCGCGGCCGCCTTCTGCAGCCGGCGGACGGTTTCCGCCATGCCCTCCAGCAGGAAGGGATCGTGCAGATCCTCCAGGGAGGGATGCAGAAAGGCCCCGGCGGCCTCCGGTGTATCGATGCCCCGGGCCCGGAGCAGGGCGGAAAACCAGTCCGGCAGATCGCCGAGGGGGAGCGGATCCGCTCCCTTCCGCTGTACAAACCGCATGGTTCCGCCTCCTTCCTTCCGGGAATCCAAAGAGGGGCAATGCCTTCCGGCATCGCCCCTCTGAAAGTTCAGCCTTGCGGTCAGGCCTTTTTCCGGCTGCGCCGCTTTTCTTCGAGGAACGCCCACACATAGCCGTTGATCATGTTGGCGCTGTAAACGCCGGCCAGGATACCCACGATGATGGGCAGGGCGAACTCCCGGATGGAAGCCACGCCCAGGATGCACAGGGCCACGATGGTGATCAGGGTGGTGACGGTGGTGCAGACGGTCCGGCCCAGGCTTTCCCGGATGGAAAGGTTGGTGATCTCCTCCCGGGGAGCGGTGGGCAGCTTCTTCGCGTTCTCACGGATCCGGTCGAAGATGACGATCGTGTTGTTGATACTGTAACCCACGATGGTCAGCGCGGCCGCGATGAAGCTGGAGTTCATCTGAATGACGCTGCGGAAGATGACCATGAAGCTCAGCATGATCAGCACGTCGTGCAAAAGACCGAAGACGGCGGAAAGACCGCTGTTGAAGTCAAACCGGATGGCGATGTAGATCAGCATCAGCACGGAGGCCAGCAGCACGCTGATCACCGCGTTCCGCACCAGGGTCGCGCCGGCCACGGGGCCGACATAGTTGACGTCGCCGATGGATAAGGCTTCCGGATACTTTTCCCTGATGCCGGTTTCAAAGTCGCTCTGGACCTTCTGAATATCGTCCTTGGCGACATCCTTGATCCGGATGTTGATCTCGTTGTCTCCCGAGCCCTGTACGGTCACGGTATAGGATCCGACGCCCATGCCGTTCAGCACGCCTTCCACGTCGCCCTTCGTGACGGTGGTCTTCAGGTCGTACTGCATACTCAGGCCGCCCTCGAAGTCGATGCCCAGGTTGATTCCCTGACCGAAGAGGGTCAGAATCAGCGCGACGGCGATGATGGCGCAGCTGATGCACAGGCAGATTTTCGAACGGTTCTTGATAACCATTACGCCTCCACCTCCTTTTCAGCGGACACTTTGGTGAACAGCGAAACCCTGGTGGCGCCGACGCCGATCACGCGGTTCATCAGGAAACGGGTGACCAGGATGGCGGTCAGCATGGAAACCACAACGCCCAGCAGCAGGGTCTTGGCAAAGCCCTGAATGGAGCCGGTGCCGAAGATCAGCAGCACGACGGCGGCGATCAGCGTGGTCACGTTCGCGTCCAGCACGGCGCTCATGGCGTTCTTGAAGCCGGCCCGTACGGCGGCCCGCACCGGGCGGCCCTTCCGGACTTCTTCGTTAAACCGCTCGAAGATAATCACGTTCGCGTCCACGGCCATGCCGATTCCCAGGACGACGCCCGCCAGACCCGGCAGGGTCAGCTGAATCCGGAAGACCGCGATCAGCATGAACAGCAGGATAATGTAGATGGTCAGCGCCCAGCTGGCGATCACGCCGTTCAGCCGGTAGCGCACGATCATCAGCACCATGATCAGCAGGATGCCGATCATGGCGGCCCGGACGGAGCTGCTGACCGCGTCCTGGCCCAGGGTGGCGGACACTTTGTCCACCTTCTGCTGGGTCAGCTCCAGCGGCAGGGCGCCGCTCTGGATCTTGGCCGCGATGGTGGTGGCGCGCTCCGCGCTGCCCAGCCCGTTAATGACGCCGGAACCGTTGGTGATCGCGTTCTGCACGGTGGGGGCGATCAGCTGCTCCCCGTCCAGATAGATGGCGATGGTCCGGCCGATGCTGGCGCTGGTCACGTCCGCGAACAGCTTTGCGCCTTCGTCCGTCAGCTGGAAGGCGATCTGATGATCGCCGTCGGCATAATAGTAAGTAGCGGTCTTCACCATGTCGCCGGTCATGAACACCTCGCCCTGGGGGTTATAGAACTCCAGCTTGGCGGGGGTGCCGATCAGATCCAGCACGGTATCGTCCTGCACGTCCGGAATTTCCACGCGGATGCCGTCGGTGCCGATCCGCTGAACGTTGGCTTCGTTGAAGCCCTTATCGCTCAGGCGCTGCTGAATGATGCTCATGGTACCGCTGATCAGCTCGTCAAAGCTGGCGGTGGAGCCTTCCGGCGCCTTTCCGGAATATTCCACATACATACCGCCCCGCAGGTCAAGCCCCAGGGGGAGGCTTTCCGGCCAGGCGTCAGAGTTTGTTGTCGGCAGCCAGCTCAGCACCTTGTACAGGCCCTGAGGCGGCAGGCTCAGCCCGGTGATGCCGATCACGCCCGCCACGACGGTCAGGGCCAGCACCACGCACAGCGCGACGATGGAACCGGTTTTCCCCATGCCGCGCTTTTTGTTGGATTTCATGTCGATCTTTGCCTCCTTCGAACACAGATGGAATGATTATATGCCTTCCCCCGTTGTTCGTCAAGCAAAAGCTCAGTTCAGATACATGCCGGGAAAGATCATGTTGACGCCGGTTACGGTGGCGCCGAACGCGCTCATCAGGTGCTGCTGGGGCTGGCTCCGGCTCATGATCCGGGTGGTGACCCGGCTCACGCCTTCCGCGGCCATGATGGCCATCATCCGGTGCAGCAGCGCCCGGCCCATGCCCTGCCGGCGGCTGCCCGGCTCGATATAGATCGCGACCAGCTCGCAGTCGATCCCCTGCCCGGCCATGATCACCTCGCCGATGAGGCCGGCATTGCGGTACAGCCCCAGGGTCATGAAGTGGGGCATCCGGCGCAGCGCGTTCAGATAGTTCATGTTCACAAAGGTGATCTCGTTCATCTGCAGCCGGTAGATCAGCTGATTCTGCTCGTCCCAGGTGTTCAGCGGGGTGGGCGCGACGGTGCAGCTCATGGGAATCCGGCCGTCACCGAAGGGGATGGCCAGCTGCAGGATTTCATCCGTCTCATCGCAGTCGAACCCGTTATGCTGATAGAATTCCATCATCTGCGTATCCGAAGGGGACAGGCTGGTATAGAGCCGGGCCCGCAGCTGGGGATTGACATTCTGCAGGATCCGGGCCCGGGCGACCAGGGCGCCGAAAAGCAGGTAGCGGGAGGCCGCGTCCCCCTCGATGGAAAAATACAGGTTTACCGGGCAGTCCGGATAAAGCCCGGGCTGCAGCTGATAAAGAATAAAACCATAGCCGGTCTGGGTTCCCAGATCGTCGATGGCGTAGAAGACGTCTTCCGGGTTCAGCCCGTTGACGGACTGCTGAGGGTGTACGATCTTCATGTCGCTCCGGTCCTTTCCCTGAAACACACGATTCAAAAAAACAATTCATTATACAGAGAACCCGGGGGAATGTCAAAAAACTTGCTATTGACGGGGAATCCTGTTAAAATAGGAAAAACTTCCGGCAAGGGAGGAAGCGAATCCCCGGAGCCCTGCGGCGACGGCGGAGAAACAAGGAGGGTTACCATGGCGCAGAATCCGACTTTTGTGATTCGGATGAAAAACGGCGGCGAAATGAAGGGCGAGCTCTATCCCGAAATCGCGCCTCATTCCGTCGGGAATTTTGTGGCGCTGGCCAACAGCGGTTTCTATGACGGGGTCATTTTTCACCGGGTGATTCCGGGGTTCATGATTCAGGGCGGTGACCCGAAGGGCGTGGGATACGGCGGCCCCGGGTACAGCATTAAGGGCGAGTTTGCCGCCAACGGCGTGCCGAACCCCCTGAAGCACACCTACGGGGTGCTGAGCATGGCCCGCAGCATGGCGCCCGATTCCGCGGGGAGCCAGTTCTTCATCATGACCAGCGACAGTCCGCATCTGGACGGGCAGTACGCCGCCTTCGGAAAGGTGCTCGAGGGCATGGAAACGGCGGAAGCCATCGTGAACGCCCGGAGGGACGCGAATGACAAGCCGCTGGAGCCCCAGGTGATGGAGTCCGTCCGGGTGGACACCCATGGCGAGGTTTATCCTTTCGAACAGATCTGACCGGAACCAGCGCGGAAGACAGAGGCCTTCTGCGCTGTTCTTCTGTCCCGGGGAGGAGTGCGATCATGGACAGGCAGACTATCAACGTGCTGGTGGCGGGGAAAAACTATACGCTGACGTCCTCGGATTCGCCGGAATATGTGCGGCGGGTGGCGGCCTTTGTGGACCGGCGGCTCAGCGAAACCGCCGCCGCGACCAATCTTTCCTCGGCGCAGGGAGCGGTGCTGACCTGCTTTCAGCTGGCGGACGAGCTGCTGAAGGCGCAGGATGAAAACCGGATGCTTCGCCGCCGGATGGAAAACACGGACCGGAAAGCGTAAGCGGAGGACGGGCAGTTATGGAAATTCTTTCTCCCGCGGGGAACCGGGAAGCCCTGGAACGGGCGGAAGCCGCCGGGGCGGACGCGGTCTATCTGGGCTATTCGGCCTTCAGCGCCCGGGCCGGCGCGGGGAATTTTAACCGGGAAGAGCTGGCGGAGGCGATCCGCTTTGCCCATCTGCGTCATATGCGGGTCTATGTGACCGTGAATACCCTGGTCAAGGACGGGGAGCTGGAGGAAGTGGCCGGCGTGCTGAGCCTCCTGCGTGAGCTGCGGGCCGACGCGGCGCTGGTTCAGGATCTGGGGATCCTCCGGCTGTGCCGGAGCCTGGCGCCGGGGCTGAAGCTGCACGCCAGCACGCAGATGGCGATCCATAACCGAACGGGGGTCCGCTGGTGCGGGGAGAAGGGCATGAGCCGGGTGGTTCTGGCCCGGGAATGCAGCCTGGCGGAAATCCGGGACTGCTGCGGAACCGGGGTGGAGGTGGAGGCCTTCGGCCATGGCGCCCAGTGCGTTTCCGTCAGCGGGATGTGCCTGTTCTCCAGCATGGTGGGGGAGCGGAGCGGCAACCGGGGCCGGTGCGCCCAGCCCTGCCGGAAGCGGTATCTGTACCGGGGCCGGGAAGGCGCCTGGCTCAGCCCCCGGGATCTCTGCCTGCGCGACGCGCTGCCCGCCCTGCGTGAGGCGGGCGTGTGCTCTGTGAAGCTGGAAGGCCGCCTGAAGCGGCCGGAATATGTGGCGGCGGTCACCTTGACCTACCGCCGGGCCGCCGACGCGCTGGAGGCCGGCGCCTTCCGTCCGGCGGAGGAGCGGGAGAAGCAGGCGCTGCGGCAGATTTTCAGCCGCGGGGATCTGATGGGCGGCTACGCCCTCGGCTGCGAGGATGCCGCGGTGATCGATCCGGAAGCGGCGGGCCACCGGGGCCTGCGGGCCGGGCGGATTGCCGGCGTTTCGGGCCGTCTGGCCCGGGTGTCCCTGAGCCTGCCCCTGTCCGACGGGGACGGGCTGGCCATTGAGCATCAGGGACGGATGGGGGAAATGATCTATGCCGGGAAACCGGTTCAGGCGGGAGAAACCGCGGTGATCCGGCTGCGGGAGGATCTGCGGGCGGCTCCGGGGGATGCGGTGTACCGCCTGTCGGACAGCCGCCAGCTGGCGGAAGCGATGGCGATGCCCGGCCGCCGGGTTCCGGTGAGCCTGACGCTGCGGGCTTATCCCGGCGCGCCGATGACCCTGACCGTTTCCGACGGCAGGAGCCGGGTGACGGCGGAAGGGGATCCGGTCGGCGCCGCCCGCACCGCCCCGGCGGATGAGGAAACGCTGGGCCGTTCCCTCCGGAAGACCGGCGGGACGGTTTTTCAGCCGGAAACGGTCCGGGTGGAAACGGCGGGCGCCTTTGTGCCCGTCGGCGCGCTGAACGCGCTTCGGCGGGAGGCGCTTGAGCGCCTGGCGGAGGAGCGGATCCGGGCTTTCGCGCCGGAAACGGGCCCGGCGGGGGCGTTCCCGCCGGCGGAGCTGCCCGAAGGGCGGCTGCCCCCGATGGCCTGGGTCCGGGAAGCGGATCAGGCGGAAGCGGCCCGGGCGGCGGGGTTCCGGGTGATCCGGGATCCGGAGGATTACCGGAAGGAAGCCCTGGACCGCCTGCGGGAATCCCTGGTTCCCGGGGACTGGCTGCAGCTGCCTTCCGTCTGCGGGGAGGAAACCCTGGATCTGCTGGAGGCCTTCTGCCGGGAGGCGGGGGATGTCCTCGGCGGCGTGGTTCTCGGCAGCGCGGGGCAGCTGGGCCGGCGCTGGCCGGCGCCCTTCGGCGCGGGCCCCGGCATCCCGGTCATGAACCGCCAGGCGGCGGCGTTTCTGCTGGAGGAGGGCTGCTGCTTTGTGACCGCCTCCGAGGAGCTGACCGGGGCGGAGCTGAAGGAGCTGACCGCGTCCTGTCCGCCGGTGACGGTGCGGATCTGGGGCCGGACCCAGCTGATGCTCCTGCACCACTGCCCGGCCCGGACGGCGCTGGGGCTTCAGTCCGGTCACGCGGCCTGTACCCTCTGCGACCGGCAGGATCCGGACGCGCTGCGGGGCAGCGTGCTGGAGGATCCCCGGGGCTATGCCTATCCGCTGCTCCGGCAGCGGCTGCCGGAAGGCTGCCTCGTCCGGCTGATGAACGACCGGCCGGTGGAATGGACGGACCGGCCGGGGATCCTGAATCCGGCGGTGGTTCTGACCACGGAGGACCGGGAGGAGACCCGGCGGGTGCTGGAGGCGGTCCGGACGGGACGGAAAACCGGCCTGCCGGCAACGGCGGGGCACTGGCAGCGGAAAGTGGACTGAGCGGAAGAAAACGGACGGAGAACGGACGGAGAACGGAAAAACCGGAAGGAGACCGGAGCGGAACCGGAAAGAGGGGGAACGGACAGGATGATGCCGGAAAGAAGCCTGCGGGCGCTGGAGTTTCCAGCCATCCGCAAACGGCTGGCGGAGGGGGCCCTGACAGCGGCGGGCGCGGCGAAATGCGGCGCCCTGGTTCCGTATGACGATCTGGTCTCCGTGACCGCCGCCCAGGAGGAAACCGAGGAGGCGGCGGTGATCCTGCAGTATGTGGGAAGCCATCCCATGATCGCCTTCCCGGATGTGGGGGAGCCGCTGACGATCTGCGAAAAGGGCGGAAGCCTGACGGCCGGAATGCTGCTGAACGTGGCGGAGCTTCTGCGGGCGGCCCGGGCGGCGCGGGACGCGCTGGTGACGGCCCGGGAGAACACCCCGCGGCTGCGGGCCCGGGCGGAGGGGCTGTTTACCGCCCGGAACCTGGAAAAGGATATCACCGACGCGATTCTGACGGAGGAGGAGATTGCGGACCGGGCGTCGTCGGAGCTGATGAATATCCGGCGGCATCTGCGGGGGGCGCAGGACCGGATCCGGGACCGGCTGAATCAGATGATTCATTCGCCGGCCCTGCAGAAGGTGCTCCAGGATCCCATCATCACGGTGCGGGGGAACCGGTATGTGCTGCCCGTCCGGGCGGAATACCGCTCCAGCGTGCCCGGCCTGGTCCACGATCAGTCCGCCTCCGGGGCGACGCTGTTCATCGAGCCCATGGCGGCGGTGGAGATGGGCAACGAGCTGAAGGAATGGGAGCTGAAGGAACAGCGGGAGATCGCCCGCATTCTGGCCGCCCTGTCCGCCGAGGTGGCGCCCCATGCCCGGGCGATCCGGGAAACGGCGGAGGAGCTGGCGGAGCTGGACTTCATCTTTGCCCGGGGGCTGCTCAGCCGCCGGTGGAACTGCGTCAGCCCGAAGCTGAACGACCGGGGATATCTGTATATCGTCCGGGGCCGGCATCCGCTGATCGATCCGGAAAAGGTGGTGCCCGTGACCCTGTGGCTGGGCGAGCCGCCGGAGGACGGAAAAAAGCGGGAGGAAGCGGTTCAGGGCTTCAATACCCTGGTGATCACCGGGCCGAACACCGGCGGAAAGACGGTGACGCTGAAGACGGTCGGCCTCTTTACCCTGATGGCCCAGGCGGGGCTGCAGGTGCCGGCGGATCCGGGAACGGAGCTGGCGCTGTTTGAGCAGGTGTTCGCGGATATCGGGGATGAGCAGAGCATCGAGCAGAGCCTGAGCACCTTTTCCGGCCATATGACCCATATCGTGACCATCATGCGGGAGGTCACGCCCCGGGATCTGGTGCTCTTCGACGAGCTGGGGGCGGGCACGGATCCGACGGAGGGCGCGGCGCTGGCCCAGAGCATTCTGACCCGGCTTCTGCATATCCGGGTCCGGACCCTGGCCACGACGCATTACAGCGAGCTGAAGGCCTTCGCCCTGACCACGAAGGGGGTGGAGAACGCCTCCGTGGAGTTTGACGTGGAAACGCTGCGTCCCACCTACCGCCTGTCCATCGGCGTGCCCGGCAAGAGCAACGCCTTTGAGATCAGCCGGCGGCTGGGGCTGCCGGAAAACCTGATCGACGGAGCGAAAAAGCTGCTTTCCGGCGAAACGGTGCGCTTTGAGGATGTCATCGCCAACGCGGAGTATCACCGCCAGGTGGCGGAAAGGGAACGGGAGATCGCCCAGCAGGCCAGCCGGGAAACCGTCCGCCTGCGGGATGAAGCGGAGCGCCTGCGCCGGGAGATGGAGGAGAAACGGGAAACCACCCTGCGGAAAACCCGGGAGGACGCCCGGCGGATTCTGACCCAGGCCCGGCAGGAGAGCGAGAGCATCCTGGCGGATCTGAAGAAAATGCGGAAAAGCGGCGCCGCGGAAGCCGGCGGGGCCGCGGAGCTCCGGCGCCGGCTGGACCGGGAGATTGACGATCTGTCCGAGGGCCTGCGGACGGAGAACGCGGAAAGCACCGAGGCGCCGGAAACCGTGAAGCCGGGGGACCGGGTCCGGATCCTGACGCTGGGGGCGGAGGGAACCGTGCTCAGCGCGCCGGACAGCCGGGGAGAGGTGCAGCTGCAGGCCGGCGGCCTGAAGTGCAAGGCGAAGCTGAGCCAGCTGCGGATGCTCCGGGAGGCGCCCGCGCCGGAAAAGGTGACGGTCCGCGCGAAAACCGGAACCCTGACCCGGACGGTGGCCTCGGAATGCGACGTGCGGGGCATGATGCTGGAAGAAGCCCTGTCGGCCGTGGAGCGTTATCTGGACGAGGCGGTGCTGGCCGGGCTGAACGAGGTCTGGATTATTCACGGCAAGGGCACGGGCGTGCTGCGCGGCGGCATTCAGCAGGACCTGCGGAAGAACCGGCATGTGAAGAGCTTCCGGCGGGGCGTGTACGGCGAGGGGGAGGACGGCGTGACGGTGGTGACGCTGAAATAGCTCCGAGGCCGGAAGGAGGATACGGGGATGAAGGATAAACCCAGCGTGCTGGTGGTGGATGACGATGCCAATATCCGGCATCTGATGCGGCTGTATCTGGAAAAGGAAGGCTTTGAGGTCCGGGAGGCGGACCGGGGGGATACCGCTCTGGAGGAGTTCCGGCGCCTGCCGCCGGATCTGATCCTGCTGGATGTGATGCTGCCGGGGATGGACGGCTATCAGGTGCTGAAAACGGTCCGCAAGGCCGGCAGCATCCCGGTGATCATGGTCACGGCCCGGGGCGAAACCTTTGACAAGGTGCTCTGCCTGGAGCTGGGGGCGGACGATTATATCGTCAAGCCCTTCGACGGCAAGGAGATGGCCGCCCGGGTCCGGGCGGTGCTGCGCCGGACCCAGGGCGCGGAGGAGGAAGCGGGCGGAACCCTGGCCTGGCCCGGGCTGACCGTCAGCATCGCGGAATATGAGGCGCGCTATGAGGGAAAGCCGCTGGAAATGCCGCCCAAGGAGCTGGAGGTGCTGTATTTTCTGGCCTCCCATCCCAACCAGGTGTTCACCCGGGAGCAGCTGCTGCAGCAGGTCTGGGGCTTTGACTTTTTCGGGGACAGCCGGACGGTGGACGTGCATATCAAGCGGGTGCGGGAAAAGCTGCCGGACAGCGCCGCCCACGGGTGGAGCATCGAAACGGTCCGGGGCGTGGGCTATAAATTCGCGGTGAAGCGCTGAGGCCGCGGGGAGAGAAAAGGCATGTTTACACGGATTTTGGCGGTGGTGATGCTGGCCATTCTGCTGACCACGGTGGCCCTGTCCGCCGTCTGGTGGGTGACCCTCCGCAACCGGCAGATCGACGACCGGCTGGAGCGGCTGGCCGCCGAGGCCCGGGATATCGCCTATCTGGCGGCCAATCTGAACCGGAGCGGGCTTGAAAGCTATCTGGGCAGTCCCACCCGCTCCTATCTGAATGAAAAGGCGCGCCAGGTGAACGAGGAATTCGGAGCCTATATCGTGGTGGTGGACCGCTACGGCAATATGATGGATAATCTGGAAACCGCTTACAGCGAGTCGCCGGATTTTGCCCGGAGCCTCAGCGGCCAGGAGATCAGCGACGCGCTGGTGCGGATTCTGCAGGGCGAAACGATCCGCCTGCGCTCGAGCGCCGGCGGTGCGCCGACCTTTACCGTCGGGGTGCCCTTTCTGCAGGACGGCTATGTGATGGGAGCGGTTTTCATTCAGACCCGGGCGCAGCAGATCGAGTCCGGCCTGTCGGAAACGCTGGGCCAGATCATCCTGCTGGCGGCGGGCATCCTGCTTTTGTCCGGCGTGGCGGTCTTCCTTTTCATCCGTTCCGCCCTGCGTCCGCTGGACCGGCTGACGGCGGCCACGGAGGCCATGGCCGGGGGCGATTTCACGGTCCGGGTGGACGACACCAGGGGCGGCGCGGAGCTGCGGGGGGTCAGCCGGGCCTTTAATTCCATGGCGGCCCGGCTGCACGATGTGGAGGACAGCCGCCGGGAATTCGTGGCCAATGTCAGCCATGAGCTTCGTACGCCGATCACCAGCATCCGGGGCTTTGCCGAAGGGCTGGCGGACGGGGTCATTCCGGAGGAGGAACGGGAAAGCACCCTGCGGCTCATCGCGAACGAGAGCCGGCGGATCAGCAATCTGGTCAGCGACCTGCTCACCCTTTCCCGCATGGATAAGGATGTCGTGCTGCTGAACTGCACGGTCTTCGATATCAATGAGATGCTGCGGCGGGCGGTGATCCGCCGGATGAACGACCTGGAAGCGAAGGGAATCGCCATTTCCTGCGAGTGCGAGGAGGATCCCTGCCTGGTGCGGGCGGACGCGGACCGGATCGAGCAGGTGGTGATCAACCTGCTGGACAACGCGGTGAAGTTTACCGGGGAGGGCGGCTCCATTGTGCTGGAATCGGCGGTGCGGGACGGCAAAGCCGAAATGACCGTCCGGGACGACGGTCCCGGCGTGGCGCCGGAGGACCGGGACCGGATCTTCGAGCGCTTCTTCACGGCGGACCGGGCGCGCACCTCCGGCCGGGGAACGGGCCTGGGGCTGAGCATCTGCAAACGGGTGATGGAAATGCACGGCCAGAGCATCTGCCTGCTGCACACGGAAAAGGGGGCGGCCTTCCGCTTTACCCTGGAGCACGTGAAGGGGGAAAAGCCCGCCGCGCTGCCGGCGGAGCCTTGACGCGGGAGCAGGGAATAAGGTATGCTCATCATATTCGGAGAGGGGAGGCGAGGCCGTGGACAGGCACCTGTTTCTGATCGGAATGCAGGGCTGCGGGAAGAGCAGCCTGGGGAAGCGCGCGGCGAAGGAAACCGGCATCCCCTTCGCGGATACGGACGCGGTGGTGGCTCAGAGCGCCGGCTGCACGGTGACGGAGTTCTTTGAGCGCTACGGGGAGGATACCTTCCGCCGGGCGGAGACCGCGGCGCTGACGGCGCTGACCTATGCCCGGCCCATGATCATCTCCACGGGCGGAGGCACGGTGCTGAACCCGGAGAACCGGCGGATCATGCGGTCCTGGGGCACCATTGTGCTGATCGACCGGCCTCTGGAGGAAATTCTGGGCGATATCAAGCTGGACCGGCGGCCGACCCTGAGGGACGGCGGTCTGGCCGAGGTGGAGCGGGTCTACCATGAGCGGATTCCCCTGTACCGGGAGCTGGCGGACGAGGTGCTCCGGAACGATCAGGGGTATCATATGGCGGTCTATATGCTGATCCGCCTGATCCGGGAGCGGTTCTGACCCTGGCGGGAACCGCGGCCGCCCCGGAGGCGGAAAGGCTTCGCGGCGGACGCCCCGGAGAGGCGGGCTGCCGCACATGAGGAAAAAGGGAGCGACGGGAGAGCATGGAATATCAGTTTGATCTGGTGGGCAAAATCGGATCCATGGCGCTGATCCGGAAAGAGGACCGGGATATTGACTATAATATATTTTCCCGTCTGGGGGCGGAACTCCGGCCGGGAATGATCTGGGTCACCAGCGGAGCCGCGGAAATCGGCCGGCTGGATTACCGGAAGCGGACGGGGTGCGAGCTGTCGGGGAACCCGGAGCAGGACAAGGTGGATTACGCGGCTCAGGGGCAGTCGATCCTGATGCAGAATTACCGCCAGTTCGTTTCCCCGGAGTATGGGATCCGCCAGATCCTGGTGGAACATACCCATTTCAACGATCCGGAAAAGTCGGAGCATATCCGCCAGATGCTGATCCGGGCGGCCCGCCAGAAGACGATTCCCATTGTGAATTATAACGATCCGGTGTCCGACGAGGAAACCCGGAAGATGGAGCTGGCGGTGCGCCGCGGCCGGGGCGAAGAGGTTCACGAGTGCGTGGACAACGATGAAACCGCCGCCGTGATCGCGGGGCTGGTCCGGGCGAAGGTGCTGGTGCTCATGACCTCCACCGAGGGCATCTATCACCGGGCGGGGGATCCCTCCACCCTGGTGCGGGACGTGTTCGGTGAAACCTTTGAAGAGGTGGAGCAGAAGGTCCGGGAGCTGCAGAAATCCTGCATCGGAGCCAGCCGGGAGGGCGCCGGCGGAGCCCGGTCGAAGCTGGAATACGCCCTCGGCTGCGTCCGCGGGGGCACGACGGTGATCATCGGCCATGCGCGGCATCATCTGTCCGACCTGGTGAACGGCCGGGTTCCCTGCACCCGGATCGGCATCCGGGCGGAGACGGAAAGATGAACCCGGCCCTGCTGGAGGCGGTCCGCTTCTTTACCCGGGAGACGGAGATCATGTCCGGGCTCTCCGTCGCCTGCGGGGACGGGAGCCGGCTGGAAACCGCCTGGGACGGGACGGAGGCCGGGGAGCGGACGGTGTTCGACCTGGCCAGCGTGACGAAGCTGTTTACGGCCCTGTGCGCCATGAAACTGAAGGAGGACGGCCTGCTGGATTTCAGCAGGCCCGTTTCCGATTACGCCCCGGCTTTCCGCGGCCTTTCCGGCGTGACGGTGGATCAGCTGATGTCCTTTCAGCTGATGATCCGGACCCCGGGCCGGATCGATGCCTGCGAAACCCGGGATCAGGCGATGGACTGCCTGCTGCAGGCGGCGCCGGCGGGACTGCCGGGCCGCCGGGCTTATTCGGATATACCCGCCATGATCCTGAAATACGTCGTCGAGGCCGCCGCCGGCGCCCCGCTGGCGGAGTGCGTCCGGCGGATGATCCTGCTTCCCGCGGGAATGACGGAAACCTGGGCGGAGGTGCCGGAGGACCGGCTGAAGGACTGCGAGCTCTATGACGGGGAGCATCGGATCGAGGGGGAAAAACGGCTGGTCCGTCGCGGTTTCCGGGGCGTTCCCCATGACCCCAAGGCGGCGGTTCTTCAGGGGCGCGGCGGGGATCTGAGCGGTCACGCGGGGCTTTTTTCCACCCGACAGGATCTGGTGCGCTTCTGCCGGGCGGCGCTGGCCGGCCGGCTGGTCGGGGAGGCTTCCCTGCGGGAGATGGCGGTCAACCGGACCGGGCGGCCCTGGCCGGAGGGCGGCTTTACCCAGTATCTGGGCCGCCAGTGCTATCTGCGTCATCCGGATCAGTATTTTTCGGAAATTCCCGCTTATATGGGCGGCTGGGCTTTCGGCATCGGGGGCTTCACCGGCAATCATCTTTCCCTGGATCCGGAACGGGGAATCTTTACGGTGATGCTGGGAAACCGGGTGCGGGACCGGCTGACCGTGCTGATTCCGGAGGAGGGCCGGACCCTGACGGATTACGGTCTCCTGCCGGACGGACGGGGCCGGATCCGCTGGGAGGACGGAAAGTGGATTCCTTCCTCCGTTCAGTATGTGCATCAGAAGGATGAACATCTGCACCGGGTGATCGCGGAAGTGATGGGCTGGGAACCGGTCTCCTGGGCGGAGGCCGCGGAACGGAATCCGTCGCTCAGGAGCTGTCCCGGAATATCCTGAGCAGATCCTGAACGTCCGCTGTAAAACCGGCGCCTTCAGGATCCGCACCGCGCGGAGACTGCGGCGGCTGTGAACGGCCGCCGTTTTTCGGGGCGGTTATCTCCAAACTTCAGGGCGGTTATCTCCAAACTTGAGGGGCGGTTATTTCCAAACTTCGGCGCAGTTATCTCCAAACTTGGGGCTTGAAAAATGAAGAAAAAGATGCTATACTTATTTGGTCAAAGAAAGTCCACTTCCGGGGCCGGAGGGCCCTGTCCGCGGACAGGTTC
>JAGCBO010000256.1 GCA_017652125.1 Clostridia bacterium | reverse complement strand
AGACTTTGACGGGCCGCTGGATCTGCTGCTGACCCTGATCGGGAAGGCACAGATCGACATCCGGGACATCTTCGTCAGCGAGATTACGGATCAGTATCTCGAGATTGTCGGAAACGCCAGCGACCTGGATATGGAAGAGGCCAGCGATTTTCTGGTCATGGCCGCCACTCTGCTGGAGATCAAGAGCAGAGCCATGCTGCCGAAGCCCCCGGAACCGGAAGGAGAAGAGGATCCGGAAACGGAACTGATCCGCCGCCTGGAGGAATACAAGCGGATCCGGGAAAGCGTCGGCCGAATGAAGGATTTTGAGGACGCCGCGAAGCGCGTATTTACCAAGCTTCCGGAAGAATATCCTCTGCCGCCGCAGGAGTTCGAACTGACGGGGCTGACGATGGAGGGCCTGATGGCGGCGCTCGCCCGGATTCTGGAGCGGCGCAGCGCGCTGGACGATGATCCGGAGACCAATCATTACGCGCCCCGGAACATTCACAGGGACAGCTTTACGGTACAGGAGTGCATGCTGGATCTGCTTCAGCGTCTGAAGAAGAAACGCCGGATGGCCTTTGAGGAAGCCTTCAGCACATCGCCGACGAAGGAAGAGGTGGTCACCTATTTTCTGGCGATTCTGGAGCTGCTGAAGCTGGGCCGCATGCATCTGATTCAGACGGAAACCTACGGCTCGATTGAGCTGATTGACGGGAAAGCCAGTCCGAAAGCCGAGGATGAACCGGAAGAGGACCCGAGGACGAAAAGAGCCCGGAAACGGAAAAAAGAAATTCCGGAAGCGGAAGAACAGAACAGCCGGACGGAAGAACAGCCTGCGGTTCCGGCTGAAGAAGGAGAGTAACGGTGAGCGGTCAGGACGGAAACCTGAAGGGACGAATAGAGGCCATTCTGTTTGTGGCCGGAGACGCGGTGCGCCGGAAGGATCTGGCGGCGGCGCTTCAGATCAGCGAAAAGCAGCTGGATCAGACGCTGGATCAGATGCGGGACGAATATGACTATGAACAGCGCGGCTTTCTGATCAAGCGGTTCGGGGATATGGTTCAGCTGGCGACCCGACCTTTATACGCGGAGGATGTGGTCCGGCTGCTTCAGCCGGTTCAGAAGCAGAGCCTGAGCCAGGCGGCGATGGAAACCCTGGCCGTGGTAGCCTACAAACAGCCGGTGACCCGGGCGGAGGTGGAGCAGATCCGGGGCGTCAAATGCGACTACAGCCTGCAGAGCCTGACGGCCAAAGGCCTGATTCACGAAGTGGGAAGGAAGGATACGATTGGCCGGCCGATCCTGTTCGGAACCACCGACGAGTTTCTGAATCATTTCGGGCTGGGGGATCTGGCGGAACTGCCGCCGATTCCCGGGGACAGCCCGGAAGAGGGCCCGGAGGGACCGGCCGGAGAAAACGGGGACGAACTGATTTCGTGAGGGAAGGAACGTGAATCCATATGGACAATAACCGGAAGCCGCGCGCCCGTGAAAAAGGGTTACGGAAAACGGCAAAGGGGTGGAAAAACACGGTCAGGGACTGGGAACCGGACCGGTCAACAATGCCGGGAATTATGCCTCGCGGACGGAGCTGTATCAGAAACAGACCCAGGCCCGGGGAACCGATCCTTTTCAGCGGCCTTCACAGGTACAGCGGCAGGAACCGTATCAGAGACCGCAGGCGTCCGGGGGCGGCACGGGCGGAAATCCGCAGCCGGGACAGAGAACCTACCAGTCCGCCCGGAGAATGAATGCTTCACAGTCCGGCGCCCGGCCGGGCAGCAGCGCGGGGCAAAGCCATTCCGCCCGGGGAACCGGCACAGGCCCGAACCGTGCCTCCGGCGGAGGCGGAAAGCTGCTGGGCATTATTGTTGTTCTCGTGATGCTGCTGGGCGGCGGCAAGCTGACCGGCCTCTTTGACGGGGGAAACAGCGGAAACAGCCTGCCCGTCAGCCCGGTTTCCGGCGGAACGAACACGGGCAGCGGTTCATCCTCCGGCAGTTCATCCTCCGCTTCCGGCGGGGTGAGCGATCTGCTGAGCATGCTGATGGGATCCGGTTCCGGCTCTGTCTATGACAGCCTGGGCATGCTGTCCGGATCCTCCGGCAGCCACAGCGCTCAGCCGGCCGATTATTTCACTTCCTCCCTGCCCGGAAACAGCTCCGCAGCGGATACGACGGTCGCATCCGGCGCGCGGGAAAAATATACGGTTCTCCGGGGCGGCGGAAAGGATGAGGTGACCATCCTGGTCTATCTCTGCGGATCCGACCTGGAGAGCCAGAACGGCATGGGAACCGCAGATCTGAAGGAAATGGCCAACGCCACCATCGGCGACAGGGTCAACCTGATCGTATACACCGGCGGGGCCAGCCGATGGAAAAACAGCGTGGTATCCGCCGCCCAAAACCAGATATACCAGATTAAGAACGGCGCGCTGACGCGCCTTGAAGCTTCGGCGGGAAATGCCGCCATGACCAGCCCGGATACGCTGGCCGGCTTTATTCAGTACGGAGCGAAGCATTTTCCGGCGAACCGGATGTGCCTGATCCTGTGGGACCACGGCGGCGGAAGCATCAGCGGCTACGGGTACGATGAGAAAGCCGGGCGGAACCAGAGCATGACGCTGGCCGGGATCAATACCGCGCTGAAAAAGGGAGGCGTCCGGTTCGACTTTATCGGTTTCGACGCCTGCCTGATGGCGACGGTGGAGAACGGCCTCATGCTGGATCAGTACGCGGATTATATGATCGCCAGCGAGGAAACGGAACCCGGAGTAGGCTGGTATTATACCAACTGGCTGACCGCACTGAACGCGAACACGAGCCTGCCGACCGTTCAGGTTGGCAAAATGATCGCGGATGATTTTGTCGCGGTCTGCGCGCAGAAATGCCGCGGACAGGCCACGACCCTGAGCGTCGTGGATCTGGCCGAACTGGCCGCGACCGTACCGGCCGAGCTGAAGGATTTCAGTGTGGAAACCAATCAGCTGATTCAGAACAACGAATACAAAAAAGTCTCCACGGCCCGCAGCGTGACCCGGGAGTTTGCCCAGGCCAGCCGGATCGACCAGATTGATCTGACCCATTTCGCCCGGAATCTGGGAACGGCCGAGGGGCGGCAGCTGGCCGACGCGCTTCAGGGGGCTGTGAAATACAACCGGATCGGCGGGGGGATCAGCAACGCCTATGGCCTGAGTATCTATTTCCCCTACAAGCGGACCGGCCAGGTTCAGAAAATCGTTTCCACCTATGAAGCCATCGGAATGGAATCGGAATATACCCGGTGCATTCAGGAATTCGCCAGCCTGGAGCTGAGCGGACAGGTCAGCGCCGGGAGCCCGCTGAGCTCGATCGGTTCCGGACAGCCTTACGGCAGCATGCTTGAATCCCTGATGGGCGGAAACGGAAGTCACTATACCGCGCCTTCCTATACCGGCGACGGCCTGGATTCGCTGCTTTCCGGTCTGTTTTCACCGGGCGGTTCCGCCTCCGGCGTTTCCGCCGGATCCACCGGCAGCATACTGGATCTGTTCATGGGCCGGCAGATGACGGCGAAAAGAGCCGCCGCCTATATTCTGGATAACCATTTTGACGCGTCCGGCCTGGTATGGAACGGCAACCGGATTTCGCTGTCCTCCGCGCAATGGAGCAATATCGTATCGGTAACCCGCAACATTTTCTATGACGACGGGAAAGGGTATATCGACCTGGGGCTTGACCCGGACTTCACCCTCGAGGGCAACAGCCTGATCTCCTCCTTTGACGGAACCTGCATGTCCATCAACGGGCAGCCGGTAGCCTACTACTATCTGGACACCGTGGAGTCGGGGGACAACTATGTGATCACCGGTTATGTTCCGGCCCTTCTGAACGGGGAACGGGTGAATCTGATGCTGGCCTTTGATCAGGATCAGCCCTACGGATATATCCAGGGAGCGCAGAAGGTCTACGGCGGAACGGAACCTGCCACCCAGCCCAAGAACTATATTCAGATCGGGGAGGGCGACCGGGTTCAGTTCATCTGCGATTATTTCGACTATCAGGAGAATTATCAGAACAGCTATAAGCTGGGGCGGGAGATGATCCTGGGCGCCAACCCGGAGATCAGCAACACGCGGATCGACGCCGCGCGCTGCCGGGTGACCTACTGCCTGACGGATCTGTATCAGCAGCCTTACTGGACGCCGCCGGCTCCATAAGGATCAGACGCGCGGAAGCTGGGAAGGCAGGCAGACGGATCCTCCGGAAACGGGCGCTGCGGAAAAAGGAACCGGGGAAAAGAATCCATCAGGGAAAGAAAGAATCAGGAAAAGGATGAATCAGGGAAAAATGACAAATCAGGATCAGCGGACGAATCACGAAAAAATGGAACGGGCGCTGGACGCCGTTCAGAAGGCGCCCCGTTATACCGGCGGCGAGATGAATACCCGGATCAAGGAGTGGGAGGATACGCCTCTGCGCTTTGGATTCTGCTTTCCGGATACCTATGAGGTCGGGATGAGCCATCTGGGCCTGAAAATCCTGTACGGCCTCATCAACCGGGAATCCTGGAGCCTCTGCGAGCGTTTTTTCATGCCCTGGACGGATATGATCGCCCAGATGAAGGAAAACGGAATCCCGCTTCTGAGCATGGAAAGCCGGCATCCGATGCGGGAGTTTGACGTGATCGGCTTCACCCTGCAGTATGAAATGAGCTATACCAATATTCTGGCCATGCTGGATATGGGCCGGATTCCGCTGGAAAGCCGGGAACGGGATGAAGCGGATCCCATTATTGTGGCCGGCGGACCCTGCGCCTTCAATCCGGAACCCCTGGCGCCCTTCATCGACGCGTTCATGATCGGGGACGGGGAAGATGTCATGACGGAACTGAACCGGGTGATCCTGGAACGGAAGGAAAAAGGGGAATCACGGCAGGACTGCCTGCGGAAACTGGCACAGCTGGACGGCGTCTATGTTCCGGGCCTGTATGACGTGGCTTATCATGAGGACGGAACGGTGAAAAGCGTTACGCCGGTCTGTCCCGAAGCCCGGCCCACCGTGCTCCGGCGCTTTGTGACCGATCTGGACAGCGCCTATTATCCGGAGGAAATTCCCGTTCCCTATACGGAAGTGGTTTTCGACCGGATCATGCTGGAAATTATGCGGGGGTGTACCCGCGGATGCCGCTTCTGCCAGGCGGGAATGCTGTACCGTCCCGTGCGGGAGCGAAGCATGGAGCATCTGGCGGAGCTGGCGGAGAAGCTGGTGGCTTCCACCGGCTATGAAGAGATCAGCCTGTCCAGCCTGTCCAGCGGCGACTATTCCTGCCTGCCGGAACTGATCCGGGAGCTGATGCGCAGGCTGAAGGACAAGAGGGTTTCCATCAGCCTGCCGAGCCTTCGGCTGGACAGCGTGCTGAAGGAAAGCCTCGAGGAGACCCAGCAGGTGAAAAAAACCTCGCTTACCTTCGCGCCGGAGGCCGGCACGCAGCGGCTCCGCGACGTGATCAATAAGGGTGTTACGGAGCAGGATCTGCTCGAGAAATGCCGGGACGCCTTCGAGGGGGGCTGGAGCAGCGTCAAACTGTACTTCATGGACGGGCTGCCCACGGAGACGACGGAAGATCTGGACGGAATCGGAGATCTGGCCCGCAAGGTGGTGGCGGAATATTTCCGGGTGCCGAAACCCCAGCGGGCAAAGGGCCTTCGGGTGACGGTGAGCGCGAGCACTTTTGTGCCCAAACCCTTTACCCCCTTTCAGTGGGACGCGCAGGATACGATTCCGCAGATCCTGGAAAAGCAGGCCTACCTGAAAAAGGCGCTGAACATCAAGGGCGTTACATTCAACTGGCATGAACCCTATCTGAGTTATCTTGAAGCCTGCTTTGCCCGGGGAGACCGCCGCCTGGGCGCCGTTCTGCGGCGGGCCTACGAAAAGGGCTGTATCCTCGACGGATGGAGCGAAACCTTCGATTTTGGCAAATGGATGGAAGCCTTCCGGGAATGCGGACTGGATCCGGCTTTCTATGCCAACCGAGTCCGGCCGATGGACGAGATCCTGCCCTGGGATCATATTGACAGCGGAATCAGCAAGGCATATCTCCGGAAGGAGAAGGAGAGAAGCAGCCGGGCGGAGGTTACGAAGGACTGCCGGCAGGGGTGCAACGGCTGCGGCCTGCAGCGATATGACGGGATCTGTTCCTGGGCGAAGGGAAAGGGGGACGCTCCATGCGCATGATGGCGGTGTTTGAAAAGTCTGAGCGAATCCGGCATATCGGCCATCTGGATATTCAGCGAAGCGTTCAGCGGGGCCTGCGCCGCAGCGGACTGCCCGTGGCTTATTCCGGCGGATTTCATCCCCATATCCTGATTTCCTTCGCCAGCGCGCTGGCTACCGGGGCGGCCGGAAAGCGGGAGATCATGGATGTGACCCTGGCGGAGCCGGTCACTCCCGAGCTGTTTCTGGAGAAAATGAACCAGGCCATGCCGCCGGAGCTTCATCTGATCGAGGCGGCGCCCATGGACGACAAGGCGCCCGCCATGATGAGCCTGGTTCGGGCGGCGGAGTATGATCTGGCAATCGACGGAGAGGAAGCCGCCGCCATGCTGACCGCAGCCATTCCGGCAGCCCTCGGACAGACGGAGCTGACGGCGATGCGAAAGACGAAAACGAAGCTGGAGGAATGCAATATCCGGCCGCTGATTCACGCGCTGGACGGAGCGGGAAACCATATTCACGCGGTGATGACCCTGACGGAGCGGGAATCCTGCAAACCGGGGATGCTGCTGGAAGCGCTGTGCCGGCTGGCGGGACTGGAGAATCCGCCGCGGATGGTGGTCACGCGCCTCCGGCTGCTGGGAAGCGACGAAACAGGCGGATTCATTCCGCTGGAGAAAATGGCATGACAAATTCCGAGATGGACAGAATCCTCTACGTGACCCCGGAAGGGTATGCGGTCGCCGAGGACGGCGCGCTGGCGGAATACCTGCCGAAGGAAACCGCCGGCGAAACCGGCGCGGTCTTTCTGGGGCGGGTGAACCGGATCATGTCCGGTCTTTCCTGCGCGTTTGTGGATATCGGACGGAAGCGGGACGGGTTTCTTCCCCTGACCGAAAACAGCCGGACCTTTACCGGCGGGGCGGTCCGTTCGGGAGATCTGGCGGCCGTACAGCTGCGGAAGGAAGAAACCGGGGAGAAGGGCGCTTTTTTGTCCCGGGATTTATCGCTGGCCGGGAGCCTCGTGATCCTGATGCCGCTGAACCGCTTTACCGGCGTCAGCAAACGGATCACGGATGAGGCGACCGTCCGGAGGCTGCAGGCCCTGGGACGGGAAACAGCCGGGGATCGATTCGGTCTGGTGATGCGGGAAGCGTCCGCGGCGGCTTCAGAAGCGGAAATCAGAGAGGAGACGCAGCGGCTTGCCTCGGAATGGACGGAGCTGGAAGCGGCGATCCGGGAGGGAAAAGCGCCGGGACTGCTCCGGCCGGAGGATACGCTTTCGCAGCTGAAAAGGGATTACGGGCGGCGCGGATCCTTCAGCATCCGGACGGTT
>JAGCBO010000255.1 GCA_017652125.1 Clostridia bacterium | reverse complement strand
ATGTTAAAGCGCTTTTTGAAGCGGTCAACCCGTCCGCCGGTATCAACCAACTTTTGCTTACCGGTGTAGAAAGGATGACACTTGGAGCAGATATCCACCTTCATTTCCTTGCGGGTAGAGCCGGTCTCAAACGTTTCACCGCACACGCAGCGAACTACGCACTTACCGTACTGGGGATGGATGTTCTCCTTCATTGCCGTTTCACCTCTTTCGCGTATGCAATGGCGGCTTAAACCGCAGGTGTTATCTTACCATACTTGTTATTCATTTGCAATCCTTTTTTTGTACAACATGTGAAAATTTAGTGAAGCAAAGGGAATCCCTTTCCCGCTGTCGAATCTCTATCGTCGGTAATATCAATGATCGGAGGTTTCCCGTATGGATGAGAATAAAAAGAAGTTCGATGTAGGCGGCCAGGCCGTCATGGAGGGCGTCATGATGCGCTCCCCGACCGCGACCGCGGTAACGGTGCGCCGGTCGGACGGGACCATGGTCACCAAGCTGACGCCCTTCGTCCCCCTGAAGGAAAAGCATCCCTGGATGGGAAAGCCCTTTATCCGGGGCGTCATCAATATGGGCACCATGCTGTATTACGGCATGAATACGCTGGAGGATTCCACAAAGATGCTGGGGCTCCTGGATGAGGAGCCCACGAAATTTGAGCTCTGGCTGTCCAGGAAGCTGGGCAAGGGCGTGGATAAAATCGTGATGGCCGTGGCCATCGTGCTGGCCGTCCTGCTGTCGGTCGGTCTCTTTATCGCGATTCCCGCCGGAGTGGAAACCCTGCTGCGCAATGCCGGGATGTCTGCCCTGGGCTACACGCTGCTGGGCGGCCTGGTCAAAATTCTGATTCTGGTCGCTTATATGATCGCCGTCGGCTTTGTGCCGGATGTACGGCGGACCTTTCAGTATCACGGCGCGGAGCATAAATCCGTGCACTGTCAGGAGTCGGATCAGCCCCTGACCCCGGAAAACGCGGCTTCTTTCTCCCGGCTTCATCCCCGCTGCGGCACCGCTTTCCTGTTAATTGTGTTTTCCATCAGCATCCTGCTGTTCCTGGTGCTGAATCTGCTGGTTCCGATCAGCAATTACTTCCTGCGCCTTCTGTTCCATCTGGCCATGCTGCCGATCGTTGCCGGCGTCAGCTACGAGGTGCTGATGGGGCTGGCTCATTCCAACAGCCGCGCCGCCTGCATTCTTCGCTGGCCCGGACTGCAGATGCAGCGTCTGACCACCCGCGAGCCGGATCTTCCCATGCTGGAATGCGCCATTGTTTCCGTGAACGTCGTCCTGAACGGTTTCCCGGAAGGCTGCCCGAAAACGCCGGAAGGCTGGGGCATCTTCCATTCCTATCAGGAATCGGAACCCGGTCATGAATTCGCCGAACAGGCTTCATGAGCACGCCCCGCTCTTTGCTGCTCGCCTCCGCCGCCCGGCTCAGGGAGGCCGGCGTGCCTGATCCCGTGAATGACGCCGCGCTCCTTCTTTCCTCCCTCTGCCGGCGTCCTCCCCTGGAGCTTCGGCTGGATCAGGAAACGGAGCTGAGTCCCCCGCTGGAGGCGGAATATGAACAGCTGCTGGCGCTTCGCCTGCGGCGGATCCCGCTGCAGTATATTCTGAAGGAAACGGTTTTCTGCGGTCTGCTCTGTCACACGGATTCCCGCGCGCTGATTCCCCGTCCGGAAACCGAGCTCCTGTGTCTGTGGGCACGGGAGCTGATTCAGGATCCGGAGGAAAAAACACTGCTGGATCTCTGCTGCGGAACAGGGTGTATCGGGCTGACCCTGAAGCACTGGTTCCCTTCCCTGTCCGTCACGCTGGCGGACGCCAGCCGGGACGCGCTGGCTCTGGCGGCGGAGAATGCCGCCCGGCTGGCCTGCCGGGTCACGCTGGCGCAGGGGGATCTGTTCGCGGCCGTTCCGAACCGGCAATTTGATTGGATTCTCTCCAACCCGCCCTATATTCCCTCGGAAGCCTGTCTGACCCTGCAGGAGGAGGTTCGCCGTGAACCGCTGATGGCGCTGGACGGCGGAGCGGACGGGCTGGATTTTTACCGCCGGATCATTCCGGATTCCCTGAACGCACTGAAGCCCGGAGGAACGCTCCTGATGGAACTGGGCTGGGGAGAAGCTGAGGCCGTCCGGGATATGCTGGAAAAGGCAGGCTTTTGCCGGATCACCGTCCGGCAGGATGACCGGCAGATCAGCCGGATGATTGGCGCCCAGGCCCCGGACAGGAGGTCCCATGGATAAGAAACTCACTGAAATCACCGAGCGCTATCAGGAGCTGTCGGAATCCATTGCACAGCCGGAGGTGATCTCGGATTATCCCCGCTATCAGCAGTGTCTGAAGGAGATGGCCTCCCTGCAGCCCACGGTGGAAAAATACCGGGAATATCTCACGGTCGGAAAACAGATCCGGGACACCGAATCCCTGCTGTCCGACCCGGATTTCGCGGAGGAAGCCCGCAGGGAACTGACCGGCCTTCGGGAAACTGAACAGCGGCTGACGGAAGAACTGCGTCTGCTGCTGCTTCCGAAGGATCCCCTCGACAGCCGGAATGTGATTATGGAGATCCGGGCCGGCGCCGGAGGCGAAGAAGCCGCCCTGTTTGCGGGAGATCTGCTGAGAATGTATATGAAATATGCCGACAAAGCAGGGCTTTCCCTCTCCGTGCTTTCGCTCAGCGATACGGATCTGGGCGGCGTGAACGAAGCCCTGCTGATGGTCTCCGGCGAGGATGCCTTTGCCCGGATGAAATATGAAAGCGGCGTCCACTACGTCAAGCGGGTGCCTGTGACGGAGAGCAGCGGCCGGATTCATACTTCCACCGTGACCGTGGCGGTGCTGCCGGAAGCGGAGGATGTGGAGGTGGAAATCGATCCCGCCGACCTGAAGATTGACGTCTATCATGCCTCCGGCCACGGAGGGCAGGGTGTGAACACCACCGACAGCGCGGTCCGGATGACGCATCTTCCCACCGGTCTGGTGGTCACCTGTCAGGATGAGCGAAGCCAGCTGGAAAACAAGGCCAAAGCGCTGAAAGTGCTCCGCTCCCGTCTGCTGGATCAGGAGCGGACCCGGCAGCAGGCGGCGCATGCGGAAAACCGCCGGAGTCAGATCGGTACGGGAGACCGGAGCGAACGCATCCGGACCTACTATTTCAATCATGACTATGTGGTGGATCACCGGATCGGAATGACGGTAAACCGTACCGCCACGGTAATGAACGGAGAAATCGGCGCTTTTGTGGAAGCGCTCCGGCTGGCCGATAGAACCAGCCGTCTGAAGGACAGAGGATAAATCATGATCACGCAGCTTTTACCGGTCAGCGAACAATCCCTCGCCATGGCTTCCGCCCTGCTCCGGCAGGGGGAACTGGTCGCTTTTCCCACGGAGACCGTTTATGGGCTCGGAGCGGATGCCCTGAACGCCGAAGCGGTCCGGAATATATTCTCCGCCAAGGGGCGGCCGGCGGATAATCCGCTGATCGTGCATATTTATGACCGTTCCCAGCTGGATCCCCTCTGCGAAATTCCGGAAGCCTCGCTTCCCCTGATGGAAGCTTTCTGGCCGGGCCCCCTGACCCTGCTCTTTCCCCGGAAAAGCACGGTTCCCGATGTGGTGACCGCGGGTCTGCCGACCGTAGCGATCCGCATGCCCTCCCATCCGGCCGCGGCGGCCTTGCTGAGGGTCTCCGGCGTACCGGTGGCGGCTCCCTCCGCCAACCGCTCCGGCCGGCCCAGTCCCACAACGGCCGCTCACGTCCTCGAGGATCTCCAGGACCGGATTCCGCTGATTCTCGACGGAGGTCCCTGCGAGGTCGGCCTTGAATCCACCGTGCTCGATCTGAGCCATGGAGATCCTGTCATTCTTCGTCCCGGCGGAATCACAAAGGATATGCTGGAAAAGGTCCTGCAACGGCCGGTCGCGGTGGCGGGCAGCGTGCTTCGTCCCCTCCGGGAAAATGAAACCGCGCTTTCTCCCGGCATGCGTTATAAGCATTATGCCCCCAGAGCAGTGCTGACGCTGGTGGAAGGGGATCCCGGCAAAGTCGTTTCTCTGATGCGGAAGCGGTGCCTGGCGGACCGCGCGGAAGGCCGCACTGCCTGTGTGCTCTGTTTCCGGGAGCATATGGAAGCGCTGCGGGAATGCAATCCGCATGATATCGGTTCCCTGTCTCATCCGGAGGAAACAGCCCATCGCCTGTTTGACGTGCTTCGCGCGCTGGATGAGGAGGGCATGGACAGCGTTTATTCCGAAGTTCTCCCCCCGGAGGGCATGGGACTGGCGGTCATGAACCGGCTCGGCCGCGCCGCCGCTTTCCGTACCCTGCGCGCGGACTGAATGAAAGCCCCCGGCCTTTGCTTCAGAAAGGCCGGGGGCTTTGGATTTTGGTACAGGTTATTCCATCATCCGGTCAAAATGGTTTTTACAGGCTTTCTCCAGCGCCTTAATAACGATCCGGAGCGTCCGGATCCGGGCGTATTTCTTGTCGTTGGATTCAATGATATACCAGGGCGCGTTCTCCGTGCTGGTTTTGCGCAGCATTTCGTTGATCGCTTCCTCATACAGATCCCATTTTTCCCGGTTTCTCCAGTCTTCGTCCGTAATCTTCCATTGCTTTTCCGGCGTGTTCTGCCGGTCGGTAAAGCGCGCCAGCTGGGTATCGGAGTCAATGTGAATCCAGAATTTCAGCACCACCGCGCCCCATTCCGTCAGCTGGCGTTCAAATTCATTGATCTCATTATAAGCCCGCCGCCAGTCCTTTTCGGAGCAGAAGCCTTCCAGGCGTTCCACCATGACCCGGCCGTACCAGGTCCGGTCAAAGATGCAGATATGGCCGCTGCGGGGCAGCCGGGTCCAGAACCGCCACAGATAATGCCGGTTCAGCTCATGAGGCTCCGGAGAGGCGATCGGATGAACATCGAAGCCGCGTGGATCCAGCGGATAGGCCACCCGACGGATATTGCCTCCCTTTCCGGCGGCATCCCATCCCTCATAGCAGAGCACCACGGGGATCTTCTTCTGATAAATCTCATTATGCAGTTCCCCCAGGCGGCTCTGCAGCTTCTTCAGTTCCCTCTTATAGTCTTCCTCGCTCATGCAGGGGCTCAGATCCACTTCGCTCAAAACCGGCATCTTCAGCATCGGGAATTCTTCCTTAAACGGATCCCCGCAGTACCGGCCTTTATCCAGCGCTTTATCGATCCGGTTGGACAGAAGCTTCAGTGCGTCCCGAATGGCCGTCTTCCGCTTTTTCCCGTCCAGCACATGCCAGTGCACCGCTTCGTTGGTGCTTTCCATCGCCTCGTCATAGGCTTTCAGGAAAAGCTTGTATTCCCGGTTCTGCCACAGATCGTCTTCCGTCGCGCGCCAGGCGGTCTCCGGTTTTTCGCTCAGTTCCTCCAGGCGTTTCCGCTGTTCGTCCCGGTCGATATGCAGGAACAGCTTCATCACCAGATATCCGCCGTCCCGCAGCTGACGTTCAAATTCATTGATCTGCCGGATCCGGGTCTGATACTCCTCCGTGGTAATCTCCCGCCGGAGCGATTTGCGAACCAGGTTTTCCACCCAGCCGGAATCCAGAAACAGAATTTTCCCGTTCTCCGGAATCGCGGTGGCATAGGGATACAGGAAGGGATAGCGGCTCTGGCTTTCCGGAATCAGGGCGGGAGTCACCACATTGTAGAAACGCGGATCGATTTCGCTGATCAGTTCCTTGATCAGACTGCCTTTCCCGGCCGCCGCCCATCCTTCCAGCAGCACCAGCATCGGCAGCTTCTTTTCCCGCATGGCCTGCAGCCGGGGGAAAAGGTTATTCCGGAGGACCTTGATTTCTTCGTTCAGCGCTTCCTTGTCTTCCGGTTTGTTCCATTCAAAATCCTTCAGCATGGTTTCTCCTCCTTTTTGTCTCACGGATTCCCCGCCCTGAAAGCCGTTCTGTCCGCTCGGAGCGGAATCAGTAGATCATTTCGCACACCGTACTGACGCCGTCCTGGGTCCAGACCAGGCTTCCGTTTTCATTATAGGAAAACGCAATCGTAAACACTTTGCCGTCCTGATAGGCGCCTTCCACCGTCAGCGTATGCGACTGCGGATCATAGGATCCCAGCATAACCGCTTCGTCGATCCGGTTTCCCTTCGCGTCCTTTTTCGTCAGCCGTACGTCGTAGACGCCGTCATACCAGGCCCAGAATTCGATCTGTACGCTGCCGTTCCGCCACTGGGATCCGAAAAAGAAGCCGATCTTGGCAAACTCCATTCCGCGGCCCGCATCCTCTTTCAGATCCTTCCAGATCAGCCGGCCCGACTCATTGAGCATGAACTCCGCTGCGCCGTCCTCGTAATAGGTTTCCTCCACGGTTCCGTCCCGGGCCTCCCGGGTATGAATTCCCGTGGGCGTCGTGATCAGCTTATGCTCCGCTTCCTGATAAGCGGCGGAATATTCCCACAAATCCTGTTTGCCGTCTTCCAGTTCATGATAGACCGTCACCTTGAATCCGTCTTCCTCGGCAAAGGATTCCACGCGCCACAGGACGGTCTCCTCCCCCATCAGCGCCCAGATGGAATCAAAGGAGGATGCCTCGGTCTGTTCTCCCGTGTATCCCTCGAATCCATCCCCTTCAGCCATGGCCGCGGCAGCCGGGATCATCAGCGCCAGCAGCACAGCAAACAGTTTCTTGAACATCAGGATCGGTCCTTTCCTGCAGCTTCATATAATCTGTAAAAATCAGATGTCCAGCAGATCGCTCAGGGCTTTCAGCGCGCCTTCCGTCTGGTGTGCAAGCACCTTCTTGGCCAGCACCTTCCCCAGCTGCACGCCCTCCTGATCAAAGCTGTTCAGGTTCCACAGGAAGCCCTGGAACATCACTTTGTTTTCAAAATGGGCCAGCAGCGCGCCGAGGGCTTCAGGCGTCAGCTGATCCCCGATGATGATGCTGGACGGCCGGTTGCCGGCAAAACGCTTATTGGCGTTTTCATCCTCCTTGCCGCAGGCAAACGCAATGATCTGCGCCGCCACATTGGCGCACAGCTTCTGCTGGCTGGTGCTGTCCTGAATCACCACATCCATTCCCGCCTGATTCCGGCGGAAACCGATGAACTGCAGCGGAATAATATCGGTTCCCTGATGCAGCAGCTGATAGAAGGAATGCTGTCCGTTGGTACCGGGTTCACCGAAGATGACGGGACCCGTCGGATAGGATACTTTCTCCCCGAAACGGTTCACGGATTTCCCGTTGGATTCCATGTCCAGCTGCTGCAGATGCGCCGGAAAACGGCTCAGCGCCTGGGAATAAGGCAGCACGGCCGTGGAAGGATAGCCCAGCACGTTCCGTTCATAAACGCCGATCAGCGCGTCCAGCATGGCCGGGTTCTTCTCCGGATCCGCCTGAGCGCTCAGCTGATCTTCCGCCGCCGCTCCCTGCAGGAAGCGCCCGAACACCTCCGGCCCGAACGCCAGGGAAAGCACCGCGCCGCCCACGGCGGAGGTGGAGGAATAACGGCCGCCGATATAATCATCCATGAAGAAGGCTGCCAGGTAATCCGAGGAGCTGGCCAGAGGCGAGGTCTCGCTCGTCACCGCGATCATATGGCGGGAAGCATCCAGCCCGGCCTTCTGCAGAGCGTCCCGGACAAAGGATTCGTTCGTCAGCGTCTCCAGCGTCGTCCCGGACTTGGAAACGAGGATGAACAGGCTGTGCGCCAGGTCGATGCTGTTCAGCACACCGGCCGCGTCATCCGGATCCACGTTGCTGATAAAGCGCGCTTCCATCCGGAAGCAGCCGTTCTGCTTCGCCCAGTTTTCCAGAGCCAGATACATGGCCCTGGGGCCGAGATCGCTTCCGCCGATACCGATCTGCACGGCGGTGGTGAATTTCTCTCCCTTTTCATTGGCGATGACGCCTTCATGCACCTTCTGCGCAAAGTCCCTGATTTTCTCCTGCTGTTCCAGATAGAAGCTCCGCTTGTTCCGGCCGTCGGCTTCCACATCCTTCCCCAGCTGTCCCCGGGTCAGGTGATGCAGCACCCGGCGCTTCTCACCGGTGTTGATCACGGCGCCCTCGTACAGCTCCCGGAATTTCTCCGCCAGCTCCGCTTCCGCGGCCAGCTGCTTCAGCCCGGCCAGGATGTCGTCATTCACCTGCTTTGCGGCATAGGAATAGGTCAGCCCGGCCGCCATGGGCGCCTGATAACGGGCGACCCGTTCCGTCCCTTCCTCCCCCGCCAGCGCCTTTGTCAGATCGGGCGCCCCGGTATTGCACAGCTGCTGAAAACTTTTTAACTCGTCCAGATTATTCCATTTTATCATGTTCCTGTCCTCCATTTGTTTTGTGTTCCTATTATATCGTTTTTGGCTCCGGATTTCAACGCCCTTCCGAAAGGAACTGTATATCTCTTCCAAATGGAACTGCACCTCTCCTCCGAAAGGATCCGCATTCCCTTTCCGAAGGGATCCGCACTCTCCTTCCGGAATGTTCTGAACCCATCCGGACAAAATTGAAAATTGTTATCATTTTCGCTTGACACAGCCGGTTCGCTTCCATATAATTGAGAACGGTTTTCATTTTAGGGTTTTTGGGAGGAAAGTCATGGAAAAAACAGGGTATCATACCCGTGCGCAGGAGGAAATCCTCGAGTTTCTGAAGGTCAGCCCGGGCGAGCATCATACCGCGATGGAGATCCGGGATTATTTTGATCAGCGGGGGCGCCGCGTCGGAACGGCGACCATCTACCGTCAGCTGGATCGCTTTGTGGAGGAGGGCCGCGTACAGAAATATGTTCTCGGTCCCGGGCAGTGCGCCTGCTATGCTTATGTGGATGCAGCCGCCGGCTGTTCCGCCCATTTTCACTGCAAATGCGAGGTCTGCGGCCGTCTGATCCATCTGGATTGCGGCGAGCTGCAGGAGATCCGGAATCATCTGCAGGCGCATCACGGGTTTCTCTGGGATACCGGGCGAACCGTGTTTTACGGAACCTGTGCGGACTGTGCCGGAAACCGGGACTCCGCTCCTTCCGGGGAGGGCTGCTGAGGATGAAAAAGCTCGTATGTCTGTTGCTGGCCCTGATGCTTGCGGCCGGTCTGCTGCCGGCGGCTTCGGCTGATTCCGCTCCGCTGCGCATCGTCGCCGCGGTCTTTCCCGTCTGGGACTGGGTGCGTCAGGTAACCGAAGGGGCGGAAAACGTGGAGCTGTCCCTGCTGCTGGATAACGGCGTGGATCTGCACAGCTTCCAGCCCTCCGCCGCGGATCTGATGGCCATCACCTCCTGCGACGTGTTCCTCTTCGTCGGCGGAGAGTCGGATGACTGGGTCCGGGAAGCCCTGGAACGCTTCGCCTCTCCGGATCTGCTGGTGCTGAATCTGATGGATCTGCTGGGGGAAGACGTCCGGGAAGAAGAGCAGCTCGAAGGAATGGAGCCGGAAGCGGAGGATCCGGATGCCGCGGAACCGGAAAATGACGAGCATATCTGGCTAAGCCTTCGCAACGCGGAAAAGCTGACCCGCTCCATCGCCGAAGCCCTTTCCGGCCGGGATCCGGCCAACGCGGACCGCTACCGGGCGAACGCGGACCGCTACTGCTCCGCTCTGTCGCTTCTGGACCGGGAATATGCGTCAGTGACGGCGTCCGCCTCTTTCCATACCCTGCTTTTCGCAGACCGTTTCCCCTTCCGCTATCTGGCGGATGATTATGGCCTGACCTGTTACGCCGCTTTCGCCGGCTGCTCCGCCGAAACGGAAGCCAGCTTTCGGACCATAGCGTTCCTGGCTCAGAAAATCGATGAGCTTCATCTTCCCGCCGTTTTGATTCTGGAAGGCTCCAGTCCGAAAATCGCGGAGACGGTGATCGGCGCCACGGCGGATAGAAACCAGAAGATTCTGATTCTCAATTCCATGCAGTCCGTGACCCGGCAGGAGATCGACCGGGGGGACACCTATCTTTCCCTGATGAAAGAGAACCTGGCCGTCCTGACGGAAGCCCTGCAGTAACTTTTCTCCGGAGCGCGGACCGCTGTCCCTTCCGGATTGACGGAGGAATACCCATGGCATTGCTCACCTGTGATCATCTGACCCTCGGCTATGAAGGCCGGGCGGTTCTTTCCGATCTGTCTTTTGAAGTCCAGGCCGGAGATTACCTTTGCGTCGTCGGAGAAAACGGCTCCGGCAAAACCACGCTGATGAAAACGATTCTTGGCCTGCAGAAACCGCTGAGCGGCCGGATTGTCTTCGGCGACGGGCTTCGGCAGAATGAGATCGGCTATCTTCCCCAGCAGACCCTGGTTCAGCGGGATTTCCCCGCGACCGTCCGTGAAATCGTCCTCTCCGGATGCCAGGCCCGGATGGGCCGCCGTCCCTTTTACAGCCGGGAGGAAAAAGCGCTGGCCGGAAAGCATATGGAGCGGATGAACCTGCTGCCTCTGCAGAACAGCTGCTACCGCGATCTGTCCGGCGGTCAGCAGCAGCGGGTGCTGCTGGCCCGCGCGCTCTGCGCCACGCGCAAGCTGCTGGTGCTGGATGAACCGGTTTCCGGCCTGGATCCCCGGGTTACCGCGGAAATGTACGCCCTGATCCGCAGCCTGAATCAGACGGACGGCGTAACGATTATGATGATTTCCCATGACCTGGCCGCCGCGGTTCAGGAGGCCGGTTCCATTCTGCATGTCGGAGAGGAAGTGTTCTTCGGCACCCGGGACAGCTATCTTCAGTCCGCCATGGCCCGGCGTTTTCTGCCGGCGGAAGGGGGGCAGCCGGCATGATCGACACGCTTCGGACCTATCTTCAGTTTCCCTTTGTCCAGTACGCGCTGATCGTCGGCGTCCTGATTGCGCTGTGTTCTTCCCTGATGGGGGTCACGCTGGTGCTGAAGCGCTTTTCCTTTATCGGGGACGGCCTTTCTCATGTCGCCTTTGGCGCCATGGCGATTGCCGGCGTCCTGCATCTGACGGATAACCTGCTTTTTGTGATGCCGGTCACGGTGCTCTGTGCCGTCCTGCTGCTGAAAACCGGTCAGCATACCCGCATCAAGGGAGATGCCGCCATCGCCATGATCTCTGTCGGAGCCCTGGCTCTCGGTTATCTCCTGATGCATCTTTTTTCCTCTTCCTCCAATCTGTCCGGAGACGTGTGCTCCACGCTCTTCGGATCCACCTCCATTCTGACCCTGAGCCTGTCGGAGGTATGGCTCTGCGCCATTCTGTCCGTCCTGGTGGTCGTCATCTTTCTGCTGTTCTATCATAAACTTTTCGCCGTGACCTTTGATGAGGACTTCGCGCGGGCGGCGGGCATTCGCGTGGATGCCTATAATCTGCTGATTGCCGTCGTCATCGCGGTGATCATCGTGCTGGCCATGAATCTGGTCGGCTCCCTGCTGATTTCGGCTCTGATCATTTTCCCGGCCATGTCCGCCATGCGCCTGTTCCGAAGCTTTCGCTCGGTAACGATCTGTTCGGCCGTTCTTTCCGTCAGCTGCGCCCTGCTCGGAATTCTGATTTCCATTGTCGCGGAAACCCCGGTGGGCTCAACCATCGTCGCGGTGGATATTCTCGCGTTTCTGCTGTTTTCCCTGATCGCCAGAATCGCCGAAAGAAAGCGCTGAGGATCTGTCCCGGAATTCCTGAGATCCGAAAGGAGTCTGTCCATGGATTATGTGAGTTTTCCTCCCGCCACGCTGCTGAACCCAACGCCTGTGGTTCTGGTCAGCTGCGCTGAAAAAGACCATCCGGAGAACCGGAATCTGGTCACCGTCGCCTGGGCGGGCACCGTCAATTCCGAACCCCCGATGGTCTCTGTCAGTCTGCGCAAATCGCGGTATTCTCACGATCTGATCCTGAATTCCGGTGAATATGTCGTGAATCTGGTGGATGAATCCATGTGCAAAGCGGTGGATTTCTGCGGCGTGCGAAGCGGCAGAGATCTGGATAAGGCCGCGTCCGTCGGTCTGACCTATTGTCCCGCCGAAGGCATGTCCGTCGCGCCGGCTGTGGACGGAGCCCCTTTGAGCCTCAGCTGCCGCGTCCGGCAGGTACTGGAGCTGGGGAGCCACGACCTGTTTCTGGGCGAGGTGAAAGCGATTCGCGTCCGGAAGGATCTGCTGGATGAAAAAGGCAGCCTGCGGCTGGAAAAAGCCGCTCTGATCGCCTATAATCACGGGCTCTATCAGTCCCTCGGAAACATCCTGGGCTTCTTCGGATGGTCCGTCGCCCGTCCCGATGTGCTGGCCCGCCGCATGCGCTCCCTTCAGTCCGTATAGAAAGAGGTTTCAGGATTCATCCTGCAGGCAGAGCGTCTCCCGGAAGCTCAGCCCCTTTGAACGGACGGCCCGTAGTGTTCTATCTGCAGCCGGCTTTCCAGCTCCTCCGGGCTCAGAACCGCCAGCTCCCCTTCCCGGGGCAGGGTAACGGTCACAGGTTCCGCTCCGTGCAGATCAAACCAGTTATCGGAGAAAACTGTGTCCGCGTTTTGCAGACTCAGGCATACGCTTTTCACAAACACATCGGAAACCAGCGTCAGCCGGAACTGCTTTTCCTCTTTCCGGACCTTTACGCTGACTTCTCCGGGCAGAAAATCAAAATCTTTCGGGCGTACAAACAGGGTGGTTCCCCGGCTGACCGGAACGCCCTCTTCCAGCAGTTCATATTCCAGATAAAGACTTTTCTGTTTCTCCGGTGTCTGCGTTTCGTTTCTCAGATCCAGTCTGAGGCCGCAGATGCTTCCGAAGGCCGGCGCTGAAATCTCCGCCCGCTCTTCCAGCAGCACACGGGCCCGGCGGTCCCGCAGACGGCAGAGGATCTGTCCCCGGAAAACCTCCCGGGTATCATTGGTCACCGTCAGCGCGAAGTATCCGGGATCCGTATCATCGCAGGACAGAAGCACCGGAGCATAGAAGCGCCGGGCCGCATAATGGAGCGCCTTCCAGCGGCCGAAGCAGTCGATCCCGGACCAGGAAATCACCGGGTTGGAATCATTGATCTGCCAGTAAGAAGACCCCATACAGATTCCCCGGTGTCTCCGCATATGCTCCACATTGGAGCGGATGCATTCCGCCTGCACCAGCTGAGAGCAGTATACCAGCCGGGAAAAGCTTTCCGGTTCGTTGACCATCTGGGCCAGATAGTACCGGATTTTCTCCGTTCCCCTGCTGCACTTCTGATGCGCTTCCATCACCCTTCCGGACAGTTCCAGATCGCCAAGGCTTTCGTCGGCAAAAGCCCGGATGGTTTTCATGTCCGGCAGGCTTTCGAATCCGTATTCCGAGCAGAACCGGTAAAGGGTCTCCCGAAAGGCTTCGATGGGCTTGAAATTGTGCCATACCGCCCAATAGTGCATATCCCCGCCCTCATTGCCGCAGGGATCCCGGAATCCGCCGCCGGTAGAGGGAGAGGAAGGCCAGTAGAACGTATCCGGATCCAGTTCCCGCAGCTGTTCCGGGATGATTCCCTCAAACAGCCGCAGATAGTCCCGTTTGGCCTCCGGATCCTCCGGCCAGTTCCAGTACATCCAGGCGGATTCAATTTCATTGTTTCCGCACCACAGGGCCAGCGAAGGATGATTGCGGATGCGGATCACATTGTCCCGGATCTCCTGCCTTACGGTTTTCTCGAAATCCGGCCGCAGAAGATAGGCGGAGCACGCAAACATGAAATCCTGCCATACCATCAGACCGTTCTCATCACACCAGTCATAGAAATCATCATCCGGATAAAAGCCTCCGCCCCAGACCCGGATGAAGTTGAAGTTCGCCCGCCTGCAGTCTTCCAGCAGGCGCCGGGTTCTCTCCGGTGTGATTCCCGGCAGCAGCTGATCCTCCGGAATATAATTCCCGCCCATGGCAAAAACACGGATTCCGTTGCACATAAAACAGAATTCCTGTCCCTGAGCGTCCTTTTCCCGGGATACCGTCAGCGTCCGAAGTCCCACGCGGGTCTCCTTCTCATCCGCCAGCCGGTCCCCGTCCCACAGCTCCGCGCGGCAGGTATACAGCGGCTGTTCCCCGAGTCCCCGGACCCACCAGAGTCTGGGTTGGTCAATCGTCAGGACCGCTTTCCCCTGTTCAACCGGAACGGTCCGGCGCTCCCCGTCCGGTGAAAGGACCGTGAAGCGAAGCGTCCCTCCGGGCCTGATTTCTTTTGTCTCAATCTGACAGGTCAGGATCACCTTTCCCTGTTCATGCCGCTGTCTCACGTTCAGGTTCAGAATTCTGCCGCCCCGGTATCCCCGCAGGCTGACGTCCCGCCAGATTCCCGCGTCGGGAAGGATCGGGCCCCAGTCCCAGCCGAACATATAGTGGGCTTTGCGCAGATGCGGGTATCCGGGAAAGGTTTCCGTGCTGCCCTGCAGGGGGCGTTCGGCCTGCCTTTCCCGGGCTTCTCTGAGCGCGGAGCGGAGCTCCACGCGCAGGGTATTCTGCCCCGGCTTCAGGAAATCCCGGACAGAGTATTCCCAGACCCGGTGCATATTATCCGTTTCTCCGAGCAGCCGGCCGTTCAGCGTCACCCGTCCCAGCGTATCGATTCCGCGAAAGGTCAGCAGCGTTTCGTCCGATTCCAGTTCCTCCGTACCCGGTGTAAAGGTTTTCTCAAACACATAATCCCGTTCGCAGGCTTCCGTACCGATTCTTTCCTGATCCCGGTAATAAGGATCCGGAAGGGCGCCTTCCCGAATCAGCGTATCCAGCGCCGAGCAGGGTACCCGGCAGTCGTACCGCCTTTCCCCGTCCAGCATCGTCCAGTGATCATTCAGCAGCATCCCGGTTTCCTCCCGTCCGTTATTCGTTGCTCTTCGTTCTGATAAAGAAAAAATGGCTTCCACCGCACGAGACAGTGAAAAGCCATTTGAATCCGGTAAATCAGCGCTTGCTGAACTGAGGCGCACGACGGGCAGCCTTCAGACCGTACTTCTTCCGCTCCTTCATACGAGGATCACGGGTCAGCAGGCCGGCCTTCTTCAGGGTGCCGCGCAGCTCAGGATCAGCCTTGCACAGGGCGCGGCTGATGCCGTGACGGATCGCACCGGCCTGACCGGTCAGACCGCCGCCGTTCACGTTCACCAGCACGTCAAACCCGCTGTTGTTGGTCAGTGTCAGCGGCTGACGCACGGTCATCTTCAGGGTTTCCAAACCGAAATAATGATCCAGATCCCGCTTGTTCACGGTGATCTTTCCGTCGCCGGCCACCAGGCGGACGCGGGCCACAGCCTTCTTACGACGACCGACAGCACTGTATTCTAACTTAGCCATATCGAATTACTCCTTTCCGCCTTCCAGCTTCAGCTCTTCGGGCTTCTGAGCGGCATGCTCATGTTCCGGCCCGGCATAAACCTTCAGTTTCTTCGCCATCTGGCGGCCCAGGGGTCCCTTGGGCAGCATGCCGACAACCGCTTTCTTCACGGCAAAATCGGGCTTCTCAGCCATCAGCTTGCGATAGGCGGTCTCTTTCAGTCCGCCGGCATATCCGCTGTGATGATAATACTTCTTCTGATCCAGCTTCTTGCCGGTCAGAATCGCCTTGGACGCGTTCACAATGATCACAAAGTCACCGGTATCCATATTGGGGGTATACGTCGGCTTATTTTTACCGCGCAGGATATTCGCCACCTGGCTGGCCAGCCGGCCCAGCACCATACCCTCGGCATCGACAACGTACCACTTACGTTCGATGTCAGCTACTTTCGGAATGAATGTCTTCAAGGTTCTTCCTCCTCGGGTTGAATGTCTGAAGTATGTCCGTCCATGATGGTCGCATGTCCGGAACGTGATCAATGGCTACCGGGGCTAGCGGAGCTATTGAAGCCAAAGAATATTTTACGTCATTTTCCGCCGGAAGTCAATCGTTTTTTCGGCCGGTTTCGGATTCTTTGGGGGTCTTTTTCTGTTTCCCGGATCGTCCTTTCCGTCTTTCGGTGTCCCCTTTCTTTTTCCAGGGCCGGGCGGGAGCGCTTCCCGGTTTTTCAGCGGTCCGTTCCGTCGGTTCAGGGACGGAGCACCGCTTTTCGCAGCCCCTTCGGATAGTGGTTTTTAAAGATCCCCTGGCTGGTCTTTCCCCAGCCCAGGTTCAGCCCCCGGTACCGGGCCAGCATCCAGCCGGATCCTTCTCCTTCCAGCGTTTCGCCGGCCAGGTAGCGCACCGCTTCCGTTTCATTCATTTCCCGGACGCCTGCGGAAAGCCTCCATCCGCTCAGCGCCAGCGCGTGATCCGGAACGATATAACGGTCCCGCAGCTCCGCGATCCGCAGCCCCTGGCGCAGCACCCGGAGTCCGTCCGTCCGCGGCAGGATCGGCTGGGAGATGACCATCCTCCCGATCTGATGCAGATCGGGCAGTTCCTCCGGAAAGACCTCCCGGAGCATTCTCCGGGCGTCCGGCTGCAGCGGGCAGGCCGCCGCCCCGATCCTCGCCTCCCCGTCCCCTTCCTTCCGGAAGCAGGCGGCAAACTGGCCCTCTCCCCGGATCCGGTGAGGATAAAAGGTTTCCCATCCCCGGGCGCCGGTCAGCCCCGCTGTCTGAAAGGGAACGGCCGTAAATTCCGGATGCGCCTGCAGGAACCACCGCGCAACCCCTTCGTTTTCTTCCGGATGAAAGGTGCAGGTGGAATACACCAGCCGGCCTCCTGGCCGTACCAGGGCGGCGGCGCTGTGCAGAATGGTTTTCTGGCGCTCCGCGCAGCCCGCGGCCCGTTCCGGCAGCCACTCCGCCGCGGTTTCCGGATCCCTTCGGAACATCCCTTCCCCGGAGCAGGGGGCGTCGGCCAGCACCGCGTCAAACCCTTCCGGCCAGTATGCGGCCAGCCGTTCCGGCGATTCGTTGGTGACGGTGGCGTTGGTGATTCCCATCCGTTCCACGTTCCGGCTCAGAATCTGCGCCCGCTGGGACACGATTTCATTGCAGACCAGCAGCCCCTGCCCCTTCATGGCCGCGCCGATCTGCGTTGATTTCCCCCCGGGAGCCGCGCACAGATCCAGCACGGTCTCTCCCGGTTTTGCGTCCAGGATGGCGGCGGGAATCATCGCGCTGGGCTCCTGAAGATAGAAAAGTCCCGCCTCATGGGCGGCGGTTTTTCCCAGATCGGAATCCGCGGGCAGATACCGGGCATGCTCCGCCCAGGGGATCGGCTCCAGTCCCGCGGAAAGCGCTTCGGCCAGCTCCGGCGCTTTCTCCGGCTGAAAGCGGATTCCCCGCTGCGGTGTATCGCTGCAGGCCGCTTCAAAAAGCGGCCATTCCGCCCCCAGTTGTTCCTTCATTCTTTCCAGAAAGGCGGTCGGGAATGCGGGATTCATTCATCCACCATCCATTCCGGAACCATGCGACGCCGAATGACCAGCTTCTCCTCCGGCAGCGTAATCCGCTCCAGAGTCTTTTCCGTTCCGCAGTGAATCAAGCGGGGAATCCGCAGGGCCTTCGCGCTTTCCCGCACCGTTTCCGCCGCGGCCTCCAGCATGTCCCCGCTCGTCTGATCCGCCAGATTGGTATTATTGATGATCAGATCCAGCTTCAGCCGTCCTCTGGCCTGAATCCGTTCAGCCAGATCGATGATATCCTCCCGGGTTTCCGTCAGCGGCCGAAGGCAGTTCACCACCAGCGCGGTGATCACCTGATCCCGGATTTTCATAAAGGATGGATAATACCGTCCCAGCGCCGCCGCGCCGGTATCGTCTCCGCCCACGTCAAAAATGACCCGGTCCGCGTCGGATTCGAACACGCTCTGAATCTCCGCCGGCAGCGCCGGAATATCCACCGTCGTCATGGCAAAGGTGGGCATCAGTACGCGAACCCCCTTCCGGCGAAGCTCCTCCGCTTTCTCTCCGCTTCGGAAATAGGGATTCACAATATCCAGATCCACCAGGGTCGTTTTTTCTCTTTCGGCAAAAGTTTCCGCCAGATGAAGCGCGATTTCGGTTTTCCCGCTGCCGTAGTTTCCGGTCAGCACGATCATTCGGCTGCTGCCGAAGCAGTTATTCATTCTTTTCGTTCTCCCGATTCTGCCAGTTCTGAGGATAGACCGGCCTGAAATAGGCTTCCTGTGAGTCAATCAGATCTTCCACCGCCGGATAGTCGACCCCGGCATTCTCATTGAATTCTCTCATCAGCCGGGCCGCGCGCCGGCGTCTCCCGGACCGGATGATCCGCCGCTCTATTTCCGCTGTGTCCGGTGCGTCTTCCGCTGTCTCCGTCAGCTCCGGTTCTGCCGGCCGGCGGTACGGGCTGTCCTCAGAAACAGCATATCCCGCCGGAGTCCGGTACGTTCCGGCAGAAGAGACGGTTTCGATTGCCGGTACGGTTTCCATTGCCGGTTCAGCCGGCAGTGCTTCCGGATCCCCGCGGCTGAAGACAGGCTCCGGATCCTGCACCCCGGTCTCCGTTTCCTCCTCCGGTTCTTCCTTCCGGCTCCTTCTCCGCTCCCAGTAGCTGCGCCAGACCCGGAAAGGCTGCCAGCGCAGCAGATAAACGCCGAGATCGCAGAGCAGGCCGGCCGCGCAGAGCAAAACCGCCAGCAGAATCCAGTGATCTCCGACCCAGGCCAGAAAAGACTGCTTCGGATCTTTGGAAAAAACATCCCACAGAGACCGGACGGCAGACTGAAGCCATCCGAACAATCCGTTGAAAAGCGCGTTCGCAAAACTGCCCATGATCGTCTCCTTTACGGGGCGTTATCGGCCGGAGCAATCTCCACCGTCACCGTTACCGTCTCATTGGAGAGGACCGCGTCATCGGAGGGCTTCTGAACTTTGAACTGGAAAGCGGTGGTTTCTGTCAGGTTTTTCAGGTTCACGGTGGTGCTGTCCAGGCTCAGCTCGTTCAGCTGCTCCAGCACCTCGGACCGCGCCGCCACGGTGATATTTTCGGGACTCATGCGGATATCCTTGACCACGTAGCCCCTCGCCGGGCTGCCGGTCGTCTGGATCAGCTCGCTGACATCGAAGGTCTTGGTCGGCAGAATGGTCGCTTCCAGAAGAACCCCGTCAATCGTCAGGGATTCCGTGGTCGCAACCAGCAGATCACTGATCACCGGTTCTCCCGAACGGTTATACAGCACAATATCAACGCTGGTGAACATGGTCCCTTCCGCCCATTCGATATCGTCCCGGTTCAGAACGGCCCTGGCCCTTGAAATCGTCTGTACCAGAGACCTCGGACCGCTGACGGACACCAGGGACGGATCCACGGCCGGCGTAGACATATACCATCCTGTGGGAACCTCTCCGATCGTGGTAAGGGATACGGGAATCCGCTGCCGGACAATGTATTCCTCCACATTGACGGTCACGGAAGCCGGAGAAGTGCTGGTCACCCGGCCGTAGGTGGAAGAAGAGGTGCTGACAATCTTCAGCTCCTGTTCCCCGACGCTGTTAATCCGGCTCAGATCCAGCCGCAGATTGTAGGTGCTGACCTCCGCGTTCTCATACTGCGTCTGAGGAACCGCTGCGACGCAGGATACATTCTCCAGCAGGCTGTTCAGATCGCTGGTGACGATATACCCGTTTCGCTTGGCGGTATCCGCTCCGCTGATGCTGACGTTGACGTCGTTGAAGGTTTTATCCCGGGTGATGGTTTCATCCTGTGAAACCAGGCCGGCCCAGATCAGGATGGAAAGCCCCAGCGCCAGCAGCTTGACCAGGCCGTTGTGCGTAATCAGGTGCAGAATTCCCTTCCACGCAACATCCAGCAGCAGCTGAAACCGGTTCTTCGGTTTTTTCTCACTCATGGACGCTCTCCTCCTCTATTCCGGTTTTCAAGCTTCCGAACAGGGTGGAAAGCCGGCCTTTCTTTTTCGTATACAGCTCGCTCAGAATCTCTCTCAGCTCGTCAACGGTCAGCGGTCTGCGGAGCACACCGTCCCTGGCCATGGATACAATTCCCGTTTCCTCGGATACCACGATCACGACGGCGTCGGTGTTTTCACTGATGCCGACAGCCGCGCGGTGCCTGGTGCCAAGCTCCCGGCTGACGCCGCTGGCTTCCGCCAGCGGAAGAATGCACGCGCCGGCGATAATCTGGTCGTCCCGGATCACAACCGCCCCGTCATGCAGGGGTGTATTGGGTTCAAAGATGTTTTCCAGCAGCGGCGCGGAAATCTCCGCGTTCAGCTGCGTCCCCGTCTCGATAAAATCCTGCAGGCCGGTCTTCTGTTCAAACACGATCAAAGCCCCTACCCGGCGCTTGCTCAGGTCCACCGCCGTCTGAATCAGCTCGGAAATAATCCGCTCCCGCTGATCGTCGATGCTGTTCATTCCGCTCTTTCCGAAAATCCGGCTGCGCCCCATCTTTTCCAGCGCTTTGCGCAGTTCCGGCTGAAACAGAATGACCAGCACCACCGCGCCGTTCTGCAGAATAAACTGCAGCAGCCAGTTCAGGCTGACGAATCCCAGCATGCTGCTGAGGAGGGCAACCATCACCAGCGCAAACATGCCCTTCAGCAGAGCGCTTCCGCGGGTATGCCGGGTCAGCAGAAGCAGCTCATACAAAACGAACGCGACCAGTAATATATCGATGATATCGATGATGCCGAGCCTATGGGTCAGATTCCACCCCATATTCTGCAGGGTAATCCAGAAATTCTCCATGGCCCGATCCCTCCTCGTCTGGGAATATTATACACGATCGCTCTCTAAAAATGAACAGGATTTTTCTGTGTATTTCTTGTTTTTGGGCGCAACACGGGAACAGCCCGGTCTCCCGGAAAACGGTTTTTCTTTTCCGGAGCCGGGCTGAAGCAGGGTCTGCTCAGTAGATTTTTTCGATTTCCTCGGTGATGCCGTAGATCTCCCGGAACTGCCGGAGATCCTCCGCGCTGCGCAGCAGCATGATCTCTTCGAAAGCCCCGGTATCCAGCCGCCGGAATCCGGCCACCTGCTCTCCGGTACAGATGCTGCATCGGATCACCGGTTTCCGGACCGTGGGATCATAGGTTTGCGCCGAAACAGAAGTTCGCTTTCTGAAGAGCAAGGAACTCACTTCCTCTCATGATCATGCAGCCTTCGGAGAACTGTTTGCGGATTCTCCGCGTTTCAGCCTTCGGAAAGCCGTTACGGGTTTTCCGCGCCTCAGCCTTCAGCGCTGCCGCCTTCCGTACCGTTGTTTTCGTTCCCGCCGCCGGCGCCATCGCCGCTTCCGCCGCCGGTAGCGCCGCCGTCGTTTCCGCTGCCGGTCTCACCGCCGCCGTTGCTTCCGCTGCTGCCGCCTTCGCTTCCGCCGCCGGTAGTGCCGCCGTCGTTTCCGCTGCCGGTCTCACTGCCGCCGTTGCTCCCGCTGCTGCCGCCTTGGCTACCGTCGCCGGCGCTGCTGTTATCGCCATCGCTTCCGCTGCTTCCGCTTCCGCCGCTTTTACTGGCGTCGTTTCCGTCGCCGGTGCCGGTGTCGCTTTCACTGCCGGTACCATTACTTCCGCTTTCTCCGGTGTTACTGGCGTCGTTTCCGCCGCCTGTGCCGGTGTCGCTTCCGTTGCTCGTACCGCTGTTGCCGCTTTCGCCGCTTTTACTGGCATCGCTTCCACTGCCGGTACCGCTGCTTCCGCTTCCGGTATCGCCACTGTTTCCACTGCTCGTACCGCTGTTGCCGCTTCCGCTGCCGCTGTCAGTCCCGGTATTGCCGCTGTTTCCGCTTCCGCCACTTGTATTGCCCGGGTTTTCTCCCCTTTGGATGTTCTCATCGACCGTATTGGCCGTATCGGTTTCCCCGGATTTCGAGCCTGTCTGAGCGGGTGCGGACTTTTTGCTTTCAATTTCCGCTATGATCTGATCCAGCGTCTTGTCTGCCGGTTTCTTCTTGGCCTCGTCTCCCGCCATCTTCGTGAGGGTCAGCGGGCCGGCGATTCCATCCGGTTCAATCCCGTTAATATGCTGGAAGGCCTTCACCGCCTGTTCGGTCAACTCGCCGAATATTCCGTCGCTCGTCACGTCGCTTTTCAGATATTCCAGGACCTTCAGCCGGTCCTGCATCTTTTTGACATCGCTGTTGTTATCCCCAAGTTTCAGGGTGATGGATATGATGGCTTCTTCCGCGGCCAGGATCTGATCCAGCGTCTTGCCGTCCGGTTTCGGGATGGCCATATCGGAATTCAGCACGGCGTGAGTCGTTCCCCCGACAATGCCGTCCGGCGTAATGGAATTGATCTTCTGGAAAGCCTTGACCGCCTTCTCCGTCAGATCTCCGAATTCACCGTCGGTGGGAATGGACAGATCCAGGTATTTCAGCTCCTTCAGCCGGTTCTGCAGCTGTTTCACCTCTTCTCCCTTGGATCCCTTCTTCAGAGTTGTCGGCTTCGGCGTCGGGGTCGGCGTGGGAGAGGGCGTCGGGGTCGCGGTCGGCGTGGCCGTCGGAGTCGGCGTGGGCGTCGGTTTTCCGGTCGGTCTGGGATGCGGTCCGATCGCCTGATAGATGTACTGGCTCATCATGTAGCCGAAGAAATCCCCGGCCTTCACATAATGCCATTCCACTCCCCGGGTAATAATCGTGACGGGGGTTCCGGCGGGAATCACCCGGATCACGCCGTACTGCTTGCCCGGTCCGGTTCTCAGATTGACGCCTTTTCCGTTCTCACTGACCACATAGGCGCCTCCCGGAATCGGAACGGGCGGAACCACCGGGGCCACGGTCGTCAGGAATTCGCTCATCATGTATCCATGCCGGGAACCGATCCGGATATAACTCCAGACCGCTCCGGCCGACAGGATGGACGCGCTGGTCCCCACGCTGTAATAACCGATGCTGGCATATCCTTTCCCGGGGCCGGACCGCAGATTGACCCCATGACCGTTCCGGCTGATCACCCAGGCGTTGATCTCCCCGCCGGGATCAGCCGTAGGCGTAGGAACAACCTGTCCGCTCAGATACCGGGACATCATATAGCCTGTATAGGATCCGATCCGGATCCGGCTCCAGCTGGCGCCGGATTCCAGAATGGTGCACTCGGTCCCGGGAGCATAGCTGGCAATCGTGGAATATCCCGTTCCGGGACCAGAGCGCAGCCGGACGTTCAGCCCGTTCTGGCTGATCACATACGCTTTGGTGCCGGAGGGAACGATCCCTCCGTCCACCTTCAGATAGCTTCCCAGCATATACCCGGTCAGTCCGTCCGGAGCCTTCACCTGATACCAGGCGCCGCTCTGACCGGTAATGGTCACCACCGTCCCGCTCGGATAGCTGGATCGGATTTGTCCGTTATAGGAAGGAGAAGCCCGCAGAATCAGCCATCCTCCGAACACTCTTCCGGTTCTTTCCTCCGCTTCCGCCAGCGTCCACAGGGACAAAGCCAGCGTCAGAGCCAGGATCACCGCGATGCATTTCTTTATCATATTCATCGTCTCTCCATTCCGGTTCTTAACTTAAAACTTAACCCTGTGCAGACTCGTTCGAGGTCATTGAGTGCAGCATGTACAGGAGATAGGGATCGTACAGGTTTTCCTGACTTTCCGGATAAACCAGCGCCACATGATGCAGCCAGTTTTTCGTTTCCAGATACAGATCCGCATAGACGGCCTGCTCTTCCGGATTCACGCGTCTGAGCAGCAGCGTCCCCGCCTCGGGATGATATTCCGTCTTCGCGTCCTTCATCCCTTCCCCGGTGATTTCCAGAATGTTTTTCAGCAGCTTCTCTCCCTGGTTCTGAACGCTGGTAATTTCCAGGGTGGCTTTCCCGTCTTCAGCAACCGCCAGATACCCGGCGTCGTCCTGAAATTCAAACATGGCCGGATACTGCACGGATAATCCGCTCTCCACATTCAGAAATTCTTTCATGGATCCGTTATTAAAGGCGTCCGTAATTTCTTCCAGCGTCATATTTTCAGTCTGTCCGACTTCACTGCCTTCCAGCAGGGATTCGATTTCGGCATAGCCTTCCTGATGGACCGCGGAGCTCTCTCCCGAATCCGCCGCCGGCGCCGTTTCCTCCGCCGTAGCCAGAACGGCAATCAGCAGGACGCCGGCCGTCGCTGCCGGAAGAATCCGCTTCCAGATTTGCTTCATGTGGGTGTTCCTCCTTTCGGGTGTTCATCCATACAGACGAATCAGGAGATCGGTTTCTTCCCAACCCGTTTTTCATTTTTATGATTTTATGACAAAACCCCCTCCGTAGATCCGACGGAAGGGGTTTCTATCGCCTCTATGCTCACACTGCGGCTGCTTTGTTGAGCTGCTTGGCCAGGCGGGCCTTTTTGCGATTTGCGGCATTCTTGTGAATAACGCCTTTGGCCGCTGCTTTATCAATCACAGCGCTGGCCTTGGACAAGGCTGCGCCCGCATTCTGCGGATCTTCAGCCATCACGGTATTCAGTTTCCGCACGGTGGTGCGCATCCCGCTCTTAACAATACGATTGCGGAGATTCTTCTTCTCACTGACCTTGACGCGCTTCTTCGCGGATTGAATGTTCGGCAACTCGGTTCACCTCCCCTTAGGATCCTCAAAAAACCATCGTTATGTATCTTAACACGTTCAATAGGATAAATCAAGCCTTTCCGCATAAAAAAGCGCCGAAACTTTCTCTTTTCTCTTTCAGGTTTTTCGATTATAATAGGATTATTCACAAGGAGGAGCATTCTGTTGGCAAAGCATCGCGTTGGCGTTCTGGGAGGGTATTTCGATCCCTTTCATCAGGGTCATCTTCGCATGGCACAGGCTGCGCTGGATGGCGGTTATGTGGATCATGTCCTGGTTCTTCCTGCCGGCGGGTCTCCGGATCAGCCCTGCGTCGCTTCCCCGGAGGATCGCTGGCAGATGGCTGTGGCCGCCTGTTCCGTGGATAACCGTCTGGAGGTCAGCCGGCTCGCGCTGGACCGGTCGGACGCCTCCCTTCCGGTGGAAACGCTTCGCCGCCTGCATAAGCAGGATCCCAAGTCGGATCTGTACTGCATTATCGGCTCGGACGCGCTGATGCGCCTGACGGAATGGCGTCACCCGAAGGAGCTGCTGAAAACCTTTCCCTTTCTGGTCTGTCCCCGGCCGGAGAATGAGGATATCGATGCTCTGCGTTCGCAGGTCGAATCGCTGTCCGCGCTGGGCGCGCGTCTGATCTTCCTGCCGATGGATCCATCTCCCGCCGCCTCCTGCCGGATCCGGGAGGGCAGCCTTCCGGAAAATGAGGAATTCCTGAATGTCAGCGTGCGGGAGTTTATCTCTGCCAAAGGTCTTTATCATCAGGAGAAGCGCATTTCCCGGGCGGATGAATGGCTGGATCAGCTCTTCGGGGCCCTGAATCCGCATCGCTTTGCGCATTCCCTTTCCGTGGCCCGGACGGCGCGGCATCTGGCCCAGGTGCACGGGATTGCCGCTTACCGGGCGGAAGAAGCCGGGCTTCTGCATGACTGCGCCAAGTGCCTCCCCCTGAAAAAAATGCAGCAGATCGCCCGGGAGCATTCCCTGACGAGGGATCCCGCTTTTCTCGAAAGCGGCGCCCTGCTCCATTCCCTGGTGGGCGCCTGGGTGGCGCGGAACCGTTACGGCATGGCCGATCCGGAGGTGCTGGACGCGATTTCCTATCACAACACCGGCTGTCCGGGAATGTCCAGGCTTGCGATGTGCGTCTGTCTGGCGGATTCCATCGAACCCCTGCGGGATTCCTTCCCCCTGCTGGAAAAGGTCCGCCTCCTGGCGGAAAAGGATCTGGAAGGCGCCCTTCTGCTTTCTCTGGAGGGAACGGCCGATTATGTTCAGTCCCGCGGAAAGTTTCTGCATCCCCGCACCATGCAGACCATCGCCTGGCTGAAAAATCTCTGATTCTTCTTCCCGTCCCGTTTTTCCCCGGCGCTGTGACGCCGGTATCGTCATCCATCTCAGAGAATCTTTATTTCAGAAAGGAATCAAACCGATGAACGATCTTGATCTGATCCGGAAGCTCGCCGTCAGACTCTACGAAAAAAAAGCAGAGGACATCACCGCCCTGAACGTCGGGCATCTGACGGTCCTCTGTGAACAAATGCTGATTGCTTCCGGCCGCTCAGCCGCGCAGGTCAGCTCCCTGTGCGACACGGTGGACGAATTCATGAATGAAAACCGCGTGCCCCTCCGCCGGTCGGAAGGACTTCGGGAAGCCCGCTGGGCCGTCCTGGATTACGGTTTTCTCCTCGTCCATATCTTCCACCGGGATGACCGGGCCTTCTATGATCTGGAGCGGCTGTGGACCGACGGGGAAAACCGGATCGACCTGCCGTTTGATCAGACCGTGCCGGATTAACCCTTTGCCCTTTCCTTCCCCTTGTCCTCAGGAGACGGAGTTCCCGGATCTCAGCAGCTGAATCCGGTCCAGGATCCGCTGCGCCATTTCCGTTTTCTGCTGCAGGGGCAGCTCTTCCCGGCCGCCCCGCCAGATCAGCGTGGCGATATTGGTGTCGGTATTGAAGCCGGCCCCCGGCCGGGTCACATCATTGGCAACAATCAGATCCAGGTTCTTTTTCTCCAGTTTCTTTTCGGCGTTTTCTTCCAGCTGATTGGTTTCTGCCGCAAAGCCCACCAGAATCTGGCCGGGCTTTTTCAGTTTGCCGACCTCCGCCGCCACATCCGGATTTTCAACCAGTACCAGGGTGATCTCCCGCTGAGACTGCTTTTTCATCTTGGTATCGAAGCGGTTCAGAAAGCGGTAATCCGCCACCGCGGCGGTCTGAATCACCACGTCGTGCGCCGGAGTCTCCGCCACCATCGCGTCCCGCAGATCCATCGCGGATTCCACCGGAATACAGGTAACCCCTTCCGGCAGCGGCTGAGTCACGGCGCCGTAAACCAGGGTAACCTCCGCGCCCCGCTGTCTGGCGGCTTTGGCGATGGCGATTCCCATCTTTCCGCTCGAATCATTGGTCATAAAGCGCACGGGATCCAGTCTCTCCCGCGTGGCTCCGGCGGTCACCAGAACCCGCAGTCCCCGGTAATCCTGCCCCTGCGTAAACCAGTTTTCAATTTCCGCGACGATTTCCGCCGGTTCGCTCATTCGGCCGGCGCCGGAATCCCCGCAGGCCAGCATCCCCGTCCCGGGTCCGATCACCCGTACGCCGCGCTGCGTCAGCCGCTTCATGTTTTCCTGCGTGGCTTCCGCCGTCCACATCCCGGTATTCATGGCCGGAGCCACAAAGATCGGCGCTTTGGTCGCCAGCAGCGTCGTGGACAGCATATCGTCCGCGATCCCGCAGGCCATCTTGGCCAGAATATTCGCTGTGGCGGGCGCAACCAGAAACAGATCCGCCAGCTGCGCCAGCGCGACATGCTCCACCTGCCAGTTTTCCGGAGTCTGAAAGGTATCGCTGACCACCTGATTCCTGGATAGGGTCTGAAAGGTGAGCGGCGCGATAAACTCCGTTGCGTTCCGGGTCATGATGACATGAACATCCGCCCCTGAACGGCGCAAACGGGAGACAATCTCCGCGCTTTTATACGCCGCGATGCCTCCCGTAACGCCCAGTACAATCTTTTTCCCTTCAAGGATCATGGCCGGTTACTCCTCTTTCTCCTCCGGAGGATTATCATAGGTCAGGAACCCGCGGTTAATCTCTTCCACCGCGGTCTTCAGGGGCTTCATCCCCTCCGCGTCGATCATCGGCATGGCGCCGTTGACAATCTCCCGCCCGCGCTTGCTGGCTTCCACCACCAGGGTGTAACGGCTTTCAGCATGCTCCAGCAGCTCCAGAACGCTCGGATCAACAATTGACATTTTTACTGTACCCCTTTCTTATTCTTCAACCACCGGGAAATACCGGACGGAATTCTGCTTTTCAGCCCGCACAATGGCCATCAGCTGATCAAACGCCAGCTCCAGGTTATCGTTCACCACCAGATAGCGGTACCGGCCCATCTGTTCAATCTCTCCCCGCGCGTTCTGCAGCCGCCGGGAAATCTCTTCTTCCCTTTCGGTATTGCGGGTATGCAGCCGCACCTTCAGCTCATGATAGCTGGGAGGCAGAATAAAGACGCTGACACAGCTGGGTTCCTTTTCCATGACGGCCCGGGCCCCCTGGGGATCGATGTCCAGCAGAACATTCTGGCCCTGCTCCATCCGGGCATATACCTCGCTCTTCAGCGTACCGTACCGGTGTCCGTGAACCGTGGCATGCTCGATAAAAGCATCCTCCCCGAGCAGTTTATCATATTCTGCCTCGGAAATAAAGTGATAATGCACATCTTCGATCTCATTATCCCGTTTCCGCCGCGTGGTTACGCTGACAGAAAAGCGAAAACTGGGATCCTGATCCAGCAGCCGGCTGACCAGCGTCCCTTTTCCCGCGCCCGAAGGACCTGAAATAACAAGAAGCATACCCTTTCTGGTTTCCTTCATCCTTCCGGAGCCTCCGTTTCTTTCCGTTCGTCGATTCTCGCCGTCACCGTTTCCGGCAGAAGCGGCGACAGAATGATATGATCCGAATCCGTCACCAGCACCGCCCGGGTCCTGTGCCCGCAGGTGGCGTCAATCACGTGTCCGCTGTCCCTGGCATCCTGAATCATCCGCTTGATGGGAGCCGCGTCCGGCGAAACAATCGCCACCACCCGCGGAATCGAAACCATGTTCCCGTATCCTACATTGACCAGCCGCATTGCCTTACTCCACGTTCTGAATCTGCTCGCGCATCTTCTCGATCTCGCTCTTCATGGACACCACCCGCTGCGTAATGAACAGATCGGAGGCCTTGGAGCCGATGGTGTTGGTTTCCCGGTTCATCTCCTGAATCAGGAAATCCATCTTCTTCCCGATCTCGCCTTCCGCTTCCAGATAGCTCTCCATCTGTCCCAGATGGCTTTCCAGCCGGGACAGCTCTTCATCGATCGCGCAGCGGTCCGCCATCAGGGCGACTTCCTGCGCCAGCCGCTGGGGATCAACGCCTTCCGCGGAAAGCGCCCGCAGCCGGGCCAGCAGCTTGTCCCGGTAATCCGTCACAACGGCCGGAGCCCGCCCGGCCACTTCCTCCCGCAGGCAGCGAATCATCTCCAGATGGCTTCTCAGATCCTCCCGCAGGTGGACGCCTTCCTTTTCCCTCATCCGGACCAGCTGACCGGCGGCGGCTGAAAGCGCTTCCGCGCAAAGGGCGGAAAGAAGCTCCTGATCCATTTCCCGTTCCGTCAGCACGGTTACGCCTTCCATCTCCATCAGGCGGGATACCGTCAGATCGTTGGGAATGCCGGCCGCCTCCGCGATGGCCGCGGCGGCTTCCGCGTATCCCCGGGCCAGCGCCAGATCCGTCGTAACGGCGGCGGAAGATTCCGCCGTGTTCTTCACCGTCAGATAGATTTCCGTATGACCGCGCCGGATCGCGGCGGATATGCCTTCCCGGACCACCGGCTCCAGAAAGCTGAGCGTCCGGGGAAGCCGAAGGGCAAGATCCAGAAAACGGTGGTTCACCGTCTTCAGATCAACGGTAACCTCCCATCCGTCCCGTTTCACGGAACCGGTCCCGCATCCTGTCATACTTCTCATTCCTTCGTCCTCCTGTAAAGCAGGGAAATTATATCATCCGGGAAATGAAAACGCAATAACGCAATCCCCATCACGGGAAAAAGAACCTTTCTTTTCCCGGGTCTTCATGCTATAATTGAATCACAAGGAGAGAAAAAGAAGAGAGGAGTTCTGCCCATGAAAAGAAGAATCGGTATTTTAACCAGCGGAGGAGACTGCCCCGGCCTGAACGCCGCCATCCGCGGCGTAGCCCGTGCCGCTTATGAAATGTTTGACGCGGAAATCGTCGGAATTCATGACGGATACCGCGGTCTGATTGAAGGGGATTATTCCGAAATGTCCCGCAGCCAGTTTTCCGGTATTCTGACGCTGGGCGGTACCATTCTCGGAACGAACCGCACCCCCTTCCGGGATATGCGGAAAATCGGCGAGGACAATGTGGACAAAGTCGCCGCCATGAAAAAGACCTATAAGGATCTGAAGCTGGACTGCCTGGTCACCCTGGGCGGCAACGGCACCCACAAGACCGCGAACCTTCTCAGCGAGGAGGGCCTTAATGTCATCGGCCTGCCGAAGACCATCGATAACGATCTGTACGGAACGGATTTTACCTTCGGTTTCCATACCGCCAACGATATCGCGACGGATGTCATTGACCGGATTCATACCACCGCCGCCAGTCACGGCCGGGTCATGGCCATTGAAATCATGGGCAATAAAGCCGGCTGGCTGACCCTGTATTCCGGCGTCGCCGGCGGGGCGGACGTGATTCTGATTCCGGAAATCCCCTACAGCATCGAGAAGGTGGCCGAAGTCGTTGAGCGCCGGGCCGAAAGCAACAAAGGCTTTACGATCATCGCCGTCGCCGAAGGCGCCATGGACAAGGAAGAGTCCCGCATGAAGAAGAAGGACCGTGAGCTGAAGCGGGCCACGGAGCATTTCTCCTCCAGCGCTTATGTGGCTCAGCGCCTCCAGCAGGAGGTCGGAGTGGAAGCGCGGAGTGTGGTTCCGGGGCATATTCAGCGGGGCGGTACCCCCAGCGCTTACGACCGCGTGCTGTCCACGGAGTTCGGCGTCCACGCGGCTGAGCTGATCCGGGACGGGATCTTCGGCGTCTCCGTCGCTCTGAAGGGCAGCGAGATTTCCCATAATCCGCTGAAGGATGTGGCCGGTATTCCCAAGCCCGTCCCCGTGGATCATCACATGGTGCAGACCGCCCGCCGCATCGGCATCTCCTTCGGCGACTGATCCCGTCCGGAAACGATTCCCTGTGAAGCGCGATCCCCCGGCTTTGAGGCCGGGGGATCGTTTTCATATCCGTTTTTTGAGGGAGAATCCTTTGGGGAGGGTTTATTTCTAGGTTTCCCATACGTCGGGCTGATATCCCAGCGTTACCTGGTTTCCGTTCCGCACCAGCGGCGTTTTCATCAGCCAGGGGGCTTCCTGAATGGCGGGAATCAGCAGCTCCGCCCGGTCGTAATAGCAGGCCGGGTGTTCCCGGACCCGTTTATCCTCCCGGTCCAGCAGGTTTTCCATTCCGACCCCCGTCAGAAAAAGGCGGATCTCCCGCTCCCCCAGCCGGTGTTTCTTCAGATCCATGGTCTGGAAGGGAATGCGGCGCTCCTTGAAATAGCGTTCCGCCTTCTGTACGTCAAAGTTCTTCTTTCCGCAGTAAATCTGAATATTCATCCGTTCCCCCTCACCTGGCGCAGATCCTTCCCCTTCAGAATGATCACCCTGCTGCGGGCGGAGTCCATCATGCGGGAAGCGATCCGCTCCGTATAGCGGCCTCTGAACTCCTCCGCCGACAGATTGGTGGAGATCACCGTGGACCGGCCCAGCTCCTGCCGCCGGTTAATGATCAGAAACAGCTGCTCCACCGTCACATTCTGCATCAGCGGCTCGCTGCCCAGATCGTCGATCATCAGAATCGCCGGTCTGATCAGCTCCTCCGGTTCGGTCTGATTGGCCGCGTAGCAGGCCCGGGCGGTCTGGAACATCTGATAGGCGCTGACCAGCAGCACATCCTTGCCCCGCTCGCTGAGCCGCCGGGCCATGGATCGCATCAGAAAGGTCTTCCCCAGTCCGGACGGACCGGACAGAAGCATATCCCGGGTGGTATCCGGCCACGCGTCCGCCCATCCTTCACAGATTTCCCGGGCCCGCTGCATCAGTTCCCGCTGAGAGCGTTTTTCCCCGGGGGCGCGCTGATCGGAAAAGAGGGAAAGATCAAAGCGTTCAAAGGTCTCCCGGTCATTGACGTCCAGCCCGTTCTGCGCCTGCATTTTCCGTTGCCAGGCTTCCTTCATGCACGTGCACATTTCCCGTACGGGTTCCCCCGTATATCCGGTGTCCCGGCACAGGGGGCAGCGGAAAACCGGTTCCAGATAGTTCTCGGGCAGACCGTTTTCCTTCAGTTTCCGTCGGATTTCTTCCGACAGGCTCCGCATTTTCTCCGGCAGGTTTTCCTCCCGGGCCTGGTGGTTCAGAATATGGCGGAGCGTACCGAAAACCAGCTGCTCCCGTTCCCGGATCAGCACGTGAATCTCCGGATACCTCTCCGCGATTTCCCGCTTCCGGCTTTCCTCGATGCGCTCGTTTTCCGCCCGGCGCTGCGCGTATTCCTGCTCCAGCTCCGCCCGTATCGCCTCACGCATCGTCCGTCATGCCTCCATCCGTTTCGAACATCCGCTCCATTGCTTCTTCTTCCATTCCGCTGTAATCCCGCTGCACATATTGCTGCGCGGTTACATTCTGCCGGGCCGGGCTTCCCGTCCGGGCGCCCCCGGAGGCATGATCCCGTTCCGCCTCTTCCGGCGTCCGGATTCCCTTTTCCTGATAGCCTTTCAGCAGGCGGTCCAGATAATCGGCCGGTTTCCGGGCGGTGGCGGCATACTCCGCCGCCTTCAGGATCAGCTCCCGGCTCATGCCCCATTCGCCGGTCCAGCGGGTCAGGTAAGTCCGCGGCACCCGCGCTTCCTCCGCGCCGTCCGCTCCCCATTTCTTCAGCAGTTCCTTCTGGAGCGCTGTCTGCTGATGGAAGGCGTCCAGATGCTGCTGAATCTCCTCCCGGGTGTTCAGTCCCCGTTTTTTCCAGGCTTTCAGCAGTTCCAGCAGATCCTCCGGAGAGCGTCCCGCCCCCCGGCATTCCCGGGCTGCCAGAATCAGAATTTCCTGATCATACAGGCCCAGCATTTCATCGTACAGCTTCAGCGTTTCCTCATTCACGGATCCCCGGCCCATGGCCCGAAAAACCTCCCGCAGACCTTTCCGCCGGTTCTCGGAATGGCGTACCTGCTCGGCCTGCACGGCCTTCCCGCCGGCGGACTGATTCCGGATCCCTTCCAGAATGGCGTCCAGATATCCCATGCTGGGATCCCCGCCGGCGGTCTGCTTCACCGCTTCCTCCACGGCCGCCGCCGTAAAATGCCATTCCCGGATCCATTTGGAATACAGGGCCACCTGGGCTTCCGAAGGCGCGTAATGCCTTCCCAGCTTCCGCAGCACCCGGCGGGTCCCGTCGTACATCTCCCGGTCCCGGGCCAGAAAATCCTCCGCGGCCTCCATGGAGCGGACGTTTTCCTGCGCCATCTGAGTGGCCGTCCGGTCCGCTTCTTTAAAGTTGAATTGCTTTCCCCGCATGGAAACCATATGCTTCAGCAGCATGATGATCACTTCCGTCGGAAGCTTCAGCTCTTCATGCCATTCGAAGCAGGTCACCAGCTCGCTGCCGTGCAGTCTTCTTTCGTTGTCAAAAGCTTCGTAGATCGCGTTGGAAAACGCCTCAAACTCAGGATCGTCGTCGCTGTCCTCTCCGGCCATCATCTGCTGCACGGGGCTCAGAAAGCGCCAGGTGGGCGGATCATCGCTGATCCGGCGAACAACCCTCCGCCGCTCCCAGTACCGGAAGGCGCTCAGGATATCTTCCCGGGACATCCGCAGCGCCCCGGCTATTTCGTCCAGATCCGTTTCCCCCTCCGGATGATAACACTTCATCAGTCCGTAAAGGTAAACCTTGACAAAGTCTCCCCGCGCGCCGGGAAGCAGGTCCACAATAAACTGATTGGTCACCGGGGTCACGTCAAACATCGCGTATCGGTCATCGAATCCAAAGGCTGCCACTTCTATCCCCCCGATGAGATTCCGGCTTGGATGAACTTCCGGCTTTACGGATGATCCGCCAGAATGGCCGCGGCGGCTTTCTTGCCCGCGCCCATGGCCAGAATGACCGTTGCCGCGCCGGTCACGGCGTCGCCGCCGGCATACACGTTCTTTTTCCCGGTTCGCCCGTTCTCGTCCGCCTGGATTCCGCCCCATTTTTCAGTGGGCAGATCCGGCGTGGTCTTTTTGATCAGCGGGTTCGGGCTGTTTCCGATGGCGACGATCACCGTCTCCACCGGCAGCTCATATTCGCTTCCGGCGACCGGAACGGGCCTTCTCCGTCCCCGCTCGTCCGGCTCTCCGAGCTCCATCCGGATGCAGCTCATGGATTTCACGAATCCGTTCTCATCTCCGAGAATGGCGGTCGGAGCCGTCAGCATGCGGAACTCGATTCCCTCTTCCCGGGCGTGATGCACCTCTTCCTTCCGGGCCGGCATCTCCGCCTCGCTCCGGCGGTACACGATGCTGACCTCTGCCCCCAGCCGTTTGGCGCACCGGGCCGCATCCATGGCCACGTTGCCGCCGCCGATGACCGCCACCCGGCTTCCGATCTTGATCGGGGTGTCATGTTCCGGGAAAGTATACGCTTTCATCAGGTTCAGCCGGGTCAGGAACTCATTGGCGGAATAGACGCCGCAGAGGCTCTCACCCGGGATCTTCTGGAAATTGGGCAGTCCGGCGCCGCTGCCGATGAAAACCGCTTCATATCCCTCCGCCAACAGCTCGTCCACGGTGAAAGCCTTTCCGGCCACCGCGTTGGTGATAATTTCCACGCCCATCGCGCGCAGGGTGTCGATCTCCCGGCGAACCAGCGCCTTCGGAAGCCGGAATTCCGGAATCCCGTATACCAGCACGCCGCCCGCGGTGTGCAGCGCTTCATAGATGGTCACCCGCCATCCGGCCTTGGCCAGCTCTCCCGCGCAGGTCAGCCCTGCGGGGCCGCTTCCGATCACCGCGGCCTTCCGTCCGGTGTCCGCGGGCTTCGCCTGTCCGGCGCTGCCGGAGGCCATGGCCGTATCCGCGGCATAGCGTTCCAGCCGGCCGATGCCCACCGGCTCTCCCTTGATGCCCCGCACGCACTTGCTCTCGCACTGGGTTTCCTGGGGGCACACGCGGCCGCAGATCGCGGGCAGCGCGTTCTGCGAGCGAATGATTCCGTAAGCCTTCTCCGCGTCTCCGGTCTTCAGCGCTTCAATGAAATCCGGAATCGGAACATTTACCGGGCAGCCGGATACGCAGGGCGCGTTTTTGCAGTGCAGACAGCGGGCGGCTTCCTCCATGGCGATTTCCCGGGTATACCCCAGCGCTACTTCCTGAAAATTTCCCGACCGGACCTGAGGATCCTGCTCCGGCATCGGGTGTTTGGTCATGCTCATGTTCGCCATTTTTATCTCGCCTCCCCTGTCAGACGGCACAGATGCTTTTTCCGGGCTTCCGCCTCTTCCGGACGGAACATCCGTCCCCGGGCCATCGCCTCATCGAAGTCCACCAGATGGCCGTCAAAATCCGGCCCGTCCACGCAGGCGAACTTTGTCTCCCCGCCGACCGTCAGCCGGCATCCGCCGCACATTCCGGTGCCGTCAATCATAATCGGATTCATGCTGACAATGGTCTTGATTCCCAGCGGCCGGGTCATTTCGCTGACCGCCTTCATCATGGGCAGGGGCCCGATCGCGATCACCGCGTCGTATTCCCGGCCCGCTTCAATCTGCGCCTGCAGCGCCTGGGTCACGAAGCCCTTATGGCCGTTGCTCCCGTCATCTGTCATGATGATCAGATTCGTGCAGGCCGCCCGCAGCTCCTCCTCCAGAATAATCAGATGTTCATTCCGGAATCCCACAATCAGATCCACCTCGGCCCCGGCGTCATGCAGCGCCTTCGCCTGAGGATAGGCGATGGCCACGCCCAGTCCGCCGCCGATCACGGCCGCGCGGCGGATCCCCTCGGTATGGCTGGGCTCTCCCAGCGGTCCGACGAAATCCAGCAGAGCGTCCCCCTCCTCCAGCGTGTCCAGCTTTTCCGTTGTATAGCCGACCTTCTGGAAGATGATCGTGACGGAGCCCTCTTCAGGATCAGTTCCGGCGATCGTCAGAGGAACCCGCTCCCCCTCCTCATCAATCCGGAAAATAATGAATTGACCGGGTTTGGCCTTCCGGGCCACCATCGGTGCGGAGATTTTCATCAGGGTTACAGTTTCATTCAGCACCCGCTTCTGGATGATGGGATACATGCTTTCTTCCCTCCGTTAGCAATCATAGAATGCGTTTATTCTACCCCAATTCAGAAGGCGATTCAACTTTTTTCTGCATTCTTCTCGTTTTTTCGCCGGGTGAAATGTTCCGCTCCGGATCAAGGCGTGATCACACAATATTTCGTATCATCCTTCCGGGTCAGGGACAACAGCACCCGGATCTGATCTTCCTCCCGGATCGGCCGCAGCTGAATCTGCATGGGCCTGTTTTCCAGCATCTCATACCAGCCATAGCTCCAGTCTGTCACATATTCGATCTGATCGAATCCCGGCAGTCTTCCGTCCTGCGCTTCTCCCGGATCGATCACCGACAGATAGCAGGTGACGGTGGCGATCTCCTCCCGGCTGATAAAGGTATCCTCCTCCGCGTCCATCTGCAGGATCTTCCCGCTCAGCGGGTCATAGTTCACTTCAAATTGGATATCCCCGATTCTCTTGCGCTTGTAGTTCATGATATCTTCATTTTCGAAATAAAGGCTTGTGCCGATTTTCCCCTCCAGGCCGTTTGAATCCGCCCGCGTGACAATCACAGGCAGAATATCCTCGTCATGGCCGGCACAGGCGGCAACCAGCCCGGGAAGCCAGACACCGACCGTCCCTTCCTGATTTCGGACCAGACTTTGCGCGGAAATCAGCGCCAGATATTTTTCCTCGACAGGCATCACCAGATAGGCCGTTCCGCTTTTCAGTTCTTCCATATCCGCTTCGGAAACCGGCAGGTCGATCCAATGGCGATACTGTGCGGCATTTGGTTCCAGAAGGATTTCATTCTCAATGAAAACCAGGGGTTCCTGAGCGTGCTGAACCATGGTCGCTTCCCGGGTTGTCAGATGATCCGCATCCAGCCAGATCAGTTTCTCTCCGCTCATGAGGGCAGGAACGTTCAGCAGGATCACGGCCGGAGATGCCGCCAGTTCACCCTGTTCACGCAGGCTCACCGAGATCTCCCGCAGTTCCTTTCCGGTAAGGCTTTCCTGGTAATTTTTCAACTCCAGGCCAAACACTTTTGTGCTCTCCGGAAGAATCGTCTCCCCCAGCAGCATTCCCAGGGGGACAATGAACGGTATTTCTCCGTCATTGGCCTGAAGCTCCTCCGCAAGCAGCTGAATCGGCTGACCGGTCTTGTTGCTTGCTTCCAGAATCAGCAGAATGCTCTCTTTTCCTATAATAAACCGCCGCAGGTCAACATCGCACCTGTCATTCCGGAGAAGAGGCAAAAGCTCTGTTTTCTGCCCGGCTTCCTCCGGATCCAGGATTTCGATCATATGATTCCAGGCCCCGATTTTTTCCGGCTCGTTAACCGGCCACGGTTCTTTCAGCGCTGCGGTCAGCCCCTGTGTCTCCTGTCCGGCCGTTGTCCAGTAGACGCCGATTTCCCGAACCTCCTTCTGGTCATGAAGCCCCAGAAGATTCCGCAGCACACGGATATGGTAGTAGACTTGATCAACCCCGGGAACAGCGAGGACGCTCTTGTCCGGAACGATACCATTTTCCCAGTGAACTTGGAATACGCGGCTGTGT
>JAGCBO010000254.1 GCA_017652125.1 Clostridia bacterium | reverse complement strand
TCCGCTGCTGTCATCCTGAACGCCGTCAAGCGCCGGGCCGGCATAGAAAAGAAAACGCACCTGATCCCGCCCGAAGTCATCGAGCCGGTTCAGGAGCGGAAATGCAAATATCTGGGCAACCACAACCCCCGTCTCCATTCCGACGAAGTGCTGGTAGCCCTCTCGGTTTCCGCGGCGTCAGACCCCAACGCCGCGCTGGCGCTGAGCGCGCTGCCGCAGCTGAAAAACTGCGAAGCGCACTCCACCGTCATCCTCTCCGCCGTGGATGATAATACCTTCCGCCGGCTGGGCGTGAATCTGACCTGCGACCCTTCCTATCAGAGCCACAAGCTGTATCACCGGTAAAAAAATCCCCCCGCTCCGCGGAGCAGGGGGAAAGCTTTTTAATCCGCCGGAATGATCCGTGCGGCGGGTTTATAAATCAGCAGTCCGAGCAGACCGCAGCTGATCAGCTCGCCGGCGCCGACGGTCAGAACCAGGAACCAGAGGGTCTCCGGCACGCCGTATACCTGCTGCAGGATAATGGGAACAATAACCGTATTGCTGACCACCGGGGGAATCCAGGCCAGATTCGGCGTTTTGCGCATCAGTCTGGTTCCGATCGCTCCCAGCAGCGTGGCCAGGCTTCCGAAGACCACATCCCAGATCGCGCAGCCCGTCAGCAGGTTGGCGAGGACGCAGCCCACGGTCAGCCCCGGAACCGCCGCGACGGTCAGACAGGGCAGAATGGTCAGCGCTTCGGACATCCGCACCTGAACGGCGCCGCTGGCCAGACCGACCATATTGGCCAGATAGGTCAGAACAACATAGAGCGCGGCGATCATGCCGCCGATTGCCAGCTGTCTGGCGGAGTACTTTTTCATGGGAAACACCATCCTTTAGTTTTGTTTTCGGTGAGGAAGGTCTCGAACTCACCGCGCATCAAGGCGCCCGGTGAGTATACCCTGTTTGCTTCCGTTTTTCAAGCTTTGCTTTTCCTATTATTATATGATATACTGTCTCCATCAGCAGACAAAACACATTCCGGGGCAAACGGACCCGGCGGAAAGGACGAGCACTGGATGATCATCGGCGTCTGCCTGTCAGAGCTTCATCTTGATTTGAATACAGGATTTGTAGCGGAGCTGGACCGGGCGGTCCGGGAAGTCGGAGGCGAGATTGTCGTCTTCACCACTTCCATGGATCTGAACTGGTATAAGAAAGAGAACCAGGCGGCCCGCAGTATCTTTCGCGCGATTCACTATGAAATTTTCTCCGCCCTTGTGATCGTTTCCAACAGCTTCCATGATGAGAAGCTGTTCGACCAGATCGTTCAGGAGGCGGATACCTTCGGCGTTCCGGTCATCAGCGTCGGCGCCATTCATCAGGGCTGCCATAATATCGTCAACAATCCGGTCCCGGCTTTCAAGGCCCTGCTCCGCCACGTCATTCAGGAGCACGGCGCCAGAGATACGTTTTTTCTGAGCGGCATAAAAGGCGAGCCCAACGCGGAGCTCCGGCTGCAGTGCTATCGCGAGGTTCTGGAAGAGCTGGGCCTTCCCTTCGATGAACGGAATGTGGACTGGGGCAATTACTGGTCTCAGCCGGCTTCCGCCATTACGCTCCGGCTGATTCAGGAAAGGCCCTCGCTGCCCGATGCCATTTTCTGCGCGAATGATACCATGGCCATGTCGGTCTGCGATACGCTGAAAAACCATGGGTTCCGGGTCCCGGAGGATGTCATTGTCACCGGATTTGACGGCGTTCCGGCCGCCTCCATGATCCGGCCCCGGCTCTCCACCGTAACCGACAACCAGAGCCAGCTGGCTCAGACCGTTGTGAATATGATCCGCCAGCTTTCCGTCGGTATGCCCATTGAGGATCCGCTTTATAATCTCTTCCGTCCCGTTTATTCCGAGTCCTGCGGATGCCCGGTTCCCGAAGAAAGCCAGTACGACGCGCTGAGTCTTTTTAACACGCTGGAATCGGAACGGACGCATGAGAACCGTCTGTATCACACCGTTGAACGCATGCTGATGCAGACGGAGCTGCAGGACTTTCTGCAGATTCTTTCCCACGCGCTGCCCTCCGGATCCGCGGTCTATCTGAACCAGCGCTATCTGGATGTATTTCACGGAAAATCCTATGATTCCACGGAGATTGAGGAGGAACTGCTCCGGCTTCCCGCCGCACCCCGTTCCGATCAGCCGAAGCCGGAGATGATCACGCTGCATCACAGTCAGCCGCTCTCTTCACTCCGGACCGGCGTCATTGTAACCTCCGCCATTCACTCCGACACCGTGGTTTTCGGCTATTTTTCCGCCCAGACCCTGGATCTGCGAACGGACATCCGGCTGATCAAACGGATCGCCGACGTGTTGAACCTGGTTTTCACCATCCAGCTCGGTAACCTGCAGAAGCAGAATCTGCTGGCCCATATTGAGCGGAGCGCCTTCCAGGATCCGCTGACCGGAATGAGCAATCTGAAAGGGCTGACGCAATGGTACGAGGACTTCTGCGCCAGGCAGGACAATCACCGGCTCTTTATCTCCCTGTCCATCTATGAGATCAGCCGGTATTCCTATATTTATGAAACCTACGGCATTCAGGAAACCGAAACGATTGTCCGCAGGATCGGCGAAGCCCTTTCCCGGATCAATCCCACCGCCCCGCAGACCGCCCGCATCAGCGACAACCAGTTTGTGGTCTTTGACTGCGAACCGGGCGAAGCCCTGCTCAGCAACAAAATCAAAACCACCGTCGCGGATTTTTACCGGACAATGACCTCCTACAACGCGGAAAACAACCGGGATTATTATCTGGAAATTCACGCGGGATGCACCACCATGGCGAGCGGCTGGAAAACAGTCAGCCTGGAAAACCTGATCCGCCTGGCTACCGGCGAGCTGTATCTGAACCGCCTGAAAGCAGCGCAGCACGACGTGGTAAAGGACACGCATATCACCGCCGAGCTCTATACCACCTTCAGCCTGCTGATGGAAAAAAATCTTTTCCGGTATCATTTCCAGCCGATCGTGCACGCAAAAACCGGTCAGATTGTCGCCTACGAGGCCCTGATGCGCACGGACAGCCTGGTCAATCTGAACCCCCTGCAGGTGCTGGCCATCGCCCGGGAGTACGGGCGGCTGTACGATGTGGAAAAAGCCACCTTTTTCGGCATTATGGAGCAATACGTTCAGCATTACAGCGCTTTCCAGGGCTCTAAGGTTTTCATTAACACCATTCCCGGCTTCTTCCTGAACGCAGCGGACTGTCAGGAACTGAAGAACCGTTTCCAGAGCTATCTGGACTGCTTCGTCATTGAGCTGACCGAGCAGGATTCCACCTCCGACGAGGAGCTGATCCGGCTGAAGCAGCTGAGCAAGCCCGGCAGTCAGGCGCAGATCGCCATTGACGATTACGGCACGGGCCACAGCAACATGGTCAACGTGCTCCGGTACGGTCCGCAGTTCATCAAAATCGACCGGGCGCTGATCTCCGGGATTGAAGAGGACAGCAACAAGCAGCTTTTTGTCCGCAACACCATCGAGTTTGCCCACCAGAACGGCATCCGGGCTCTGGCGGAAGGGGTGGAGACCGAAGCGGAACTGCGGACGGTCATCGGATACGGCGTGGATCTGATTCAGGGATACTATACCGCCCGTCCGGCAGAACAGCCCATTCAGGCCATCAGCGAATCCATCCGCGCCCAGATTCTGGAGGAAAACCTTCGGCTGGCCCGGTATGACAGCGCGACGAAAACCTATACGGTCCGCAACGGGGAAACCGTCGATCTGTTCGAGCTGGCGATCCATCAGTTTTCCAGTCTGGAAATCCCGGAGGGCATCGTAACGCTGACCAGCCAGGAGGGCTCCCAGATCGGCATGACGCTCCGGGTCCGGGACGACGCGGAAACCACCCTGATTCTGAACAGCGTCAGCCTGCGGGCCGGCAAGGAACCCGTTCTGCAGCTGGGCAGCAACAGCCGGGTGCATCTGATCCTTCAGGGGAACAACCTGATCCAGCGGGACGGAATCCGGGTTCCCGGCAACGCTTCCCTGCTCATTTCCGGGCAGGGCAGCCTGCTGGTCGACAGCACGAGAAACTTCTCCGTCGGAATCGGCGGCAGCTTTAACGATACCTACGGTACCATCATCCTGGATCTGGAAGGCCGGCTGGAAGTGCACGGTTCCGGAGACAAAGCGGTCTGCATCGGCGGCAGCCGAAGCGCGGGCGAAGGGATTATCCTGAAGCGGGGAGACATCAAGCTGGCGGCCAACGGCATCAACGCGCTCGGTATCGGCAGCACCGCCGGCAGCGCGGTGATCCGCCTCCAGGGCGGCCGTCTTCAGTGCCATCTGCAGGGAAACGACGCGGTGGGCATCGGTACCCTGAGCGGGTTCGCTTCCGTTGCGGTCAACGCGGAAACCGATATTCTGCTGGAAAGCGAGCGGGCTGTCGGACTCGGTACGATGAACGGAACGATGGAGGTCCGTCTGCCTTCCGGGCAGGCCGGTATCACCATTCGCTGCGACGTCGGCTCCTGTATCGGTAATTTCAACGGCGAGGGCACCTCTTACCTGACCGGCGCGAAAGTATCCTTCCACGGGGAAGGCAACCGGGTGACGGGGCTCGGCAGCATCGAAGGCGCCTGTGACACGCGGATTGAGGCCGGCTACGTTCAGGGAGATCTGCTGGCCTCCAGCCGCCGTCTCCTGGGCAATAACCACTCCCGCGTGATTATCACCGGCGGGAACATCCGGCTTTTCCCGGATGACGGCAGTTTTCCTGTCAGCCCCGGCGGCCAGCCGCTGGCGCTGCTGAATCCGGAAGGGGATACCTTCGAAAAAACATTCAAAGATAAACGGGCTACCTGGTCTTACAAGGCAGCCCGTTCTGAGGACGGATACCTGGGCGTCTGGGTGCCCAGGGCATAAGGATTTATTCAGCCATCGGCATTAAGCGGCTTTGGGCGGCAGCTTCACGGCCTTGGATCCGTGAACGGTCTGAGCCGCTCCGATGGCATGCTCTGTCTTGACCCAGTGCTGCTGATCCCGGCAGTGAATCAGGCCCACCACCTGGTTAAACACACCCACAACCATGTTGGCCGCAAACCCGGCAAACATCACCGGGATGGTTTTCAGACTGAAGGGGATCCGGTTGTCCAGCCAGTCCGCCACATAGAACAGCAGCAGATAGCTGTATCCAAAGAGCGTCCCACCCCAGAGCAGGCTTTCCAGGGAGAAGGACACAATCGGCGTCCCCGGCGTCAGCAAGGCCAGCGCCAGGCCGGTCACCAGCTGCAAAGCCGTCACCACATAAACGGAAATGCTGTACATATAGGTCAAAAGACTCAGAAACTCACCCAGCCCGATGGTTCCCGAGGCGAAAGCCCGGAAAAGCTTGCCGGTATTCCGCAGCGCCACAAACCAGTGGCCCTGGCCCCAGCGGATTTTCTGACGAATGGACGCCCGCATGGTGGTCGGCTTTTCATCGTAGACCCGGGTTACGTGATTCCACAGAATCCGTCTTCCCTCCAGGGTCGCTTCCACCTGGATTTCAAAATCCTCCGTCAGGGACATGGTGGTCCAGCCGCCCCGTTCATACAGATACTGGGTGGACATGGCAAAACCGGTGCCGCCGATGGCGCAGTTCAGCCCCAGCCGGTGCTTGGCCAGATCGAAAAAGCGGTTGGTCAGGGTATATCCGGTATAATAGAACCAGGCCACGACGCCTTTTTTGTTTTTGGCTCCCAGGTAGCACTGAATAAAGTCCGGCTTCCCCTTGTCCAGATACTGGCTGTTCACTTCGCGGAACATATTGGTATCCATCAGATTGTCCGCGTCGAAAATCATCATCAGGTCATACCGGTTCTGATAATCGCCCAGCGACAGCAGCGCCTTCCGGAGCGCGATCGGCTTCCCGGTCGGGCTGTCCGGCCCTTCCTTCCGGGTTTCGATCACCTGCGCCCCCAGCTTTCGCGCGGTTTCCGCCGTCGCGTCCGTGCAGTTATCGGCGATAATATAACAATCGTACAGCTCCCGGGGATAGTCCATCGCCTGCAGGTTGCGGACGATGTCACCGATCACCTTCTCCTCGTTATGAGCCGGAACCAGCACCAGGAAGCGGGACTGCGGATCGTGATCCTGATAATCCTTTACCTTTCTTCCAAAGCCAAACAGGCTCAGCACCAGCTGATAGATCATCATTCCCGCAAGGAACGAGGCACAGACAATCCCGATTACCCGCAGGAGAACAGTCAGAAACGGCAGCATGATTCATCCTCCAATGCCGGAACCCACCGGCTTCCCGAAAAATACCACAACGCTCCTATTTAACATCAGAAACCATTATTTGTCAAGGGAACCGTTTATTTTTCGGGCAGCGCCACCGGATGGCCGTCCAGCGCGGCCGACAGCAGCCGGTCCCCGCTGTAAACCAGTTTCAGGGAAAAGAAGGGGGCTTCCTCCTCCAGCAGCTTCAGAAACAGACGATCCCCTTCCCACTGGGGCAGCTCTCCCAGCCGGTTCCAGGGAATCCATTCCGGGT
>JAGCBO010000253.1 GCA_017652125.1 Clostridia bacterium | reverse complement strand
TGTCATGTTCAGAAAGGACAGCCCACCGAATGTTTTGCCTTCCGCCAAGGCACCGCAGGACAGGCCCAGCAGCATCAGCACCAGAAGCATCGCGACCGCGGAAATCAGGTGCCTTTTTTTCATTCGAATCAACCTCATTTCTGTTGTATTTGAATTCCTGTAAGCGGAGTTCATTTTGTTTTTCTGCTGAAAGAATTATAGGTGAGAATAGAGCTTCCTGTCAAGCTATCCTTTATTGTTGATTCTCAGTCGGTCCGTGTCCATCAGGACTTTTTTCAGTCTTTTCACCGCTGTGCTTTGAACCCGCGCAGAAACGCTGTGCTGATGAGAGAGAAAACCAGATACGTGATCAGCGTTCCGAAGCAGACGTCCGTCAGGAAATGGCTGGTCATGTGAATCCTGTTATAGCCATAGAGCAGGACGTACACACAAGCCAGCACGAACGCAATCAGGTTCTTTCGGCTGCTGCGCTTTTTCATCACGTCTGTCAGCATCGGCAGGGAGAACATCATGCTTGCAATGGTCATGTTGCCGCTGGGCCAGCTTTTGAAGTTGTCGTTACTGCCAGCCAGGTTCGGGATCATCTGCCACCAGTTGCGGAACTCGCTTTTCGGATCTTCCAGCGTAATCAGATATTTGTACCGCGGACGGGAAGCAACCTGCTTGAGCCAAAGGTTCACATTGTCCGCGGCAATGCCCGCGATGAGAATCGCCGCGCCGACGGCGATCAGCTTATCAGGATTGCTGTCATCCGCCAGACGGATGACAGCAAATGGCACCCATCCGTACAGGACAGCCCAGAACAGCCAGCTCAGCACGGACAGCGCCGCGGAGGACTCTCCGGGGGTATAGCCGAAGGCTGCGCGGACTACCTTGCCGTTATAGCTGTTGGAATAGTACACGGCCATGAACCAGCCCAGGATCAGCAGCGTCCGGGCAAGCAGGCGATACCCGTCGCCCTTCTTCTTCAGCCCGGCATACAGGCAGGCCCCCGCCGCCGGATACAGGCAATAGGAGAAGTAGGAACCGTAAGTGGCAAAGAACGATCCCAGATCCGTTTTATTGGCCAGAGCGACATTGATGTCATAATCCCGGAAGGAGCCAATGACGATCCCCAGTACGCACACCGCGATGACCGACCGGAAGCAGGCCACCGGCACCGACAGGATGGTTTTTCGGTTCATAAGATTCATCTCCCGTACAAAAAAACGGACAGATAACCGCTGTTTTGTTCATTTAATTTACCGGCCGGCCATCCCGGATGCCGGCGGTTGTATATGCGGCGCTGCCATGAGACAATAATTCGCCGCGTTTTCCGAGGAATCCTCCTTCCGGGTGACGCGGTGGGCGCAAGCTATTCCGTCTGGCCGTCCTCCGCGACCTCGACGCTGGTGCGGCGGGTGAAGCGGCCGCCGGCCGAGGCCATGATGCCGGAGGCCCGGGAAGCGACGCCGCCGTTCTGGCCGGAGGCATCGCCGGAGGAGGTCGTGACGCGGGCGGAGAGCTGCAGGGTGGTGCCGAAATAGGCCGCCTTGATCGCGGCCAGGGCGGTATTCGCCGTGGCGATCACCGCGGAGGCATCCGCCGTCAGCCGGAGATTCAGGGCGCCGGAGGTTTTGAGGCTGTTCAGAGCCTCGGTGGCCGTGGTGGTCAGGAGCGGCTTCAGGGAGGCGCGGGCGGCGGAGAAGGCTTTGGAAAGATCCTCCGCCATGGTTTTGTTTTCCTTCAGGACATCCTGGAGGCGGCTGACGCCGGCCTCATCGACTTCCACGCCGAAGGAAGCGAGAAATTCCTGCAAGGCCAGGGGGAATCACCTCGATTCTGACCGGGCGGCCCGGTACGCGTTTTCATTCCGGATGCGGATCAAACAGGTTCCGAACGGGCGGCCCGGTATGCGTTTTCACTCCGGACGCGGATCAAACAGGTTCCGAACGGGCGGCCCGGTACGCGTTTTCATTCTGGACGCGGATCAGCTCCACAATATCCAGCAGGTCGTCCAGGGTATAGGTGCCATCCCAGAGTTCGTGCTGGCGCCAGAGCCCGGCGGCGACCGGCAGGAAGGCGAACTCATCCAGATTGACCGCCTCGGCGGTCAGGTAACGGGCCGGGCGGGAGGCGAGGTCGACCCGTTTTCGACGAAAAAACCGTCGAGCGTCCAGACGATTTCCTTCAGGGTCAGGGAGAGGGCGCCCGCCGGATCATACTGGAGATCCGACCAGGACCATTCGCCCAGCTGCATGACCGGCTGATAGCCCGCGTCCAGGAGGACGTCCACATGCTCGAGGGAGCGGGTCATGAGGGCGCGGAGGTCGTCGTCCGGGAGGGAGGTGAAGAGGAGGGTGAGGAGATCCGGGGAGGGAGCGGCGGAGGCGGCGGGTGAGAAGGACGACGGCCAGGACGACCGCCGCCAGGACAACGAT
>JAGCBO010000024.1 GCA_017652125.1 Clostridia bacterium | reverse complement strand
CGGATATATCCCCGGCTCGTCACGGCCCAGCCGTCCGCCATCAGAAACACGTCCACAAACTGGCCGTTTTTCAGCCAGGGCGATCCGTCCACCTGCGGCCCGCCCATCCATTTCCGGCAGGCCACCTGCTTCACCGCGCTGCAGACGTAGCGCTCGCCGATCTTCTCCGGTTTCTCCGTCACCACGTACCCGTTCCAGACCCATCCGCCTTCCCCGGCCCCGCAGCACCGGATCCATCCGTCCTTACTCTCGCCGGTTGTCTGGAAGCTGTCCCCGCTGTCCAGATATCCCCGCTCCCCGCTCTTTTTGTCCGGCTTCTCCCGGATCGATACATAGCTTCCCGGCTTGCACATGATCCACACCGTCGCCAGCCGGTCCTCCGCCATGCTGCCGATCGCGGACCAGATCACCGCCACCGTGACGATCAGCGCCAGTAAAAGCGCGATTCCTTGCTTCCTTTTCATGCTTCCTTTGCCTCCATTCTCTGTATGCGTCCCATCCGCCGGAGATCACCGCGGCCGTCACCAGCCCCGCGCATTCCCCGATCACGAACGCGATGATCACCCCGATTGTCATTTCCTGTCCTTCCCGGCCTTCCACTCCTGGAAAGCCTTCTCGTTCTCTGGATCCTGATAGAATTCCCGGCAGCGTTTAAGCAATTCCGCGGCCTTCTTCTGATAGTTCGGTTTCTCCTCCGCCTGGCTCACCGTGATCCTGATCTCGTTCACGCTGCCGTCCTCCTTCCCGTGTGCATTCATGATTCGCTCCGATAATGATCCCGTACTGGATGCACAGGATCCCGTCCCCGCCGATCGGCTTTCCCTCCGCGCAGTCTCTGCATTTCATTTCCGTCTCCTCCGCTCCGGTCTGTTCACGTATCCCCGCCACTTTCTGATGATCTTCACGTTCTCCAGGATCACCGGGTGCGGCTGGTCATATCTCAGCTCATATACCGCCGTGGTCCCGTCCTCGAAGCTGATCCGGACCCTGTCCGGATATTTGCTGTAAGCCGTCTCATACATCGGGGCCGGTTTATCCAGCATCTTCGGTCTGTTCATGCTTCCTTTGCTTCCTTTCTTTCGCATTTGTGCGAGTTTTAAGATAAAAGAAAATTGATGGCTGTCGTATCGTCCATCTCCAGCACGCGTTTGAATACCATCAGATCCAGGGCGCTGAATTCGTCCCCGTTCTTCTGCATCTTCCGGTAATAGGTTGACTGGTCCATTCCCAGCTCCTTCGCCATCATTGGACCGGAAATTTTCTTTTCCCTCATCCTGTCCTTTACTGCTTGCGTATTCATTTTTTAAAATCCTCCTCATATTCTCGCATTTTCGCAAGTTCCCTTGCACAATATATCACACGCAGAAATGCGAGTCAATACTATATTTTGCATTTTTGCATAAAAATTTTTTGGAGCTATTGCAATTTTGCAATCCTTCCATATAATAGTCTTTAGAAGGAGGCTTTTGCAGAATGAACATTGGAGATCGTATCAAGCAGGCCCGTTTGTCTCTTGGATATTCCGCTGAACAGGTCGCTGCTTTTCTTCAGGTTTCTCCCGCTACCATTTATCGTTATGAAAACGGCGATATCTCAAAACTCCCGTCAAAGTTTATTAAACCGCTTGCGGAATATCTTTGTATAACGCCCGAATATCTCATGGGCTGGTCCGATGAATCCGTTCCTATTCAGGATCAGCCGAAGAACGACGAAATCCGCCTTTTGATCCGCGGGCTGAATAAACTATCCCCGGAGCAGGTCGAACAGGCGAAGAACGTCATGAAAGCCATGTTTACCGAATATGCAGATTATTTTGAAAAAGAAGAGGAGAACGAAAAATGACGCCAGATTATCAAAAAGCGGCTATTATGGCCACGGAAACCCTGATCAAGTACGGGATCAGCTCTGCGCCTGTTTCCTCCCTTTCCATTCTCAAAAAGACGCCCGGCGTTTTGGTCTTTACCTATCAGGCCATTTCTGACAAGATCGACCAGGACCGCCGGTGTCTGATCTCTATGTTCGGCGATGGGAATCAGGACGCTTTCACCACCGTGAACATGAAGGATGGGAAGCCCCAGTATATTGTTACTTATAATCAACAGCTTTCCACCGTCTTCGTCCAGCGTTCACTGGCCCGTGAACTCGGTCATATCATCCTCGGACATGATGGTTCCCTTCCGGAAGATGTTCGGAATGAAGAGGCGAAGGCTTTCGCAAACCATCTCCTTTGTCCCCGTCCGATGATTCACGCCTTCCAGGCCGCCGGGCTTCGGATCACCACTGAAATGCTTGGAAACCTGACCGGCTGTTTTGATTATTGTCTGTCTTGTATGCGCCGGATCCCCGCCGTATCCGTTCCGGCTGAAATGAACCGCGTCGTTCGCGATCAGTTCATGGATTATATCAAAAACTTTTTTGAATATTATCGTCACGCTTCCTTGTCCGATGGATCCGCCCTGGCTGATTTCGGTTCCTACATGGATGGATATGAAGAATAAGAGGAGACTTTATTATGAAAAAAATCACTGCTATGATCCTCGCCCTGGTTTGCCTGCTCCCCTCTTTCTGTTTCGCCTCCACTGTCGAAGAATGGATGGTGGAAGGAAACTGGATCGGTTACTGGCATGAAGACAACGGCGCCCGGTCCATGATCTTCATCGAATTGGAAGAAGAAAACCGCGCTTATTTTGTCACCCAGTTCTTTCATGCAGATGAGCCGGGCCTGGGCCGCGCCTATATCGGCGAATGGGAATTGAACGGAAACATCGTCCATGTTAAAACCGGAAACAATACGTCAATGAATCTTGAATTTAAGGGAAACGGCGTGATGGTTGATACCCTCACCCTCCGGATGTTTTTCCTGGGAGAATGGCGCTGATGAAAAAATCTTCCTCCCCTTCCTGCGCCCCGCGTACCGCGGTCGCCTATGCTCGTTATTCCTCCGCCGGACAGCGGGATGTTTCCATCGAACAGCAGCTGCAGGACATTCGTGCTTTTGCGCGGCGTGAAGGTTTTACCCTGGTCCATGAATATGCGGATCACGCCAGGTCCGGCTTTAAGAACGTAAACGCCCGGACCGCTTTCCAGTCCATGATGAAGGCCGCCGAATCCGGCAGCTTTGATACGATCCTCGCCTGGAAGGTTGACCGGTTCGGCCGGAACCGGGAAGATAGCGCCATATACAAGGGGAAGCTCCGGCGCTTCGGCGTCCGCGTTCTTTATGCGATGGAACCGATCCCTGAAGGCTCCGCCGGCGTCCTCCTGGAAGGTATGCTGGAGGCGACCGCCGAATGGTACAGCCGCCAGCTGTCCGAAAACGTCACCCGCGGGATGATGGATAACGCCCGGCGCTGCCTGTATAACGGTCAGGCTGTCCTCGGTTATGAGCGCGGCCCGGATGGCCGGTACGCCATCCAGCCGGATCAGGCCGCCGTCGTCCGGAATATCTTCTCGTTATACTGTTCCGGCCTGTCCGCTGCGTCTATCGCCCATCAGCTGAACGCCCAGGGTGTGAAAACCTCCCGCGGTTGTCCGTTCACTCCGCAGGCCATCCTCCGCGTCGTCGGAAATGAGCGTTATATCGGCGTGTATGTGTGGGGATCCGTTCGGATCCCGGACGGGATGCCGCCCATCATCGAAAGATCTGTTTTTGAGGAGGCCCAGCG
>JAGCBO010000252.1 GCA_017652125.1 Clostridia bacterium | reverse complement strand
CAGGGAAGGAACAGACCGGCAGCATGGACCTGCGGTTCTATACTTCGGCGCCGCATGTGCCGTATTACGGCCTGAAGGCCTATGTCCATTTTATCAATCAGACGGGGCTGACGGTGACGCCCCTGAACGGCGTCGTATGGGAAGTTGCCAGCCCCAACGGAACGAAGATCCTGGCGAATCCTTCCGCGGGGACAATCGAGGCCGCGGACTGGGCGCGGTTCCAGATTCCGCCGCTTCCCTACATGACGGCGGCCGGCATCAAGGATACGGCCTGCGGATGGACGTATTATTCCGAAGTGGTGTTTGACGGTCCGCCTGCTCCGGTGACTTTCGATTTCGCGAAATACGGCATTGCGCTTTACGCGGATGAGGAGGATGTGTATCTGCCCCTGGAACTGCTGTCCACGATGTTTACGGATGTCGCCATGAACTGTGTGCTGTGGAACGGGGAATCGGTTCTGAAACGGGCGGTGGACATTGACAGTCTTGTTCAGATGCCTCCCGAATGGTATGAGAGCCGGCCGATCCACGCCCTGCTGAATGGGAAAACGCAGCGGAAGGAAGATGTGATCCGTGAGGATTACGCGGAGCTCTGCTTTACCATGGATTATTTCTACGGTCATCCCGGCACGGGGATCCTGGACCGGGGCATCCGCGAAAAAGGCCTGGATGCCGCGCTGGATGACGATCCGGAACTGGCATCCATCAAAGACCGGCTGAAAGATCCCGACATGCTCGAATATATGCTGGCCTTGAACGACCTGTTCTGTATTGGCCTGAATGATGGCCACTGCATGTACTTTGGTCTCAATACCCTGTTGCTTCTGGATTACTTCTCCCCGGAGATTATGAGGAAGATCGAGATCCGTGCCGGCGCGCTGTTTCAGTACAGGTCCGTTTTCCATGAAGAAATCATCCATGGGGCCCGGAAGGCGCGGGAAGCCGCCTGGGGGGATGAGGTCTACCGGGAATGCGGGAGTACCGCGATCATCCGGATTGATGAATTCAACGATGACGCGGTGGGCTGGGAAGCCTACTACGCCGGAAAGGGAGAAATCCCCATGGACGCCGTCGGCATTACCTGGACCGGCCTGAAGAAAGCCTCGGAGAATCCCTCGATCAAAAATGTCCTGTTTGATTTATCCGCGAATACCGGCGGCAGCAGCGATATGCTGGCGTATATGATCGACCTGATGTTCGGGGACAATGTTTTCCGCGGCTTCAACGTCCTGACCGGACAGAATGAGTATGCCGTGCTGCATTCGGACAAGAACCTGGACGGTCTCTTCGATGAGAAGGACGATGAAGTGAAGTATGATTTCCGCTACGCCGTGCTGACCACGAGGGGCTCCTTCTCCTGCGGCAACCTGATGCCGATCCTGATGCAGGAGCACGGCGCGGTGCTCCTCGGCGAGCCCACGGGCGGAGGCGCCTGCAGCGTACAGCGGTGTACGCTGACGAACGGCGGGGAATATATGATGTCCAGCTGGCTCTGGGCCATGCGGGACGCGAAGGGCGAATCCGTGGAAGGCGGATGCAAAACCGACCTGCCCATTGCGCGGATCGAGCCGGAAACACCGACCCATGAGGATCCGCGGCTTTCCAACGGCGACTACACGCCCTTCTTTGACGACGTGATGCTGGACCGGATGATCAACGAATGGTTTGAGGAGCAGGCGCTGGCCCCCGCCGCGTAAATGGCGCCGGATTCCTGCCCGCCCGGTCCGGATTCCGTTTACCCTGATCTTCATCTGAAGGAGGAAAAAACCGGGAAGAGTCCCTGTAAACCGGCATGGATGATGCCCGGAAGAGCCTGGTCACAGGGGAAAGGATGAAAAAGGTGAAGCTGAAAAAGATCAACGCGGCCCTGGGACTTCTGTCGATCGCGGCGATCCTGCTGCATATGGGATATACCGTTTATTCCTATCTGACGTTCTATTACAATCCGACGCTGAAAACGCTGACGGCCATTCCGTTTATGGTGGTGACCTGTCTGCACGCTGTGACCGGCATGCTGATCGTCTTTACGCAATCAGACGGAACGCGCCTTGACCTGTATCCCAGGGAGAATGCGCGAACGATTCTTCAACGGGTGTCCGCCGCTCTGATGCTGCCCCTGCTGATTCTGCATATCAATACCTTCACGCTGCTTCAGTCCAGCGCGAAGGCGGGAAACTGGTTCTGGTTTGCCCTGCTGATGATCAGTCAGCCGCTGTTTTACGCTGTGGTTCTCTCCCATATCGCGGTCTCTGTTACACGGGCCTTCATCACGCTGGGATGGCTGACCTCCCGGGAGCGACAGAAACGGATCGACACGGCGGTATATCTTTTCTGTGCGGCCGCTTTTGTGGCTGCAACTGTCATCGTGATCCGTACTGAGCTGACGATGTTCCTTCCCGGGGGTGGAACGGTATGAAGCACGTACTGATCATCGGCAGCGGAATTTCCGGCATGGCCTGCGCCGTTCGCTGCGCGGAGCAGGGGATTCACGTGACGCTGGCTTCCCCGTTCCCTTCGGAACGATCCCAGTCCGTCATGGCGGCGGGAGGCATCAATGCCGTCCTGTCCGGGGACAGCCAGGGGGATTCCGTGGACAGCCACATTCAGGATACGCTTCGCGGCGGATGCCGGCTGGGCGGCGTCCGGGCCGTTACCGGTCTGTGCGAAAACGGGGAGAGGATTCTGCGACAGCTGGAAGGGATCGGTACCGTGTTTTCGGTGGATCCGCAGGGCCGCCTGCTGCGCCGGGCCTTCGGCGGTCAGTCCTATAAACGAACCTGCTACTGCGGCGCTTCCACGGGCAAGCAGATTGTCTCCGCCCTGGTAATGGAGGTCCGGCGTTATGAGGCGCAGGGTCTGATCCGGCGCAGGCTGTGGTGCTGTTTTCATTCGGCCCTGATCCGGGAGGGTGTCTGTTACGGGGCGCTCCTGTTTGACGAAGCTTTCGGCGGGCTGGACGCGGTTTGTGCCGACGCGGTGGTGATCGCCACAGGCGGCCAGAATGCCCTCTTTGGAAAAACAACCGGCTCCACCCAGTGCGACGGATACGCGGCGGGAAAGCTGTTTATGCAGGGAGCGGAGCTGAAAAATCTGGAGTTCATTCAGTATCATCCGACGACGCTGGAAACCGCGCAGAAGCGCATGCTGATTACCGAAGCGGCGCGGGGGGAGGGCGGCAGGCTGTTCTGCAGGAAGAACGGCAGAACCGTCTATTTCATGGAGGAAAAGTACGGTCCGGGCGGCAACCTGCAGACCCGGGATGTGATCTCCCGGGAAATTGACGCGCTGGGAGACAGCGTTTTCCTGGACGTCTCTTTTCTGGGAAAAAGCGTGATTGACAACCGGCTTTCCGAGCTGCGGGATCTCTGCGCCAAATACGGGGGAATCGATGTATACCGGGAGCCGATTCCGGTCCGGCCCTCGGTGCATTTCTTTATGGGCGGCCTGGCGGTGCATCTGAACCACGAGACCAATATCCGCAATCTTTTTGCCGTGGGCGAATGCGCATCCATGTACCATGGGGCAAACCGGCTGGGCGGTAATTCCCTGCTGGCGGCCCTGTACAGCGGAAACGTGGCGGCGGACGCGATTGCCGGGCGGGAAGGCCGGCAGACCGCTCCGCCTGATTTCAGCGCGGAAACCGAGCGGGAAAAGCAGCTGCTTGGGCAGGACCGGGATACTCAGAGCCGGTTTCCCGTCATGTATATCCGGGATCTGCTGGCGGAAACCATGCAGAAAAACCTGGGGATCGTGCGCAATGAGGCTCATCTTACCCAGGGCCTGAAGGATATCGATTACTACCTGTCGATTGCCGGACGCATTCATTATGATTCCAGCGTGATGCCGTATTTTAACTACAGCCTGACGGCCATTCTCACCCTGGCGCGCGCGACGATGGCCTGCGCCCTGTCGCGCCGGGAAAGCCGGGGAGCGCACTGGCGGAGCGATTATCCGGAAACGGAGGAAGCGTATCAGTCGGCGACCGTTATGGCCTATGACGGCGGAAAATACAGCGTGCGGCTGGATAAGGAGCGGGCTTATGAGAGTTAGTGTTTTGCGGCAGCAGCATCCCGGCAGCGATCCTTACTGGGAAACCTTCGAGTACGACGGGCCCGACCATAATTCCGTGGCCGGGGTGCTGGATTATCTCAACTATCATGACGACATCGTGGACACGGAGGGCAGGCGGACGACGCGGATCGGCTGGGAATGCTCCTGCCTTCAGGGAATCTGCGGCGCCTGCGCCATGGTGATCAACGGCAGGCCCGCGCTGGCCTGCGAGACGTTTATACGGGATCTGAAGGGACCGGAAATCCGGATTCAGCCGCTGCGGAAATTTCCCGTCATTCACGACCTGGTGACGGACCGTTCTTCCATTCACGAAAACCTGAAGCAGGCCAATGTGAGTATCGGGGAATACCGGCCCTCCGCGAAAACCGATCACGCGCATCATTATGCCGTGGCGAAATGTCTGAAATGCGGGCTTTGTCTGGAAGTATGTCCGAATTACGTAAACGGCCGCACCTTTTTCGGCGCGGCTTTTGCCAATGACTGCTATCTGGTGGCGTCCCGGAACCGTTCAAAGACGGCGGAAATCCGGACGCTTTATGCAGAACATTTCGGAAAGGACTGTTCCAAGTCGCTCTCCTGCATGGAAATCTGCCCGATGAAGATTCAGACCCTGGCTTCGATAGCCCGGCTGAACCGGGGAAAGCTGTGAGCGGGCGGAAGCTACCTGCCGCAGGATGATTTCCGAACGGACGTCTCCGGCCGGTCAGCCGGCGGGCTCGTCCACGGTAAACAGCTGCAGGGACCGGCTGATCACGGAAATCTGCCCGGAGAGCGATTGGGGGCAGTTCACGGCATAGAGACCGGAGCCGGTCACCGTATGAATCCGGATGACGCCGCCGCCCTCCATGCGGACGGAGGCATTCCCGAAAAGCGTCGGGCCGGCCACCGGCGTAAAATGAAAATTCTTTTCCAGCAGACTGTAAGCCTCCGAGGGATAGATACTGCGAAGAATCAGCGGTTCCCCGTCCGCCGTCTGCCAGTAAAGGGTGGCGATTCTGGCAAAACCGGAGCCCCACGCGGCATAGGAGGAAGTGGCGGAAACAAACCGAAGACCCGACCCGCTCAGAAAACTCATCACCGGAACGGGAAACGCGGCGATCAGATCGCGCAGGTCCTTTTCGTCCGTAATATTCAGGGCGGGACTGGGAGCCGACAGGGGCTGACTGGAAACCGCCGGAGCCGGATCCGAACGGGGCTGGGCCATGATCAGGGAAAAACAGGCGACGGCGAGAGCCATCAGGGACAGCAGGACGGAAAGAATGTGAAGCAGGATCCTTCGGATTTTTCTGCCTGCGCCTGGTACCTTTCCGGACGCCGGAATCACCCCCTCCCTGCCTTCTTTCTTCGGATCGTTATTATACCGGGAGGGATCGGGGCTGTCAAACCGCGCTTCCCGGTCCGCTTGCGCTCCGGGGCAAACCGATGTAAAATCATCCTCCGGAGGTTGATGAAATGGTCGGATATCGTTTAAGGCGCCGCCTCGGGGTTCTGATGCTGGCTGTCCTGCTGATGGCGGCAGGTTCGGGCCGGGCGGATGCGGTCCTGGAGGAAAAGACGCTGGCCCTGGGAGAAAGCCGGATCACCTGGCCGCAGGTGACCGCCCTGGGCGATGCGGAGCTGGAGGATCGGGTGAACCGGACGATTCTGGCGGAAGGCCGGATCACGGACAGGCTGACCCGTATGAGTCAGCTGATTTCGGACGGCTGGATCCGGACGGACGGGCAGGGAGGAATCACGGGAAACCTGCTGAGCATCTCCCTCCTGACGGAAGGAATGGTGGAAACCCGGCGGGAAACCTCTGTCTGGACCGCGGTGAACCTGGATCT
>JAGCBO010000251.1 GCA_017652125.1 Clostridia bacterium | reverse complement strand
TTCTTGCTTCCGCGGAAGCCCAGACCGCCGGCGCTCGCCCAACTCAGGGCGTTGCCCTGCATATCGGTGATGGTCACAATCGTATTATTGAAGGAAGAACGGATATGGGCGGCGCCGCGTTCAACAACCTTGCGTTCACGGCGCTTGCGCGTAGCCTTCTTCAGCTTTTGCTTAGGTGCCATTGATTATTCCCTCCGTTATCTCAATCCAAAACTTACTTGGTGGCCTTCTTCTTGCCGGCGATGGTCTTCTTGGGACCCTTCCGGGTACGGGCGTTCTGCTTGGTATTCTGCCCGCGAACGGGGAGACCATGACGATGACGAACGCCGCGGTAGCAGCCGATCTCGATCAGACGCTTGATATTGAGAGACACCTCGCGGCGGAGATCGCCCTCCACCTTCAGGTGATGCTCAATGTATTCACGCAGCTTGCTGATTTCGGTCTCGGAGAGATCCTTCACCCGCGTGTCCGGATTCACGCCGACTTCCGCGAGCATCTTCTGCGAAGTGGTCAGGCCGATGCCATAGATATAGGTCAGGCCAACCTCAACGCGCTTTTCTCTGGGCAGGTCAACACCTGCAATGCGTGCCATTTACGTAATACACCTCCGTATATTGTTCGGCCCCCTGGCCATGAAAACAGGGCGCTCCGGACGGATGAGGCAACCCAACCAGATCCGCGGAACACGACTCCTCGCGCGCGCCTGGTGAAGCAGGCGCACACAAACACCGGCCAGCCGCTATGGAAGGCGCGGCAGGTCAGCGCCACAGAGACGGGATTGGTTCACCGCCGGAACACGCGCTGAATCAACGCATGCAGCCGCCCGGGGCAAACCAGGGCTAACTGCTACAGTTTAGCACAGGGAAAGGGAAAAGGCAAACTTTTTTTCAGAGAAATTCTGAAATTTTGATTAAAATTGTTAAAAATTTATGACATTTTCTTCACAGCGTCCAGTAGGGCTTCTTTCTCATTCGGAAGCCGGCCTTCCATGACCGCGTTCAGCAGCCCGCTCAGGGCGCGGCCGACCGCGGGCCCACGGAACCCCAGGGCCGTCAGATCGGAACCGTTGACCGCCAGATCCCGCAGGGTGAAGCAGGGACGCTCCCGGAGCAGCGCGTCCAGCGCCTCCATCCGCTGCGCCATCCGGGCGTCCTCCCGTTCGGGGGAGGTGATGCCGGTGGCGATCCGGTCCGCCCGGTGAATGCGGAAAAGAGCCCGGAGATCCTTTTCGCCGAACTGGTTCAGCCGGCGAAGCAGGAAGCGGCGATCCGTCGCCGGCGATCCGTCCTCGTTCCGCAGGGGAATATCATGATACAGCACCAGCCGAGTGACCCGCTCCTGGCAGGCCCGGTCGCAGCGCAGGTTATCGGTCACCCGGGCGGCGATCTCCGCCGACAGCTTCGGATGCCCCCGGTAATGGGCCTCGCCCCGCTCGTCCATCGTGCGGGAGGCGGGCTTGCCCGTATCGTGAAGGAGCATGACCAGCCGGAGATCCGGCTCGGGCGGACTGCTTTCCACCGCGCGCACCGTATGCTCCCACAGATCGAACCGGTGATGATGATTCCGCTGATCGTAGCCCGCCATGGGAGCCAGATCGGGAATGACGGCGGAAAAGACCTCCGGATATTCCCGCAGAATCCGGCCGGCGGCCCGGCCGCAGAGAAGCTTCAGCAGCTCCTCCCGCAGGCGTTCGGCGGCCACCCGGTCCAGGGTGGGATACAGCGCGCGAACGGCGCGGGCGGTATCCGGATCCAGGGCGAAATCATACACCGAGGCGAAACGGAGCGCCCGGAGAATCCGCAGCGCGTCCTCCTCAAACCGTTCCTCCGGAACGCCGACGCAGCGGATGATCCTCCGCTCCAGATCCTCCCGGCCGCCGAAGAGATCCAGCAGGCCCTCCTCCGGCGCCCAGGCCATGGCGTTGACGGTGAAATCCCGGCGGGAAAGATCCTCCCGGACGTCCGTGACGAAGGAGACGGAATCCGGGTGACGGTGGTCCGAATAGGGCCCCTCGGTCCGGAAAGCCGTGATTTCATAGGGAACGTGATCCCGGATCACGGTCAGCGTCCCGTGGCGGAGCCCGGTCTCCGCGATCCGCTCGCCGGCGAAGACCCGCTTCATTTCCTCCGGGGAGGCGGCGGTGCAAAGATCCCAGTCATGCGGGGTGAGCCCCAGAAGCGCGTCGCGGACACAGCCTCCGACCGCGTAAGCCGGGAAACCGGCGCGGCGAAGCCGGGCGATCAGATCCTGAACCGGTACGGGAAGCTGCATGGGGGTCCTCCTGCGTTTTTTGCCCATTATAGACGAGGCGGGGAGAAACGTCAAACACGGTTGACGGCGGGGGATGGGGGCTGATATGATGAACGGGATCAGGAACCTTGGAAAACGGGGGACGAAAGCGCATGAAGACCAGAACGGAACACGATTCCATGGGCGCCGTGGAGGTGCGGGAGGACCGGTACTGGGGAGCCCAGACGGAGCGGAGCCGGCTGAATTTTCCCATCGGCGCGGGGCGGGAGACCATGCCGGAGGAAATCATCCGGGCTTTCGCCCTGCTGAAAAAGGCGGCGGCGGAGGCCAACCGCCGGCTGAAGCCGGAGAAGATGACGGAGGAAAAGCGGGAGGCGATTGCCCGGGCGGCGGACGAGGTCCTGGCCGGGGAGCTGCGGGAGCATTTTCCGCTCGTGGTCTGGCAGACCGGTTCCGGCACGCAGAGCAACATGAATATGAACGAGGTGCTGGCCAACCGGGGCAACGCGATCGCCGGAAAGCCGCTGCTGCACCCGAACGACGATGTGAATATGAGCCAGTCCTCCAACGACACCTTTCCGACGGCGATGCATATCGCGGCGGCGGAGGCCGTGGCGATGAAAGTGCTGCCGGCGGCGGAACGGCTGACGGAAGCCTTCCGCCGGCTGGAGGAAGAAAACGCGGACGTGCTCAAATGCGGCCGGACGCATCTGCAGGACGCGACGCCGATCCGTTTCGGCCAGGAGATCTCCGGCTGGCGCGCCAGCCTGGAAAAGGATCAGGAGATGCTCCGCGCCGCCCTGCAGCCGCTGTGGGCGCTGGCCCTGGGCGGGACGGCCGTCGGGACGGGGCTGAACGCGCCCGCCGGGTTTGACCGCCTGAGCGCCGGGCTGATCGCGGAGGAAACCGGCCTGCCCTTTGTGACGGCGGAAAACAAGTTTCACGCGCTGACCTCCCGGGACGAGATGGTTTTCGCCCACGGGGCGCTGAAGGCCCTCGCCTGCGACCTGATGAAAATCGCCAATGATATCCGCTGGCTGGCCAGCGGGCCCCGCCTGGGGCTGGGGGAGATTACGATTCCGGAAAACGAACCCGGATCCTCCATCATGCCGGGCAAGGTGAATCCGACCCAGTGCGAGCAGGTGACCATGGTGGCGGCCCAGGTGATGGGCAACGACGTGACCGTGGGCATCGCCGCCAGCCAGGGAAATTTTGAGCTGAACGTGTTTATGCCCGTGTGCGCGTACAATTTTCTGCAGAGCGCCCGGCTGCTGGCGGAATCCATGGATTCCTTCCGGGAACGGTGCGTGAACGGCATCCGGCCGAACCGGGATAAAATGCGGGAAAACGTGGAGCGGTCCCTGATGCTGGTGACGGCGCTTTCGCCGAAAATCGGATATGAGCGGGCCGCCCGGACGGCGCAGACAGCCTTCCGCGAGGGCTGCTCCCTGAAGGAGGCGTGCATTCAGCTGGGCTATCTGACCGCGGAGGAGTTCGACGGCTGTTTCCATCCGGAAAACATGGCATGAGAAACATGGAACGAAATGGAAAAGAAATGCTGGACGGAAAATTTTTTTCTGATTATAATAGAGAAGAAAGCAAAAGCGGCGCCTGAGAGCCGGAGGATACGAAGCGGGAGAGCACGACGGAATCCGGAGGACCGCTTTGGGAAAACAGAATCATCAAAAAGGAGGTCGGAAAAATGCCAAACGCGATCGTCGGACAGAGCGGCGGCCCAACATCCGTCATCAACTCCAGCCTGGCCGGGGTGATGCAGGCCTGCCAGATGCGGGGAGCGGAGCAGGTATACGGGATGCTCCACGGCATTCAGGGGCTGCTGGAGGAAAAGGTGTGCAGCCTGTCGGAACGCATGAAATCCTTCATCAATATCGAACTGCTGAAGAGAACGCCCTCCTCCTATCTGGGAAGCTGCCGCTACCGGCTGCCGGAACCGGAAGAGGATGAAGCGGTGTTCGAAAAGCTGTTCGCGATTCTGAAGAAGCTGGACATCCGCTGGTTCTTCTATATCGGCGGGAACGACAGCATGGACACCATCAACAAGCTGGCCCGCTACGGGCAGCAGACCGGCAGCGACATCCGCTTCATGGGCGTGCCGAAAACCATCGATAACGATCTGATGCTGACGGATCATACGCCCGGATACGGGTCCGCCGCGAAATATATCGGCGTGGTCATGAAGGAAGTGATCCGGGACGCGACGGTCTACGGAACCAAATATGTGACGCTGGTCGAGATCATGGGCCGCAACGCGGGATGGCTGACCGCCGCGGCGGCGCTGGCCCGGGGGGAGGACTGCGAGGGCGTGGATCTGATCTGCCTGCCGGAGCTGCCCTTCCATGAGGACCGTTTCCTGGCCAAGGTCGAAAAGATGCAGAAGGAACGGGCCTCCGTGGTGATCGCCGTTTCCGAGGGAATCAAGCTGGCGGACGGAAGGTTCGTCTGCGAGCTCAGCGACGACGCGCGGAGCGTGGACGCCTTCGGCCATATCAACCTGACGGGCACCGCAAGGTATCTGAGCAACCTGGTCGCCCGGAATCTGCCCACGAAGACCCGGTCGGTGGAGCTGTCCATTCTGCAGCGCTGCGCCGGGCATCTGACCAGCCGGACCGACATCACCGAGGCCTTCCAGGTCGGCGGGGCGGCGGCCAAGGCGGCCTTCGAGGGGGAGACGGCCAAAATGGTGGCCCTGAAGCGGCTGTCCAACGACCCGTATCAGTGCACCACCGAGCTGGTGAACATCAGCGAGGTTGCAAACTATGAGAAAAAGGTTCCGCTGGAGTGGATCAACGAGGCCCGGACGGACATGACGCAGGATTTCCTTTCCTACGCCCGGCCGCTGATTCAGGCGGAGCTGACGCCCATCTATATTAACGGTCTGACCCAGCACATTGTGGAAAGCTGAGGCGGACGGGGAGAGACGCGATGACGGAGCGGCTGTACTATGAGGATGCCTATCTGTGGCGGTTTGACGGAAACGTGACCGCCTGCAGGACGGGAAAACGGCCCGGACAGTGGGAGGTTTCGCTGGACCGGAGCGCCTTCTATCCCACCTCCGGGGGCCAGCCCCATGATACGGGAACGCTGAAATGGAAAGGCGGTTCCGCCCGGGTGCTGGACGTGGAGGCGGACGAAACGGGAGAGGTCTGGCACACGGTGGACCGGGCGCCGGCCGCGGGGATTCCGGTGCGGGGTGAAATCGACGGCGTCCGCCGGACGGATCACATGGAGCAGCACGGCGGAGAGCATATGCTGGCGGGCGCGCTGTGGGAGAAGCTCGGGGGAACGACCATCGGGCTGCATCTGGGGGCGGAGGAATCCAGCATCGACGCGGATCTGCCGGAGGGGCGGACGCATCTGACGGAGGAGGAAATCCGGCTGCTGGAGGATACGGTCAACGAACGCATCCGGCTGAACGCCCCGATCCGCTGCTGGTTCCCGGAGCCGGAGGAGCTGCGGAAGCTGCCCCTGCGCAAGCCGCCGACCGTGAAGGAGCATGTCCGGATCGTGGCGATGGGCGACTTTGAAATGGTCGCCTGCGGAGGCACCCACCCGGACGCGACGGGCCGCATCGGGCTGGTGAAAATCCTGTCCGCCGCTCCCGCCCGGGGCAAGGTGAGGATCACCTTTGTCTGCGGCGGGCGGGCCGTACGGCTGTTTCAGGCCGTGATGCGCAGCGCCGGGAAGGCCGGGGCGGCGCTCAGCTGCCCGGTGGATGAGCTGAGCCGAGCGGCGGCGGAGCTGAAATACCGCCTGGCGGAGGTGCAGAAGAAAGCCAACCGCTATGAAACGCAGGATCTGCTGAGCCGGTTCCTGGAGGGGGAGAACCGGGAGGATCTTCCCGGAACGGCCCTGGCGGCGCTGTGCCTTCCGGAGCACGAAGCCAAAGCCGTTACCGAGGCCGCGGCGGCCTATATCCGGGAGCCGGGAAAGGCCCTGCTGCTCTGCTGCGGCGAGCGGCTGACCTTCGCCCGGTCGGCGGATGTGGCGATCGATATGAACGAGCTGATCCGGCGCGTGGCCCGGGGAGGCGGACGGCCGGAGATGGCCGCCGGCGCCGGGATTCCGGAATGCATCGCGGCGGCCCGCAAAATCCTGATCACAGAAAGAAACCGGGGTTCATGAATTTTGGAAGAAAAAGATCTGATCCGCATCCGCTGGCATATTGACCGAAGCGGAGAGACGCCGAAATACTGTCTGATCTGCCTGCATCCGGATCATCCGGACCTGTATGCCGAGGTCGAAGCCTCCGACACCATGACGGAGCGGACGGCCAAAGCCTATCTGATGCAGCAGATGTACGAGCTGGGGAAGGAGAAGGGAATCGCCCCCCGGTATCTTCGTTTCAAAATCAACGGGATCGAAGATTGACAGAATTGTATTTTTGTTGTTTAATGTGTCCAAAGTGCAGGGAAAGTACTTTGTACTTTGGAGAGGATGGGTTGAACGATGTCACTGACTTTTCAGCCGATGATGGAAAGCCGACCGATTCGGGAGATCGCGTACGAGGTATTGAAAAAAGCGATTATCACCGGAGAGATTCCCGCGGGAGAGCGGATCGTTGAAACGGAATATGCCGAGCGTCTGCACATTTCCCGGACTCCGCTGCGCGAAGCGCTGCGGAAGCTGGAGCGGGACGGGCTGGTGGAATACGTCATGCGCCGCGGCGTGGTGGTGCACGCGTTCACGACGGAAGACGTGGAGCAGATCTACACCATCCGGAACGCGCTGGAAATCCTGACCCTTCCGGATATCATTCAGAACGCGACGGCCGAGGATATCGCCGCCCTGCGGGAGAAGCTGGCCGTGATGGACCGGTACCAGGCGGTGGACGATGTGGAGAGCCTGAGCCCCCTGGCGCGGGATTTTCACACCTGCCTGACGGAGATCAGCGGAAAGAAGCGGATTCTGCGGGTGATCGAGGGCCAGGATGAATATATCCGCCGTTTTTCCGCGATGGCCATTCAGCAAGAGGACCGGCGGGTCGCCGCCCACGAGGAGCACCATAAGCTGGTGGACTATGTGGAAGCGCGGGATCTGGAAAATTTTGAAAAGCTGATGAAGGTCCATATTGAGCGCAGTATGGAAAACTGCCTGGCGGCGCTGGCCGCCCGGAAGCAGAACCGGGAGCTTCCGTAAAAAGCCCGGATCCCGGCCCGTTTCGCGCCGATTCCGGTCTTGCTTTTTCGGAAGGGCTGTGATATGATGGGCGGGCTGATTGATGAGGAGGTTTTGATTCATGGCTACTGTACTTTCGATTGTTCTGATTCTGGCGGCGCTGTTCATGATCGTGACCGTGCTGCTGCAGAATTCCAATGAGGGCGGCATCAGCGCCATTTCCGGCCAGAGCAACAGCTATTTCAGCAAGTCCAAGACGAAGACGCTCGAGGCGAAGCTCGCGCTGGGGACCAAGATTGCGGCCGGCGTGTTTATTCTGGCTTCTTTGCTGATGCTGATCGTTAAGTAAGGATGAGCGAACCTGCTGGGCTGCTTCCATGGTGAAGCAGCCTTTTTTCACGAATGAGCCGCTTTTCTTCCGCCTTACTCAGGCCTGCGCGGGAAGGAGGAGCCGAGTGTTTGAATCCTATGAAGTCATACAGAACGCCCCGATGCGGGACTATACGACCCTGAAGCTGGGCGGACCGGCGGACTGGCTGGCCTTTCCCCGCAGCGGGGAGGAAATCGCCGGGCTGTTCCGGGAAGCGCGGGAGCGGGAAATGCCCGTCACCGTGATCGGCCACGGCAGCAACCTGCTGGCGCTGGACGGCGGAATCCGCGGGCTGGTGATCCGGGTCGGGAAAAACATGCGGGGGATTCATACGGAAGGCCGCCGGATGACCGTCCGGGCCGGGACCATGCTGAGCGCCGCGGCCGCCGAGGCGGCGGAACAGGGGCTCGCGGGGCTGGAATTCGCCTCCGGGATTCCCGGGACGGCGGGAGGCGGCGTATGCATGAACGCCGGCGCCTATGACGGCGAAATGAGCCAGCGGGTGACCGGGGCGGCCGGGCTGGATCCGGACGGCCGGGAGGTCCGGCTGAGCCGGGAGGAACTGGCTTTCGGATACCGGCGGTCCGCGATTGCCGGCCGGGGGATCACCGTGACGGAGGTGACCTTTGAGCTGGAGGAGGGCAGCCCCGACGCCATCCGCGCCCGGATGGCGGAGCTGAACCGGAAGCGCGCGGAAAAGCAGCCGCTGGATCAGGCCAGCGCCGGAAGCACGTTCAAAAGGCCGGAGGGATATTTTGCCGCCGCGCTGATCGATCAATGCGGGCTGAAGGGCTATGTGGAAGGCGGCGCGCAGGTCAGCGCGAAGCATGCGGGCTTTCTGATCAACCGGGGCGGCACCAGCCGGGATTTTCTGAATCTGATGCGGCACGTGGCCCGCGTGGTGGAGGAGAGAACCGGCGTCAGGCTGGAACCGGAGATCCGGGTTCTCGGAGAGGAGACAGCGGAATGAAATATCTGATCGTCACCGGGCAGAGCGGAGCCGGGAAAACGGCCTGCGTCCGTTTTCTGGAGGACAAGGGCAGCTTCTGCATGGATAATATGCCCCCGATGATGCTGCCGAAGCTGATCGAGGCTTTTGATACCACGCCGACCAAATTCAGGACGGTCACGATCGGAATCGATGTGCGCAGCGGCGAGTTTTTTGACGCGCAGGCGGTGGCCAAAATGATCCGCGAGCTGCGGCAGCTGGGGAACCAGATTGAAACCATTTTCATGGAAGCAAGCTACGAAACCCTGCTGGACCGCTATAAGGAAACCCGGCGGGATCATCCGCTGAGCCAGGAGGGGCTGAACCTGACGCAGGCGATCCTGGAGGAGCGCACCCGGCTGCAGCCCCTTCGGGAGACCGCCGACTACGTGATCGATACCACCGCGCTGGGCACCCGGGAAATCAAGCGCCTGCTGAACCGGACGCTGAAAAACCTGGCCGATACGGAGCCCCCCTTCCGCGCGGAGGTGATGAGCTTCGGCTTCAAGCGCGGCCTGCCCCGGTCGGCGGATCTGGTTGTCGACGTCCGGTTTCTGCCGAATCCCTTCTATATCGAAAGCCTGTGCCGCCACAGCGGCCTGGATGAGGATGTCCGCGCGTTTGTCATGGAGCATCCGACCACGGTCGAATTCATGGAGAAATACCGGGACATGCTGAATTTCCTGATTCCGCACTACCGGGATGAGGGCAAGCACCGGCTGGTGATCGCCGTGGGCTGCACCGGCGGCGCCCACCGCAGCGTCGCCATTGCCGAAGCGATCGGCGCCTGGCTGCGGGAAAAGAACATCGAGACGGAAATCAACCATCGGGATCTGATGCTGGAACAGGCGAGATGGAATACGCCGGTGGAGGATGAAGCCTGATGCGATCCGGAGAGGGGCAGAGCTTTTCCGGCCGGGTGAAGGATGAACTCGTCCGCCTGCCGCTCGGGAAAAGCTGCTGCATGCTCAGCGAGATTTCCGCGCTGACGCAGACCTCCGGCCATCTTTCCTTCCGGGGCGGCGGCTGGTTCAGCGTCAGCTACCGGCTGGATCACGCGGGCGTGTCCCGCAGGCTGTTTCAGCTGCTGAAAAAACGCCTGGGCGTGAATCCCACGCTGCATTTTGTGCAGACCGCCAGGCTGGGAGGCCGGCGCACCTGCGTGCTGACCCTGTCCCTGCAGGACAGCCGGATGCTGCTGGACGCCCTGCACATGACGGAGACGGATGAGGAGGGCCGGGTTCACCTGAAAAGAACCGTTCCCCGGTATCCCATGACGCGGCAGTGCTGCCGGAAGGCTTTTCTGCGGGGCGCCTTTCTGGGGGCCGGCACGCTGAGCCATCCGGAACGGGGATATCATTTTGAATGGAAGGCGGAGGACGACGAACTGCCCGGGGCGCTGGAAAAGCTGCTGGAGAAAAACGGGCTGCCCTGCCATCGCTACCTGCGGCGGGGAAAACCCGTGGTTTATCTCAAAGGGGCGCAGGAGATCGCGGATGTGCTGGCGCTGATGGGCGCCGGCCAGAGCATGATGGAGCTGGAGAACATCCGGATCCGGAAACAGATGCGCGCGCAGGCGGCCCGGGCGGCCAACTGCGACGAGCATAACGGCGAACGGATGCTGGATACGGCCCAGCGCCAGGCGGAGGCGATCCGCCGGATCAGCCTACGGCAGGGCCTGTTTACGCTTCCGCCCGCGCTGCGGGAGATCGCCCGGCTGCGGGTGGAAAACCCGGATCTGAGCCTGAAGGAGCTGGGGGAGATGCTGGATCCCCCGCTGGGAAAGAGCGGAGTCAATCACCGGATGCGCCGCCTGATGGAAATCGCGGAACAGCTGGAAAAGGAGAAGGAGGAGAAGGATTGATTGCGTCTATCGCCTACAGCGCGATGTATCTGATCTTCGGGGTCTTCTCCGTGCAGTGGCTGCTGCCGCGGCACCGGCCCCTGAACCGGCTGTGGCTGGGAATGAGCCTGGGGCTGCTGGAGGAAATGTGGCTGCCGGCGCTGTTTTCCTTCTTCCTGTCCTTCACCCCGCAGGCCCATGTGGCGGCGGCCGGGGCGCTGACCCTGCTGACCTTTGTCTGCTATCTGGTGCGGGACAGGCGGAGCCCCGCTCCGTGGGACCGGAAGGAGACGATACTGCTCCGCCAGATTCTGCTGACGGCGCTCCCGCTGACCGTGCTGAGCGGATATCTGCAGGTGACGCATACCATGCTGCCGGACGCGGGCGGAAACTGGCATGTGGGGCAGAGCACCTACGGGGATCTGCCGATGCATCTGAGCTTCATCACCGGCATGATCGGGAAGCGCTTTCCCGTGGACTATCCCTTCCTTCCCGGCGCCCGGCTGAGCTATCCCTTTCTGACGGATTCCCTGAGCTCCACCTGGTATCTGTTCGGGGCGAGCCTGCAGGCCTCCGTGATCGTGCCGGGCATTCTGATGATGGCCCTGTGCTTTACCGGCGTGCTGATTCTGGGGCGGGAGATGACCGGCGGAACCAAAACCGTGGTTCTGGCGGCGCTGCTCTTCTTCCTGAACGGCGGACTGGGCTTCCTGTATGATTACGATCTGGCCGGCGGAACCACGGACAGCCTGTCCGGTTATTTCGGAAACGCGGTGAAGCGGACGGAAAACATTCTGTCCGGGTACTATACGACGCCGACGAATCAGCCGGATCCCAACAACCTGCGCTGGAGCAATGTGATCTGCGATCTGATGATCCCCCAGCGGACGATTCTGGGCGGCTGGTGCATGACGATTCCCTGCTTCTATCTGCTGGACACGGTTTTCCGGGCCCGGCA
>JAGCBO010000250.1 GCA_017652125.1 Clostridia bacterium | reverse complement strand
TGTAAAATCGGTTTAACAAAGGAGGACAATAGAAAATGGGCTATCGTTTGAGGGAGATCCGGGAGGAGCGCAAAATGACCCAGGAGGAGCTGGAGCGCAAAAGCGGAGTGAGCAGGCAAACCATATCTGCGATTGAAAACGACAGAATGGGAAACGTGATGGTCGGGACATTGATGGCGCTGGCGAATGCGCTGGACACGACGATCGACAGTCTTTTTTTTGAAAAGGCTGTTTAATCGATTAAACAAAGGGAGTGGAAAACATGAACGAAAGACAGATGGAGCTGATCATGACGATCATCCAGGAACAGCTGAGCGACTACCTGGCCGACGAACTGGCGGCGGATATCTACGCCGGGATCGCGGAGGGGATCAACGACAACATGCCGCTGATCGAGGACCTGGGGGTGATTGAGTGATGAACGGTATTGTGATGATCCCAGTGGATCAGTTGCACCATCACCCGGAGAACCCGCGGAAAGACCTGGGCGACCTGACGGAGCTGGCCGAGAGCATCCGGAAAAACGGCGTGATGCAGAACCTGACCGTGGTTCCGGGCCACCGGATGACGAAAACCGAATGGACGGCAGCGGCCAGGGCGGAGGGCGCGGACAAAGCCAGCGCGGAAAGCAGCTATGATCCGGAGAACGCGGAGGTCGGCGACGGGTTCACGGTGGTGATCGGGAACCGGCGGATGGAAGCCTCAAAAATGGCGGGGCTGGATGCGGTTCCCTGTGTGATCAGCGACATGGACCACAAAACGCAGATCTCCACGATGCTAATGGAGAATATGCAGCGGGCGGATCTGACGGTATACGAACAGGCCCAGGGTTTCCAGATGATGATGGACCTGGGATTCAAGCCGGAGGAGATCAGCAAGAAGACCGGATTCAGTGAGACGACCGTGCGGCGCCGGCTGAAGATGGCGGAGATGGATCCGAAACTGCTGAAGCAGGCGTGCGAGAAGAAGGGAACGGAGAGGCAGATCACGCTGTACGACTTTGAGCGGCTGAGCCAAATCGAGAGCATTAAGCAGCGGAACGCCCTGCTGAAGGACATCGGGGAGCGGGAATTCAGCTGGAATCTGAACCGGGCGCTGAGCATTCAGGCCGCTAACAAGGTCTGGAAGACGGTACACAAAAAACTGCAAGAGGCGAACGTGGGAGAGCTGAACCGGGACGAGAGATACAGCGGGAAGTATGAGTGTCATTACAATTGGCAAGTAGACCTTGCGAAGCTGAACCCGGAAAAGAAGTTTATCCCGGTAGACATCGGCCAGCTGCAGACGGGCATGGAACAGCTTTTCTTCTGCAGGGACGATACGACGCTGAACTTCTACACGAAAGCAAAGAAACAGCCGGAGAAGAAGCAGGAGAAGAGCAAGGCGGAAATCCAGCGGGAGAAAGAGATCGCGGACGCCTGGAAGATGATCACGGAGGACGAACAGAGGGCCAGGCAGCTGAGGCACGACTATGTGAAAGACATCACGGTGAACACGAAAAACGCGCTATGGATGCTCCAATGGTTTATGTTCGCGGCGACACTGGCCAGCGTCAACTATGCAAGTCCAAGGGACGAGCTGAAGGAACTGATCGGCGTCGAGGAAAGTGTGACATGGCAGGAGAGACAACAGAAAGCCATTGATGGCGTACTGAAGATGAAGCTGGAGGAATATCCGAGAGCGATCCTGTTGTTCTTTGAAGCAAGCAGCAAAGACAGTTTCAGATACGGTTCATTCAGACAGCAGAAACCGAAATACATTAAGAATCAGGTACTGGACGCGGAATATGAATGGCTTTGTTCCCTGGGCTACAGCATGAGCGAGACGGAGATTCAACTGCAGGACGGAACGCATCCTGCATACCAGACGGAGGTGGAAGCATGAGCCTGTCAATCGAATGGAAGAACATAGACCGGAACATCCTCACGATCCGGAAGTCCAGAGGCAAGATTACCTTGGAAGATTTGCTGGAATTTTTCCACGAACACAAGCAGGTCAATGCTTTCGATGGAAAGATTGTGATGTTCATGTTCCGCGTGAATGGTGACGCAGATCTGTATCCGTTCGGATGGGAAGATCAGAAAGGTGACGCTCAGGATCTGTACATCCTTGAGGATGAGGGCAGCTGCCCGATCTGCAGTCAGAAGATGTTCATCCAGTACTGTCCGGAATGCGGAAGGAAACTGTACGGGGAGGCGGAAACATGAGCAACCCGAACGACATGCTGGACCGGGTCCTGGAGGACGTCGAGATCGGGAAACAGCGGCCGGAAATCCTGGGGAAAGTGGTTCCGATCTATGAGCACGATTACAGCGTATTGCCGGAGAAAATCCGGGTGTTGTTCGCGGACGGACGGACGATGGTCTACGACATCCACATCGATCAGCCTGCGCCGGTGATCATTGAAAACATCCGGATCATCCGGAAATGGAAACAGGGATACGTGAACCAGCCGAAACGGCGGAGGAACAGGATATGAAGGACACAACCATGAAATGCAAGTTCTGCGGGAGAAAGATCGGGATCTTCACCTGGGGCGTTTACCGGAAGATCGTGGTGGACGCGGAGGCCGTTCCGGTAGTAGCTGACCCAAACGGCGAGGCATTTGTACGGATTGACGGGAGCAAAGTGCGCGCCAGAGAAATAGGACATGAAGAAGAGGCGGCCCTGACACGAGGGACATCCAAAAACGTTGTCGAGTATGTATACAGAGAACACAGGCGGAACTGCTCAAGCGGAGGATCCCAATGATCTGCAAAGACTGCCCGGCGGGGAAAAAGATCATGCGGAACGGTCACCGCTGTGTTCGGTGCATCGTGTACGGAATGATTCTGAAGGCGAGCCACAAATGCGACAGAGAAGGATGGAAAGGATATGAACCTGAGAATCAAAGCGACGACGGCGGAGGAGAAGCCGAAATACAAAGCGACCGCGGCGGCGCTGCTGGAGGCGTGCCGGGCCTTTTATCAGGATCCGAAGCATGAGGAAGAATATCGGAAATGGAAGGCAGAAAGGGAAAAAAGAATCCGCTGACAGTTGCCGCTGCCAGCGGAAAACCGAGATGAAAAAAATGCAGGTGATACAGTTGAAGTATAACACAAAAAAGAACATCGAACAAGGCGGTCAGGTCATGTATTACAAGCCGGAAGTGATCCACGAGCTGGCGGAGGAAAAGAAGAGGTCGAACCGGGTTACGGCGGCACTGCTGGCCATGCTGATCGCGGTGGTGATTTTCGCGGCGGTGTCGATTTCCAGGGCATCGGGCGAGGACCTGCGCTGCTGGGTGCTGTGTAAAACATACGTCCACCTGCGGATGAGGCCGGACAAGGACAGCACGGAGGTCGGGCGCCTGGACTGCGGGGAAAGTTTCCTGACAGACGGGGAGACGCGGAACGGGTGGATCCATGTGATCGACGCCGGGGACTGTGACTGCTGGGTATACAGCGGTTATGTGGTGACGGAGCAGCCGGAGGCGGTTTTTGATAACTACATTTGTGTGGCAAACAGGCAGGTGGCCTGCCGGCGGTGGGTGGACGGCCCGCGGATCGACGGGCGCCTGGGATGGCTGAAAAACGGGAACGCGGTCAGCGTGTTCTGGATCGCGGGAGACTGGGCGCTGACGAGCCGGGGATACATCCGGACGGAATGGCTGGAGGCGGATCCGGGATGAAGAACGATTACAAGAAAAAGACGGGGCTGATTATCCGAAAGGATGGGGAGTATCTGGTCGGGACGATTTTGTACTCGACAGACCTGAGATGGAGCTGGAGCCCGTTTGACGCGTGGATCACGCGGAGCCGGGAGGAGGCCAGAAAGGTGGCCCGGAAGGTCGGCGGGGAGATCCTGCTGTTTAACCCGGTACTCAGGCAGATGAAGGAGGCGGAATAATGGACGAAAAGACGATGATCAAAAACCTGGGCATACTGGCCGACTATTTTCTGCAGGTGGCAATCGCGGAGCGGGATAAGGATATAGACCTGAGCTTCAAATGCTATCAATGCTCGGACATGCTGAAGGAAGTGGCGGAGAGGATCACGCCGGCGGAGGCTGAGATAGAGGGCGGAAGCAGCAGCTGGTTCTATGTGTGCGGAGAATGCCACGGGGCGATCGACCCGAAGGATAAATACTGCAGACATTGCGGGCAACCGATTGACTGGAGCGGGAAATAAGGAATGGCGGTGAAGTGAATGGACAGGGAGAAGGTTATCAAAGGCATGGAGCAATTCAGAGCAGACCTAAAGCCATTCTGCGGAAACCATGCAGATTGGGAGAAGTTTGATGCTGGACTTTTTATGCTGAAAGAGCAGGCAGCAATCATTGAGCAGTATCACAAAGCGGATGCGTTTCTTGATGTGCATGGATGGAAATGGGAAGGTCGGTGAAGTGAATGAAAGAACCATTATGCAAGAAAGGAACAGCAACAATCACAATTAATTCAGAACCGCCAAAGCCTACAACTTTTGAGGATTTGGGCTATGTTCAAGTAGTCCGGTGCAAGGATTGCGTGAGACGTGGTACATATCAATGCCCTGTTTACGTTGGCGGTGACGGAATGTGTTCAGAGCCTGATGACTGGTTCTGCGCTGACGGAAAGCCAAAGGAGGAAAACGATGGAGAAGACATGGCGAGGGACACTATAAAAGGAGAAAAATAATGAAGGTTTACGTACAAAAGACGAGCCAGGTATGGGGAGAAGGCAAGGCCAGAGAGTATTCCAACCTCTCAGAGTGCATAGACAGCCTGCTGGACAATGAAGATTATGGACGTTGGGCTCCGAGCGTTATCGTCAGCAGGGCCGACGACATGACAACGGAGGAATGCGGCGAGAAATGCGATTATGAAATTCTGATTTACGACGATTAGATCGAATGACAACATGCCGGATTAAGCACCGACGGCGATCGGCATCCGGCAGCATACTCCGGAGTAGTTCAGAGGAAGAACACAGGATTCATAGGTCCTGAAAGCCGCCGGTTCGAGTCCGGCCTCCGGCTCCAGGGCGAAAGCCTTAATACAGCTGCCGTATGCTGATAAATACGGAAGAATCTATTCAGCGTAAAACTGGCGGATCGGAAAGACGATCTGACAGCCGGGAAAGACCGGCACCATGCGCGGTGGCGGAATGGAAGACGCGATCACCCGGCAATCGATAGGGAGGATCCGCCGGGCACGGATGCTCTATCATGCGAGGTTCAAATCCTCGCCCGCGCCAATATTGGCGGTGCGATGAAAAAGCATGCGCCAAAGGATAAGGGGAGAGCTGAAGCAACCGGCGGACAACCGAACGTGCAAGTCGTTGCCCTGGACAAGTTGTCAGGACCGGCGGAGGGTCGGCCTTCGGAAACTGCGGGATCGGTTCCGCAAACAAAGGCTCGTATGGAGTATTAACAAAAGGACAATCCGGAACGGAACGGTCAGGACGAAACAGAGAATCAGAACGCTGATCATCAGCCATCGATAAAATGGCAATGGTAGCGGGAGGGGTCCGGGGAGGGTGTACACGCCTCCCCGGTGGGAGCAGCGAGAGAGGAGCGCCGGGAGTGGCCTGGGAGTTTGAGGACCTGTTTGATATCAGCGCGGAGAAATCCGGAAGCCTGCTGGACGGGGAATGGATGGACGGATACTGGAGGGACCTGCCGACGGAGATCCGGGTCGGGCGGATGGGGTACCGGACACGGACGATCAAAGCGGGACCGAGGCTGGAAGTGGAAGTGTTCCCGATCTTCGGGAGAGAAGCGGCTGGGAAAGCCAGGGCAGCAAAAAAGAACCTGACACCGGAAGCAGTCCAGCGGAACAATGAAGAGAGGAGCAAGCGGAAACTGATCCAGCTGATAGACGCGAACTTTGATGAGCGGGACATTCACCTGACGCTGACATACCTGGGGACGCCGCCGAAATACGAACAGGCACAGGCGGACGTGAAAAACTTCCTGAGAGCGGTGAAACGGAAGCGGGAAAAACGGGAAATGGAACCGCTGAAATACATTTACACGATCGAAGGGAACGACGACGGGACGCGGGAGCGGATCCACGTCCACATGGTCATGAACGGCGGGATCGATCGGGAAGAACTGGAAGCCATCTGGGGAAAAGGCTACGCGAACGCCGATCACCTGCAGCCGAACGAAAACGGACTGGAAGCGCTGGCCAGGTACATCACAAAGCAGCAGAAGAACCGGCGGAAGTGGGCGCGGAGCCGGAACCTTAAGAAACCGAAACAGAGAACCAGCGACACAAAGGTCAGCAACGCGAGAGTGAAGCGGCTGGCCGTGGATTTCCCGAACAGCGCGAAAGAGATCATGGAGAAGCTGTACCCGGAATACATCCACGTGAAGACGATCATGAGATACAGCGACGTGGTGGACGGGGCGTACATCCGCTGCGTGATGAGACGAAAGCCGAAAGGGG
>JAGCBO010000249.1 GCA_017652125.1 Clostridia bacterium | reverse complement strand
GTACGCAAAAAAATCCGGCAAGCGTTGATTCATAACGCCTACCGGATTTTTGAGTGGTGACAGTTGGACTCGAACCAACGGTCTCACTTCACTTCGCTCGTTCGGGCAAGTTCGCAATCGGCGTCCTGCTTCGCTGCCGCTCGCATGACTTGTTGCTCACTACGCTTCCGCCTCGCTTCATCCGCCACCGGCGGCGCTTCGGCTCCGCGCCCAATCGATGTGTTCACATCTCAGATGATCATTGATTCGGAATCAGATTGTGACTGATACAAAAATCAGGACCACCGCAAGGGTGATCCTGATTTTTGTGTGGTGACAGTTGGACTCGAACCAACGACCCCATCGATGTGAACGATGTGCTCTACCGACTGAGCCATGCCACCAAGCTGTTCCAGGCCTTCGCTCGGAACAGAAAAGATTATAGCATGAAGAGGGGAGAAGGTCAAGATGATTTTTTTCTTTTTGAAGAAAATCAGCCCGGAAATCTGCCTGGATCAGTCCGATGATCAGCTCGGGGAGAGAAGGTTTTTGATTTCGAAGCCCTTGGCCAGGTTGCCGGTGATGCGCAGGCGGCCTTTCATGAAAAGGCGGGGAGCGGTGGTTTCACCGCGCATCATGCGCATCAGATGGTAATAGCTGCATTTGATATGGGCATCGGCATCATGGTAGGACCAGGGCTCCACCACGAAGTCCTCGCTGCCGATATCAATATAGAGCCAGCCGGCTCCTTCTCCGACGATTTCAATTTCGATGACCCGGTTAAAGCCCTCCGGATACCATTCCGGATGCTTCTGCCGGTTGTGTTCATCCAGCTGACGGTAGGTTTCCTGAATGCTGCTGAAGGCTTCCTGATAGGTCAGGCCGACGAAATGCTCCGTGACATGGATTTCCCGGTACATCCGCTGATACTGCTCCGCGCTGCGCTCCCAGGAGAAATCCTTGTGCATGCAGCGGCGGCGCAGCTCCCGGAAGGTGTCCGGATCGGACAGATAGAGCTTAATGGCCTGGAGGACCGCCAGATAGAGATCCTTGGCGGCATACTCGGAGAAGGAGAAACCTTCCCCGATCCCGTCGAAGGTGCTGTAGGGACGGACGGAATCCCGGAGGCCGCCGGTTTCCCGGACGATGGGCACCGTGCCAAAGCGCATGGCCATCATCTGAGACAGGCCGCAGGGCTCGAAACGGGAGGGCATCAGGTAGAAGTCGGCGCCGGCAAAGATTTCGCTGGCGACTTCCTCGGAATAACGGTCCGAGAAGCCCATCTGACCGGGCCAGCGTTCGGAAGCCCAGCGGAAATAATCGGCATACTGAGCGTCTCCCTGGCCGAAGACGACGACCTGGACGCCCAGATGCATCAGGCCGGGGAGGGCCTCCCGGATCAGATCGAATCCCTTCTGTTCCACCAGCCGGGCAACGACGGCCACCAGGGGCCATTCCGGTTCCCGCGTCAGGTTAAACCGGCGCTGTACGGCTTCCTTGCAGACCGCCTTGCCGCTCAGATCATCGGCGGAAAAGGGAGCCGGGATATGCGGGTCATGAAGCGGATTATACTGCTCCACGTCAATGCCGTTCAGAATGCCATAGAGCTTGCCGTCCACATAGTCAACGACGCCCTGCAGCCCCTCGCCGAACTGGGGGTGATGGAGCTCCCGGGCATAGGTGGGGGAGACGGTGCTGACCGCGTCGGCCGTCATCATGGCGCCCTTCATCAGGTTGATATCCTCGCGGCCTTCATAGGAATAGATCAGCGCCCGGTCATACCAGCTGTTGTCCAGCCCGAAATCGGTATACATTTTCTCCCGGGCATACTGACCCTGGTAGGCGATGTTATGAATCGTATATACGGTACGAACGCCGACGAGGGAGGGATCCGCCTGCTGCCGGTCCTTCAGATACAGAACGGCGGGAGCGGTTTCCCAGTCGTTGCAGTGCAGGATATCCGGGCAGGGGGAGAGGACGCCCATCAGCGTGACGACCGCTTTGCTGAAGAAGGCGAAGCGCCAGGCGTCATCGTTGTATCCGTACAGCCGGTCGCGCATGAACAGGGGATCCTGGCCGATAAACCAGACCGTCACACCGGCCCGCTTTCCCTCATACACCTGGGCATCGATCTGCATATCCCGCAGCTGAACGGGATAAGATCCGCGGAAAGTCAGCTCCGAGCGGAAGCGGTTCCATACGCACTGGTACAGAGGCGTGAGGATTTCCACCTCGTCTCCCAGACTCTGCAGCACGGGAGGAAGGGAGAAAGCGACATCGGCAAGACCGCCGGATTTACTGAAGGGAGCGCATTCGCTTGTGGCAAACCAGATCTTCATACTATATGGCCTCCTTATCAAACGGGCAGGGGATTCGCCGGCCGGTCCGCCGGGCGAAAGGACTGGATCGGGAAGGAACGGTCAGGGGACAAACACCCCTCGGAGACAGCGAAGCGCCCGATCGGGGTAATTGGTGATGAGAATATCCGCCCCTTCCGCCAGAACCTGACGGATGTGGGCTTCCTCATTCACGGTCCAGGTATGGACGCGAATGCCGGCCTGGTGGGCCAGGGGAACCGTTCCGCCTGGAACCAGCACCTCCGTGTACATGGGATGAAGCGCATCCATGCCCAGGGCCACGGCGTAAGCCCAGGGACGGACCAGGGTTGCGTCATAGAGCAGGCCGCAGGTCAGGGAAGGATCCAGCTCCTTGACCCGCAGCATGCTGTAATGATTAAAGGAAGAAAAGATCAGGCGGTCGAACGGAAAGGAGCCGGCAGCCAGCTCAATCACTTTCCGCTCCAGATTCGGATAGTCGATCACGCTGTTTTTCAGCTCAATATTGATGGACAGAGCGGTCGGCCGGAGCAGGTCAAAAACCTCTTTCAGGGTGGGAATTCTTGCATCCGGGTATTCGGGATGCGTGCGGTTGAAATGAAGGGATTTCAGCTCCCGCAGCGTCAGATCCCACAGAAAGCCCTGCCCGTCGGAAACGCGGTCCACCTTCTCGTCATGAGCGACGACCAGTTCCCCGTCCCGACACAGATGCACGTCCAGCTCGACGCCGTGCGCCCCCTGCTCGACGGCCAGCTGAAAGGCTTCCAGGGTGTTTTCAGGCGCGTAGCCGGAAGCGCCCCGATGTGCGTAGATTTCCTGCTGTGCCATGCGTTCCCCTCCATATAGATCAGAGATAATATATGCCGCGGTTCCTTTGTCCTCATTATATCACATCTTTTTCCGGATGAAAACGAATTGATGATTTTTATGATGCAAATCACCGGAGATTTGTGATACAATAGGCCCGTTGCATCCGGACGAAACGGCAGAAAACGGAGGAGAGAACGGTGGCGGAGATCCGGGAAATCCTGAAAGCACTGAACGGAGACCCTCAAAAAAGAAGCGGCTGCCAGGCGGAATGTCAGCCCCCGGACCGGCGTCAGGTGATCCGTATGGTGAAGGGGCTGCAGGCGCTGATGTTTCCCATGGCTTTTCGGAGAGAAGAGCCGGAGATGACGGATGAGCGCCTGCTGGAGAACGCTCTGGGGATCCTGAAGGAGGAGCTGGAAGCGGCGCTGTGCTTCCGCGCCCGGGAGACCGGGGAAGCGGCCAGCCGGGCGGAGGCGATCTGCGAGGCTTTCGCCGGATGCCTGCCCCGGATCCGGAATCTTCTGCTGAAAGATATCGAAGCGCTGTACGAGGGGGATCCCGCGGCGGTCAGCCGGGAGGAAGTCATGATCTGCTATCCCGGTTTCTATGCCATTTCCATTTACCGGCTGGCCCATGAGCTCTATCTGCTGGACGCTCCGCTGATTTCCCGCATCATGACGGAGTTTGCCCATGAAAAAACCGGAATTGACCTGCATCCGGGCGCTTCGGTGGGAGAATACTTTTTCATTGACCATGGAACGGGCATTGTGGTGGGGGAGACGACGACAATCGGAGACCATGTGAAGCTTTATCAGGGGGTGACCCTGGGAGCGCGGAGCTTTGAGCTGGACGAAAAAGGCAATCCGGTTAAAAAGATCAAGCGCCATCCCGATATCGGAAGCCACGTGGTCATTTATGCCAATGCGACGATTCTGGGCGGAGATACGGTCATCGGGGATCACTGCGTGATCGGCGGAAACACCTGGCTGACCCATTCGGTTCCGGCCGGAAGTATCGTCTTCTATTCTTCCCGGGAGGATGAGCGGGGCGCCCAGCCCGGCGGAAAAGAACGGGATGGAATCTGAAACGATGAATAACCGGTCCTCCCTGAGAGGCAGTCTGCTGCTTCTGCTCGGAGCGATGATCTGGGGAGCGGCCTTTGTCGCGCAGCGGGTGGGGATGGACAACATCGGCCCGTTCTATTTTCTCGCGATCCGGATGATCATGTCCTGGCTGGTTCTGCTGCCCGTGGTGATGCTGAACGATCTGAGAAAGAAGAAAACGGGAAAGGCGGCGGTCCCTTCGGCGGAAGACCGGCGCAGACAGCGAAAAGCCGGCCTGCTCTGCGGACTGCTGCTGTTCGCCGCCAGCAGCCTGCAGCAGGTGGGGCTGGTGGAGACATCCGCGGGGAAGGCCGGATTTATTACCGCGCTGTACGTCGTTCTGGTGCCGGTGGCGGGATGGCTGCTGTTCAGGAGAAACCCGGGGAAGGTCATCTGGCTCGGCGTGCTTCTGGCGCTGGCGGCCCTGTATCTTCTGTGCATCCCGGCGGAGGGATTCCGCCTGGAGCGGGGAGACGGGCTGGTGCTGGGATGCGCCGTCTGCTTTACGGGGCAGATCCTGTGCGTGGACCGTTATGCGCCCACGGTGGACGGGCTGAGACTGAGCCGGGATGAATTCCTGGTGACCGGCGTGCTGGCGCTGCTGGCGGCGATGCTGTCGGAGCCCTTCAGCTGGCAGGGGGTGCGGGACGCGCTGATCCCTCTGGTATACACCGGCGTTTTTTCCGGCGGGGTCGCCTATACCCTGCAGATTATCGGCCAGCGGGAGGTCAATCCCACGGTGGCTTCGCTGCTGATGTGCATGGAATCGGTATTCGCGGTGCTGACGGGAGCGCTGCTGCTGGGCGAGCGGATGAGCGAACGGGAAACCTGGGGCTGCATTCTGATGTTTTCGGCGGTGATTCTGGCCCAGCTGTCCCCGGTGATCAGCGCCGGGAGGCATCAAAAAAGACGGCTGTCATAGCCAGCAGCCGTCCAGACGAACAATTTCTCCGTTAAAATATTCCGGCATGGTCAGCAGCTTCAGCAGAGCCTGGGCTGCTTCCTCCGGGGAAACGATATAGCCGGCAGGGATCTGATCGCAGATCTCTGCCTTTTCCGCATCCGACAGATGACGGTTCATCTCCGTATCCACAATGCCCAGCGCCGCGGCGTTGACCTGAATATGGCTGGGCGCCAGTTCCCTGGCCAGCGCCCGGGTAAAGGCGTTGACTCCTCCCTTGGAGGCGCTGTAGGCCACCTCGCAGGAGGCGCCCGCCAGCCCCCAGACGGAGGAGATATTCAGGATGCGGCCCTGCCCGGCCCGGACCATATCCGGAACAAAGGTGTGGCAGGTATTATACAGCGACGTCAGATTGACGCGGAGAACCTCATCCCATTCCGCCGGGGTCAGATCCGTCAGCAGGCCGATTTTGGAAACCGCCGCGTTATTGACCAGCGTTTCCACCGGACCGATCTCCCGCCGGAGCTTTTCCACCCAGGCCAGATCCCCCACGTCGCCCAGGGCGGGGACGCAGAGGGGACAGCCGGCTTCCGTGACCCTGCGGGCGGTTTCCCGCAGCCCTTCTTCATTCCGCAGGGCGGTGATCACAATCCGGGGCCATAAACCGGAAGAGGCGCAGGCAACCGCCAGCGCCCGGCCGACGCCGCGGGAGGCGCCGGTAATCAGAATTCCGCTCATGTCTCAGTACTCAAACACCGTGATGATGCCGCCCATATTGTCCAGGGAGGATTCATGCGAACGGGCATTCCGGGTCAGCTGAACGTTGAAGGAGGCGGCATCGCCCACATACTGGCGGTAGATTTCATACTTCAGGGTTCCGTCCTCAAACAGGGCGATGTGCGGATGCTCCTCGAGATACTCGATATACTCTTCCATGCAGAAATCCTTATAGTGCATGATGGCGGCATTTCCCTTGCCCACATAGCGGTACAGGTTCATCTTCAGGGAGACGCCGGTTTTGAAGCTCTTGTCCATGGTGTTGTCCAGCGGCCAGTTCGCCTGGGGGAACCGGAAGACGATTCCGTATTTCCAGCAGTTTTCATTCATCCACTTTCCCTGTTCCGTGGTGGAATACTTGGGACTGGCCACTTCCGGATCATTGCGGTCGTACAGGCGGAGACGGAAGGCAAGGCCGGAATTGTATTCGCTGGTTCCGGGATAATTCACTTCTTTCTTGGTGGCGGCAATCAGCTCGTCCCCGGAATACTTGGTGGACAGCTTGGTCAGCCGGTTCTGGAACAGCGTGTTCTGGGTATCCCAGCTGCGATAGGCTTCATCCACCATGTAGTGGGTCAGATTCTGCGCCGCGGCCGCGTCCACCGCTTCCTTCAGGGCGCGCGCCGCCACCGGGAACATGGACACGTTGGCATCCGAAGCCTGAACCGCCTTCTCCAGATAACGGGTCACGCTGACCACGCCGGAATCGTCGAAATCATCCGGCCGGGAATGCCACTCGTTGATCAGCAGCATACCGTTCGCCATCAGCTCGGCGCGGGTTTTGGTTTCCGCGGTGGGATTTTCCAGCGGGAAACTGGACAGATCCAGAATATCCCAGCCGTCGGAAGCGTGCTCCGGCCAGGCGGTGTTAATCTGAACGGTCTGCTTGCTTTCCAGCTCCGCCAGCGTCGCCTGGTATTCCGCCATGATCTCCCGGTTCTTCTGCTCCACCTCGGCTTTGGCCGCCTCATTGGCCTCGGCGATCGCCTTCCGCTGAGGCTCGATGACCAGGGGATTGATCAGAAAGCACGCGACGCACAGCGCCACCACCAAAAAGGTGAGAACCGCGACGACAGGAACCGCCCTGCTCTTCTTTCTTTTCCGACTCATCCGTGAAACACCTTCCTTTGTCAGGATATTCGTCCGCTGAACGGATGTAAGATATCATTCCAATTCGCCAATTTAAACATTTCGTTACAAAATATTACAATTCCTTCTTTTTTGATCCGCTTTTGTGAAATTTTTTCCGAATTTCATTTCCGGCGGTTACATCCGCTCCGGCGCTTCGATTCCGATCAGCCAGAGACCGGTCCGGATGACCCGGCGGGCGGCGTCCGTCAGGGCGATGCGGGCGGCTGCCTGGGCGGGCTCCCCATCCAGAATCCGGTGCTCGTAGTAATACTTGTTGAAGGCCTGGGCGATATCCGTCACCGCCCGGGTGATCATGCTGGGTTCATATTTGTCGGCGGCGTCGCGGATCACGTCCGGGAAGCGGCTGATCAGCCGGAGCAGCGCCTGCGCCTCGTCATCGGTCAGGGCGGACCAGTCCGGCGCCGCGGCGCTGAAATCCTGCGCCTTCCGCAGAACGGAGCAGCAGCGGGCGTGGGTATACTGGACATAGGGGCCGCTTTCCCCGTCAAAATTCAGGGCCCGGTCCCACCGGAAATCGATATCCTTGATGCGGTTATTGCTCAGATCGGTATAAATCACCGCGCCGATTCCGACCTGCCGGGCGACGGCTTCCTTATCCTCCAGATCCGGGGACTTTTCCCGGATAATCTCCAGGGCTTTATCCACCGCCTGGGACAGCAGATCTTCCAGGTGAACGGTGTTCCCCTTGCGGGTGGACAGGGCGGCGCCCTCAAAGCTCACCATGCCGAAGGAAACGTGGACGCAGTCCTTCGCCCAGCTGTATCCCATTTTTTCCAGCACCCGGAAAACCTGACGGAAATGCAGATCCTGCTGATAGGCCACCACATAGAGGCAGCGGTCGAAATGATAGGTGTTCTGCCGGTAGATGGCGGCGGTCAGATCCCGGGTGGCGTAGATAGTGGCGCCGTCCTTCTTGATGATCAGGCAGGGAGGCATATCGTCTTCGCTCAGATCCACCACCCAGGCGCCCTCGCTCTGCGTCAGCAGCCCCTTGTCCCGCAGCTCCTGAATGACGGGCTCCATTTTGTCAATATAAAAGCTTTCGCCGGCGTAACTGTCGAAGGAAACGCCCAGCATATCGTACACCCGGGCGGCGTCCTTCAGGGTGATCTCCTTAAACCAGGAGAAAATGGCCAGGGCTTCCTCATCCCCGTCCTCGATTTTCTTGAACCACGCGCGGCCCTCGTCCTCGAGAGAGGGATCCTTTTCCGCCTCCTCGTGGAAGCGGACGTAGAGCGCCTCCAGCGCGGCGACGCCGCCCCGGGCAACCTCTTCCTCCGAACCCCATTTTTTATAGGCGCAGATCATCTTGCCGAACTGGGTGCCCCAGTCGCCCAGATGATTGATCCCCACGGTGGTATAGCCCAGATAATCGTAAATCCGTTTCAGGCTGTGGCCGATCATGGTGGTGGACAGATGGCCGATGTGAAAACGCTTGGCTATATTAATGGAAGAATAATCCAGGCAGACGGTCTTTCCCTTTCCCTCGTCCGAGGAGCCGAAGCGGTCCCCGGCGGCGGCCAGCGTTTCCATAATCTCCCGGGCAAAGTTCTCCCGGTTCAGGAAAAAGTTCATATATCCGTTCACCGGGCTGACGGAGGCGACATCCCCATGGCTCCAGGCTTCGCAGAGCGCCTCCGCGATTTTGGGTGGAGCGGTGCGCAGCGGCCGGGCCAGGCGGAAGCAGGGGAAAGCGTAATCGCCCATGGCGGGATCCGGCGGCACCGCAAGCAGGCCGCGGAGTTCCTCCGCGGAGGGGAGCCCCTGCGCCTCCGGCCAGAGGGTACTGATGCATTCCGCCGTCAGGGCGGCGATCCGTGTCATGATATCCATTTCGTCCGTTCATCCTTCCGATCTTACTGTCTGGTGAAAACCCCCGTTTATCATAGCACAGAAAGAACAAAAATGGAACAGACTTCATTGACATTGAGATTTGGAATGCTTATAATAGTCAGAAGAAAGTTGATCAGGAGGTAAGATCATGTCTGTCAAACTGACGATCGACGGCAATACCGCCGTCAGCCATGTCGCGTACGCATTCAGCGATGTGGCCGCTATCTATCCCATTACCCCTTCCTCCCCCATGGCGGAAGTCGCCGACGAGTGGGCCGCCCATGACCGGAAGAATCTGTTCGGCCAGACTGTCCGGATTGCCGAAATGCAGTCTGAAGCCGGCGCGGCCGGCGCGGTGCACGGCTCTCTGTCCGCCGGCGCCCTGACGACCACCTTTACCGCTTCTCAGGGACTTCTGCTGATGATCCCCAACATGTACAAGATCTCCGGCGAGCTGACTCCCGCGGTCTTCCATGTCAGCGCCCGTGCCCTGGCGTATCACGCGCTGAACATTTTCGGCGATCACAGCGACGTGATGGCCTGCCGGCAGACCGGGTTTGCCATGCTGGCCAGCAACTCCGTTCAGGAAGCGCATGACATGGCCCTGGTAGCCCATCTGGCGACGCTGAAGAGCTCCGTGCCTTTCCTGCACTTCTTCGACGGCTTCCGGACCAGCCATGAAATCCAGAAGATCGACGCCATTGACACGAAGAACTGCTACGAGGAAATCAAGAGCCTCGTTCCCTGGGACAAGATTGCCGAGTTCCGCGCCCGCGCCCTGAATCCGGAGCATCCGCATCAGGCCGGTACCGCGCAGAACAGCGATATCTATTTCCAGGGCCGTGAAGCCGCGAACAACTTCTACAAGGCCGTGCCCGCCATCGTGGAAGAGTGCATGGATGAAGTAGCGAAGCTGACCGGCCGGGTTTACAAGCCCTTCATCTACGAAGGCGCTCCCGACGCGGACAAGGTGATTATTTCCATGGGCTCCAGCTGCGACGTGGCGCATGAGACCATCAACAAGATGCTGGAGAGCGGCGAAAAGGTCGGCATCGTCAAGTGCCATCTGTATCGTCCCTTCTCCGTGGAATACCTGATGAAGGTGCTGCCCGCCTCCGTGAAGAAGATCGCCGTGCTGGACCGCACCAAGGAATCCGGCTCCCTGGGCGAGCCTCTGTACCTGGATGTCTGCGCCGCGCTGGCTGAAGCGGGCCGCGGAGATATCAAGGTCGTGGGCGGCCGTTACGGTCTGGGCAGCAAGGAATTCACCCCCACCATGGTGAAGGCCGTGTTCGCCAACCTGGACGGCGAGATGAAGAACCACTTCACCGTGGGCATCGACGATGACGTGAGCGGCACCAGCCTGAAGCTGGGCGAGACCTTCGCCGCGGCTCCGGCCGGCACTTCCGCCTGCATGTTCTACGGCCTCGGTTCCGACGGTACCGTCGGCGCCAACAAGAACAGCATCAAGATCATCGGCGACC
>JAGCBO010000248.1 GCA_017652125.1 Clostridia bacterium | reverse complement strand
TAGCAGGTGATGGTCACATCCTGGCGGGTGACCGTTCCCTCGCAGTTGAAGCTGTAGTCTTCCCAGACATCGCCGTGTTCTCTTAGATAGGCCAGGGTCGTGAGGATCTTGAAGATGGACCCAGGCGGATACAGGCCGGAGGTGGCGCGGTTCAGCAGGGGGGACCTGTTCTCATCCAGGATCAGGTTCTCCCAGTCGTAGCCGATGGTGCCCGGGTCAAAGTCGGGCTTGGAGACCATAGCCAGGATCTTGCCGCTCCCCGGTTCCAGGATCACCACGGCGCCCCGGTAATCTCCGAGGCCGTACCAGGCGGCTGCCTGCAGCCGCGGGTTTAAAGTGACAACGATCGAATCGCCTTTCTTTTTCTCGTTTGTTTCCTCGTTTGCCCCGCTCAGCTGCGCGAGCAGGGATGTGTGGGCGGTCATGAGGGTCCCGTTCTCAGTGGCTTCCAGGCCGCCTTTGCCGTTGGTCGCATAGCCCACGGTGTGGGCAAACATCCGTCCGTAGGGGTAGATCCGGTTCTCGTTGCCGGACCAGTCGACTTCCGTGTAGGCCAGGCTCTCCCCGCCCTCGGTCACAATGCTGCCCCGGATGACATCTCCCGCGGCGGCATCCTTTTTGGTGTTGTAGACGCTGGAATTGTAGCGGGCGCTCTTTGTGACCTGCAGGTATACAAGGTTGACCGCCAGCAGACCGAACATGCAGACGAAGATCCATGCGATCATGATCAGCTCCGTATTGCGGCGCCGTTTTCTTCTGCGTTTTTTTCCTTCCCCGTACGGCCCGTCCGCTTCCAGCGGCTCATGTTCTTCAGGCGCGGTATCCTCCGGGGATGTCAGCGAGATCTCTTTGATACGGATCTCCTCCTGCCCACCCTCCCGGTCCGGGCGCCGTGTTAATCTGCTCATCTTTTCTTTCCTCATCTACACGAAGCATGTACAGTCCCTGTACGATCGCGAATATCACTATGGTTGACAATGCCGAGCTGCCGCCGTAGCTCACCAGCGGCAGGGTGACGCCCGTCATGGGGATCAGCTTGGTTCCCCCGCCGATGGTCAGGAACACCTGCACGGCGTATGTGGTCCCCAGCCCCAGCGCCACCAGCCTGTAGAAGCGGTTGGTCAGCTTCATGGCAATGTTGATGAACATGATAAAGCAGCTCATGCACACCAGGATCAGGCACACGCCGAAGATCGTGCCCATCTCCTCCGCGATGGCAGAGAACATGAAGTCTTCCTGAACGAAGGGGATCATGCCCGGGGTTCCCCGGGTCAGGCCTGTCCCCAGCCAGCCGCCGGCCGCGATGGAGAACAGCGACTGGCAGATCTGATAGCCCGTTCCGCTGTAGTCCGCGAAGGGATCCAGCCAGATCTGCACCCTCACCCTGATGTGGGCGAACAGGAAGTACGCGATGACCGCGGCGATCGCCCCGCCCACGAGCCCCAGCAGGGTCAGGAAGGGATCTCTTGTTGCCGCGAAGAGCACCACCAGATAGGTGATGAAGAAGATCAGCGCGCTGCCCAGGTCCCTGGACACCACCAGGATCAGCACATGCACGGCGGCAAGCCCCGTGGCGATGATGATCCTTTTCATGTCCTTCGCCTCCGACAGCAGGCCGGCAATGGCAAACACAAAGATGATCTTGACGAATTCCGACGGCTGGAATGTGTAGCCGCCCACATTCAGGGACAGCTTGGCGCCGTTGGTGACCCTGGCGGCCACCAGCACCATGCCCAGCAGGCCGATGCCCACAAAGGTATAAGCCCAGGCCATCTTCGTGAGCAGCATCATCTTCCGCACGATCACGGGGATCAGCAGCGAGATGAGCGTCCCGGCGGCGATGATCTTGAACTGCTTGACCGCCTGGTCAAAGGACAGCCTGGTGATCATGATAAAGCCGATCGTGATCAGCATGCACATGTTGTTGATCAGCAGCCTGGAAGCCCTCGGGTACAGATTGGAAAACAGGACCAGCGTCGCCAGCAGGTAGACCACCTGCGCCCCGTAGAACACGAGGATCCTGGAGTTTGGCTGGTTCAGAAACAGCACCAGGAAGCAGATAAAGTGCATGAAAAACATCGATACATTCTGCCGAAGAAAAACGTACCGCTTGGCCAGCGCGCTTCCACTCCTGAACACCGTGTAGCTCTGCATGGTGTAGATCACCATCAGCAGGATGATCAGGTACCGGGACGCGCC
>JAGCBO010000247.1 GCA_017652125.1 Clostridia bacterium | reverse complement strand
GCCCATGATTGCCTACTGAATTTCATTCCTTACGTTCAATCAGCCCCTGCACTTCCTCCAGCACAGGGGGATGCAGCGGCAGCGGGAATCGGGAAATGGCGATGGCGGAGCAGGCGCTCGCGAAGCGCACCAGGTCGTCATCCGGCAAATCATGCAGCAGGCCGTAAACGCACCCGGCCTTGAAGGTGTCGCCCGCGCCTAACGTGCTTCTGACCGTCACGGAAAACGGCTTCATGCGACGGACTGCTTCGCCTCGCCTCCCGTACAGCATATCCCCGCCGCCCTGGGTGAGAATGGTAAGCCCGGACGCTGTTTCCATCAGGCGCTTCATCACTTCCTCCGGTTCCATGCCCGCATAATGCTGCGAAGTGCATTCCTTCGATACCACGTTGACCGCGGCATTCCGGTGCAGGAGAGAATCATGAGGGCTGTCGATGGTCACATAAGGGATGTTGTTCCGTTGGCATATTTCCATGGCCAGCAGCGATTCCTTCCCGAAAAAGGGGTCGATCGCTGCCGCCCTGCAGCCGGTCACATCCGCTTCCCCGGGCACGTTCCACCAGCGTTTTCCGCTGGAGAACAATGCCTGGAACCTGCCCATGGGAGACCGTACCAGCCCGGCAATCACTACGTAATCCATAACGCCGGGATCCTCTTCCGTAAAGTGCAGAGGCGACAGATCCACCCGCTTGTCCGCGTAAAAAGCTTTCAGCATGGGAGCCACTTCGGAGCCAATCCAGGTGCCGTCCATCCGGACGGAAACTCCCAGAGAAGACAGCACCGTGGCGGCCGTGCCCGTTTCGCCGCCGGGAAGAAAATAGTGTTCCCTGATTTCCGCATACTCGTCCGGCTGCAAAAAGCCATCCTTCAGCAGAAAGGAATGGGTGCCCAGCACCTGACCGAAAAGATAAACGTCCGGTTTTGTGTTCATATCCGTTTCCCTCCAATACCATCACGACGCCGGCTTCCCGCTGCCGGGAGAAGACTTCAAAAAGTGACCTTTCGATCACCTGGCATTATAGTGAATGGAGTGCCGCTTGTCAATCACTCCGCTGTCCGGCAGCGATTTACATTTCACCCATGTCTCTGGTATGATCTTCCCGCCGCGGCATAATCGGAACAGGACGGAGGATATTCTTTTGGAAATACAGATGATACAGAAGGGCCATATCCTGTGGAACAGAACCATTTCTTTTGCCCGGTCCTGCTCATGGAAAGCAGGAGCTTATCTTGCGGAGCGGATGGAGAAGAATGCGTTTCTGGACTGGGAACGGGTCATCGTTGCCGTCGAGGACGGCAACATTGCCGGTTTCTGTACTTTTTCCGAAAGGGATGAGCTTCCTGAAGCGTATGACTATTCTCCGTTCATCGGTTTTGTGTTCGTTGATGAAACTTACCGGGGCAGACGGATCTCCGAAAAAATGATTCAGCGGATCCTCGGCTACGCAAAAGCGCTCGGCTTTGACTCCGTCTACATCATGAGCGGAGAACAGGGTTTATATGAAAAATACGGTTTTGTAAAGACAGGCGACTTCCCTACAGTCTACGGGACGACAGATCAGTTATTCCGCATGGATCTGCAGCCCGTCAGCAGGGTCTGAATTATTTCAGTTTTCTTCTCAGGGCAGGAATTTTCCGGACGCGAGGTAAAGCTGATACCACTCACGGTGCGTCAGGTTCACTTTTGCCGCGGCGCAGAGATCGCGCAGGTGAGCCGGATTCATGGTACCCGCGATCGCCTGCATCTTTGCCGGATGGCGCAGGATCCAGGCAATGGCGACGGCGGTTTTGGACACGCCGTACTTTTCACCCACTTCAGCCAGGGCTTTGTTCAGCTCCGGGAAATCCGGATGATCCACAAAGCAGCCTTTGAACATGCCGAACTGCAGCGGAGACCAGGCCTGGATGGTGATGTCATGCAGGCGGCAGTAATCCAGCAGACCGTTGTCCCGGTTGATGGACCGTTCCGTGGTCAGGTTGTTCACATACAGACCGTTGTCAATCAGCTGGCTCTGTTCCAGGGAGAACTGCAGCTGATTGAACACCAGGGGCTGCCTGACGTACTTTTTCAGCAGTTCCAGCTGGCCCGGGTTCACGTTGCTGACGCCGAAATGGCGGACTTTTCCGTCGGCGGCGAGCCGGTCAAAGGCTTCCGCGACTTCTTCGGGATCGAAGAGCAGGTCCGGACGGTGAAGCAGCAGCACGTCCAGATAGTCCGTCTTCAGCCGGCGGAGGCTGGCTTCGGCGCTGGTGATGATGTCATCCCGGCTCCAGTCGAACTCCTGCCGGTCAAAGTGCAGGCCGCACTTGCTCTGGATCAGAACCTCCTCCCGCTTCAGTCCGGTGAGCGGGAAGGCGTCGCCGAAGCGGGTTTCCGCCTCGCCGTCGCCGTAGCAGGTGGCATGGTCAAAAAAGTTAACGCCTTCTTCCGCCGCGGCGCGGATGACCTCCGCCGCCGCTTCCACGGACAGGGCGGGCATGCGCATGCAGCCCAGAATAATGGCAGAAGCATTCTGCGGACCGTTCACAACATGGATCATTTTCATGACAGTTTCCTCCTTTTTTCTTACCAGGGATAGGCTTCGCCCGTGTAGGTGATAAATACCGGACCGTTCTTGTCGTGGCGTTTGGTCTCAAACAGGTTTCTCAGTGTCTCCGCGTGCTCATAGGGGATCAGGGGCGCTTCGTTGTTGCCCGGGTTGGTACGGATCCAGCCGGGATGGAGGCAGAAGATATTGATATTCGGCTCATCCTTCAGCCAGTTGTGCAGGGTCATGGTGAGCATGTTCAGAGCCGCCTTCTCCGTGCCGTAATCCAGATAGAAGGTACGGTAGCACCTGCCGATACTGCCTGCTTCAGAGGAAATATTGACGATCAGGGCGCCGATGGCGCTCTTTTTCAGCAGGGGCAGGAAGGCCTTTACCACGCGGATCGGCCCCACCGCGCCGGTATTCACCGCGGGAGCGATCAGGTCCAGGTCGAAATCCGGCAGATCCTTTTCAGTGTCCGCGGAAGCCGTGGTGGCGTTGTTGATAATCAGATCCAGGTGATCCGTCCGCTTCCCGGCTTCCCGGGCGGCAGCGTTCACGGACTCCGTGGAGGCAATATCCATCGTCAGGATTTCCAGCTGGCCGGGCCAGTCTTTTTTCAGCTCCTCCAGCGCTTCCGAGGGCCGGCGGATGGATGCGAAAACGGTATCCCCGGCTTCCAGATAGCGTTTCACCAGATTGAAGCCCAACGCGTAAGGCCTGCCGGTACCGGTAATCAATACGGTCTGTGACATGTGCTTCCTCCCTTTCATCGGTCGTTCGCTGCCTTTGTTCGGATGCCCCGAGCCGTCCCGGAATCGGAAAGGCCCTTTCATCTTTCAGTTTATCCGATCTCCTTCTTCCGCTCTCCTCATATTTTGAGAGAACGGTGTCTATTTTTTGCGAATTTTCGCTGAAGGCATTCAGACTGATGACAAACGCCTTTTCTCATGTTAATATAACTTTGAATATGTCTGAAATAAGGATCCCACCCGATTCCCGCGTTTCGCTATTGACGGAGCGCTGAAACAAAAGGAGGAATAATCGATGAAGAAAGCCATCCTGTATCTGCTGACGCTTTGCCTGTGCCTGGTTGTCTGCTGCGGTGCCGCGTTCGGTGAATCCGCACCGGCCGAGAAAACAGGGGAAGAACTTTACCACGCGGGCGAGGACGCATCGAAGGCCGGGGACTATGAAAAGGCCCTGGCGTACTATCTGGAAGCTGCGGAGAAGGGCGAGGCGGAAGCCGTAGCTTCTATCGGCGCCATGTATTATTACGGGACCGGCGTGGAGCAGGACTTCGGCAAGGCACTGGAATACTGGCAGAAAGCCGCCGGCATGGGTTCCGGACGGGCATACTACGGCATCGGGTATCTGTACGGAGCCGGACAGGGCGTAGAGCAATCCTATGAAAAAGCGATGGAATACTATCGGCTGTCGGCAGATCACGGCTATGCGCTCGCTTACTGCGCCATCGGCAACATGTACTTTTACGGCTCAGGGGTAGAACAATCCTACAGCGAAGCGCTGAAGAATTATCAGCTGGCGGCGGATCAGAATATTCCGGACGCGCTGTTCAGTCTCGGATCGATGTATGGAAACGGATATGGCACGGAGCAGTCTGACTCAAAGGCGCTGGAGTGTTTTATGAAAGCCGCGGAACTGAACCATGCTCCGTCGCTCACTTATATCGGATATCTGTATGCTGAGGGGCAGGGCGTGGAGCAATCCTACGAAAAGGCGCTGGAATGCTTTGAAAAAGCCGCTGAACAGGGCTACGCTGACGCCTTTGACTGCCTTGGGGATATGTATCGTGCGGGCGCCGGCGTGGAGCAGAATTATGAAAAGGCCGCGGAATATTACCGGATCGCGGCGGAAAAGGGGGATCCGGAAGCCGCGGAGAGCCTGAAAACGATGATCGAAGAGGGCCTTATTTCCGAGTGATCATCAGAAAAGCAGACCTTTTGACCCCCTGATCATCTATGGACGAACCGGGAGGATATGAAATCAGACAGGCTGCCGGGTTTTACCTGGTAAAGAAGGGATACGCGAAGGTGTCAGGTCCGATCAGTTCTTCCAGATAGACCCAGGGGAAGGGGTTCCCTCTGATATCCGTAACTTCCGGATGAAAAACCATGCTGGAAAGCCGTCCCCTCCTTCCAGAGACCATTCCACCTGCCTGTCAGCGGCATTTTTCGGCTCGACAGCGGGGGTGAATGTGAGCTTTCCTCCGGGAACAGCCTTCCCTTTGACCGTGAGGGAAAGGCCGGTAACCGGTTCCAGGACTTTGACCGGAAGAACCAGCTTTTTCTTTCCGTCAGTGACGGACACCGACGTTTTTCCGGCGGCCGCAGGCGATACAAGAAGCTGCGTTCCGTCCAGCACGGCCGTACAGATCTCCTCTTTTTTGACGATGACGGTCAGATCCTCCAGCGAAGCATCCTCAGGGCTGGGAGAAAGGTTTACAACGGCCGGCCCGGCCTGGTTGGCGTAGAGGACGACTTCCTTCACGTCCGCCGTAATCTTTTTCAGCTGCACAGCCGGATCGGCGCTGCAGGAGGAAAAAAGCGCGGCGCAGAAAAGAAGCAGGAGCAGAGAAAAAACGCCTGTTTTCTTCAGATACATACGGATCCCTCCGGGGGTATTTCCCTTATTGCAAAGCGGCCGCTTCCGCATCCGCTGATATGCGGTTGCGGATCTGAAGCATTTTATCATCCAGCTTCGCGCTTTCTTCCGCGCACGCCTTCAGTTCAATCGCCAGCTGTTCCGCGGTTTGAGGATTGATGTCTTTCTTATACCGCAGCTTATGCTCAAGGCTCGCCCAGAAGTCCATGGCGATCGTCCGCATCTGAACTTCAACAAACATGTCCTTTTTTCCGTTCTCTGTATAAATCGGCGTCTGGATGATCAGATGCAGGCTCCGATAGCCGCTTGGTTTGGGATTGCTGATATAGTCCTTGCGGTTCACCAGGGTCACGTCTTCCTGGGCCAGCAGGGCTTCCTCGATCCTGTAAATATCGTCGGCAAAGGAACAGACGACCCGAACGCCGGCCACATCATGCAGATTTTCCTCCACCGATTCGATTGTGATCGGCCAATGATTTTTTTCCAGCTTCAGAATGATGCTGTCCAATGATTTGACCCTCGATTTGATGGATTCAATCGGGTTATGCTCTCCCTGGATTGACAGCCGGTTGTTCAGGATGTTAAGTTTCGTTTCCACTTCCATCACAGCGCACTGATAATTCATCAGCATGCTGTAAACAGGGTCAAAATCAGCATGAAACTGTTCAATGTATTGCCTGATGTTCCCGCCGTCAATGTCTTTTGGGGGCTCTGGACGGGTGGGAAGGATAGAGCCGCTCTTTTCATTGTTACTGATCATTTCCGTACATCTCCTTTTTTCTTTTATCCGGGAGCGGCGGGGACGACCCTTTCCGTTCCCGGCAATCAGACGACATCCATCCCGCGGATCCTCTTCGCCGCGGTTTTCCGGCGGCGGTTAACCGCGGCGATTGCGACGGCTGCTGCCGGTCAGAAGCATCACGGACCGGGCCGGAACACAGGCCTCTCCCCGTTCCGTGATCCGGCCAAATTCTGAGGAAGCCGCTTCCGTTTTCCAGGAATAACCTGCCGGAATGATCGGCAGCCTGAATACATGATCCTCCCAGTGGGCGTTGACAGCCAGGTACAGGAATGCATCCCGCTTCGTTCCGTATTTCAGGTGATCCTCCGCCCACAGGCAGCCAAGAACCAGCGACTGAGCGTTCCAGTCATACTCCCAGGGTGTCAGCCCGTGGAAGGACAGATCCGGATACCCGGTTCCGTTATAGCCGTATCCGTATTCACGGGCGCGCAGAACCGGATGGGCTTTCCGGAAGGCGATCAGCTTCCGCACATAGCTGAACAGATCCCGGTGCTTTTTCAGCATCTCCCAGTTCAGCCAGGAAATCTCATTATCCTGGCAGTAGGCGTTGTTATTCCCGTACTGCGTGTTGGCAAACTCATCTCCGGAGAGCAGCATAGGGACCCCCCGGCTCGTCAGGAGCACCGTCAGCATGTTTTTCATCTGGCGGATGCGAAGATCCAGGATCGCCCGGTCCCCGGTCTCCCCCTCTGCCCCGCAGTTCCAGCTGTAGTTTTCGTTGCTGCCGTCCCGGTTGTTCTCGCCGTTTCCCTCGTTATGCTTCTCGTTGTAGGATACCAGATCGTACAGCGTAAAGCCGTCATGGCAGGTGACAAAATTGATGGAGGAAGCCGGGCCCCGGGTTTCATACAGATCCGGAGAGCCGCTGATCCTCTCCAGCAGCTCCGGCGCGGTCCAGCCTTCGCCCTTGATAAACCGGCGTAAGCAGTCCCGGTAACGGCCGTTCCACTCGGACCATCTGTCCCAGGAGGGAAAGCTTCCCACCTGATACAGTCCGCCCGCGTCCCATGCTTCGGCGATCAGCTTGGTTTTGCCCAGGACCGGATCCCGGGCCAGGGACTCCAGCAGCGGCGGAGCCATCATCGGCACGCCGTTTTCATCCCGGGTCATGATCGATGCCAGGTCGAAGCGGAACCCGTCCACATGGAAGGCGGACACCCAGTAGCGCAGGCAGTCCTTGATCATGCTGCGAACGACCGCGTTGTTGCAGTTCATCGTGTTGCCGCATCCGCTGAAATTATAATAGCTTCCGTCCGGCATCAGGAGGTAATAGGTCCGGTTGTCGACCCCCCGGAAGGAGATCGTCGGTCCCTGTTCATTGCCTTCCGCCGTATGGTTGAACACCACGTCCAGGATGACCTCAATCCCGTTGCGATGCAGCACCCGAATCATGTTCTTCAGCTCGTCCGCCTCCATGCCGAACGGAGCGGACGCCGCGTAGCCGGCCTTCGGCGCGAAGAAATCAATCGTTGAGTATCCCCAGTAATTCAGCAGCCTTTTTCCGTCAGCCTCCCGGTCGTTTTCAAACTCATCGAAAGCAAAGACCGGCATCAGCTCCACGCAGTTGACACCCAGTTCCTTCAGATACGGAATCTTTTCCGTAATTCCGGCATACGTTCCGGGATGCTTTACCCCGGAGGAAGCATGGGCGGTAAAGGACCGGACGTGCATTTCATAGATAATCAGATCGTTCAGGCTGCCGTTCAGGGGGGTATCCCCTCCCCAGTCGTAGTCCTCCCGAATAATCTGGCCCCGGTGAACAAACGCCGGTTCCTTTTCTTTCCTCTTTCCCCAGACCGTACGCCCGGAAACCGATTTTGCGTACGGATCCAGCACCACCCGGGTCGGATCAAACCGGTATCCGCATTCCGGTTTCCATGGGCCGTCAAAGCGATATCCGTATTCTACCGTCTCTATGTTCAGTCCGAAGACAAGCATCGTAAACACATTCCCGATCCGGAAGGATTCGGGGAACGGAATCTCCGCAAAAGGTTTTTCCTGGCCGTGGTTGTACAGCACCAGCGTGCACCCGGTTGCTTCGCTGGAATAGACGCTGAAATTCACCCCGCCCTCTGTCAGCGTTGCGCCGAAGGGAAAGACCTGCCCCGCGCGGTATTGCAGATCTCCGGCCTGGTGAGTTGGAAACGTGTCAATTCTTCTCATCGATCCAGCCTGCGTATTCTCTCTGGGTTTTCTGTTTTTTTTCTGTACCGGTTCACTTCTTTAGCTTTGATAAACCCTTATGGGTTCTGTTCACCTGTCTTCAGGATTCATCAGGAAGAAGTTGATTCTATTCTATCTTTTTATGGAATGATTTGTCAACCGGGAAGCGCCTCCGCCGCGCGGAAAGCGTTTCCGGCACGTTGACAGGCTTTTTTCTCTTCCTTATAATATTTTCTGAGTTCCGCATGCAACCGCGGAGAAACAAAGGAAGCGCTCACCGTTCGTCAGCGCTTCCCGGATGGATGAAGGAGGAAAAAAGAATGAAGAAGATGTTTGCTGTCCTGCTGGCTGTCCTGATGCTGGGTCTGGGTCTGTCCGCCGCTTCCGCGGACAGCGTGGATTACACCATCGGAACCGACACGGCCTTCCGTCCCTTCGAATACACGGATGAAACCGGTACGCTGGTGGGGATTGACGTGGAAATCCTGGCGGCTGTAGCGGCGGATCAGGGCTTCACCTATACGATCGAGCCCCTGGGCTGGGATGCCTCCATTGCCGCCTGCCAGGCGGGTCAGAAAGACGGTCTGATCGCCGGCGCCTCCATCACGGAAGAGAGAAAAGCCAGCGGATGGATCTTCTCCGACGGATATTATAACGCCACCCAGTCCATGGCCGTGTCCCAGGGTTCCGATATCACGGGCTTTGACGGCCTGAAGGGGAAGTCCGTGGCGGTCAAGACCGGTACCGAAAGCAACCGCTACGCCGCCAGCCTGGCGGAAACCTATGGCTTTACCGTAATCACCTTCGAGAGTTCCCCGGATATCTACCAGGCCGTTATCAGCGGCCAGTGCGCCGGCTGCTTTGACGACACGCCCATCATGGCGGACTACATCAAGTCCAGCCAGATTCCGCTTCAGCTGGTTCCCGGCACCGAAAATGAAGGCGCGGACTATGGCATGGCCATCTTTGACGCCTCCAAGCAGGATCTGATCGACAAGTTCAACGCCGGACTGAAGAATATCCGTGAAAACGGCAAGTACGACGAAATCCTGGCCAAATATCTTGGTGAATAATCTGAAACACGCTGAGTAAGCGGATGGTTTCACGCTGATGGGAGGGAGATGTCGCGCACATTCTCCCTCTTTTCTCCTGATTTCCGGTTTTCCGGCTTCCGAAAGGGGCGTATTTCTGTGATCGATATTCTCTCCAGATACGGCACGCTGCTGCTGACGGCCATGGGCCAGACGCTGCTTCTGGCGCTTTACGGACTCTTCTTTGCCTGCATCATCGGCCTGATTGTGGGCATCATGAGCGTGGTAAAGAACCGTTTCTGCCGGGGCTTTGCCCTGGTGTTCGTCAATCTGATCCGGGGCATTCCCATGATCGTGCTGGCATACTTTATCTTCTTCGGCGTGCCCTATTTCTGCAATATGATCCTGAAGATCGGCGGAGTCACGCTGACAGCGCTGGAAGCCGGCTCCATCTGTCTGGCGCTGAACTGCGGCGCCTATATGGCGGAAATCATCCGCGCCGGAATCCAGTCCGTGGATGTGGGCCAGATGGAGGCCGCCCGGTCCCTGGGCCTTCCCTACTGGCGCAGCATGCATCGGGTTGTGCTTCCCCAGGCCATCCGCACCATGATTCCCAGCATCATCAACCAGTTCATCATCACCCTGAAGGATACGTCCATCCTGTCGGTCATCGGCTTCCCCGAGCTGGTCAATACCGCCAAGAATGTGGTGGCAAACACCTTCATGTCCTTCCAGACCTGGGGCATCGTAGCCATTATGTATCTGATCGTCATTCTGCTGTTGCAGTGGGCGGCCAAAGCGCTGGAGAGGAGGCTGAAGTATGAATCCCGATAAAGTCAAAATCCGCGTGGAACATCTGAAGAAAGATTTCGGACAGCTGACGGTGCTGAAGGATGTCTCCGCCGAAATCCACGAGGGCGAGGTCGTCGTAATTATCGGCCCCTCCGGCAGCGGTAAATCCACCTTTCTCCGGTGCCTGAACCGGCTGGAGGAAGCCAGCGGCGGCAAAATCACGGTGGATGATATCGAGCTTTCCGATTCCCAGAAGGAAATCAACCGCCTCCGGGAACGGGTCGGCATGGTTTTTCAGCATTTCAACCTGTTCAATAACATGAATGTTCTCCGGAATCTGATGCTCGCCCCGGTGGACCTGAAAAAATGCAGTAAAGCGGAAGCCCGGGAGCGGGCGGAAAAAATGCTGGAGCGGGTTGGCCTGAAGGAAAAGGCCAAAGCCTATCCCCGGGAGCTCTCCGGCGGCCAGAAACAGCGGGTAGCCATCGCCCGGGCCCTGTGTATGAAGCCGGATATCATGCTTTTTGATGAACCGACCTCCGCCCTGGATCCGGAAATGGTCGGAGAGGTGCTGGAAGTCATGAAAGAACTGGCCCGCGAAGGCATGACCATGGTGGTGGTCACGCATGAGATGGGCTTTGCCCGCGAGGTTGCGGACCGGGTTCTCTTCATGGATGAGGGGCTCATCCTCGAGGAGGGCACCCCGGAAGAAATTTTCCGGCATCCCGCGAATCCCCGCACCCGGGATTTTCTGGAGAAGGTGCTGTAAACGGAAAGCCCGGGAAGGAAGGATAACACGGGGAGCGCGGCGAATTTAGTTTTTATTAATTCTACACTGCATAGCCACTCGCGGGCATAGATGCGGATAAGGAGGCAATGTTCATGAAGAAAGTCATCTCCCTGATCCTGTTGTTTATGCTGGCGCTGACGTCCTCCGCCCTGGCCGGGTCGGCGGACACGGT
>JAGCBO010000246.1 GCA_017652125.1 Clostridia bacterium | reverse complement strand
TTTTTTTTCCGCGTACATGGCCTGATCCGCCTTGCTCATGAAAAGGTCGATAACCTCCCCCGGCTGAGGCACGGCGGCATAGATCCCCATGCTGGCGCTGATCTCCCGGATCCACGGATCCGCCTCATTGATTCGCCTGATTTCCTGACGAACCAGTTCCGTGACTTCCCCGGCCTCCCGGTCGTCTTCCAGGGTACCGTAAGCCAGAAATTCGTCTCCGCTGATATGCACCGGTGTCAGGCCGATGGGCTCCACTACGCGCATGACCCGGCCCATGCGGCGAATGGCTTCATCGCCCATCAGATGGCCGTAGGCGTCATTGATGGCTTTCATATGATCCATATCGACGCTCATCATGACAAATTTCTTCTGTTTTTCCTTGGCCTCCTGCAGCAGTGCCGGCGCTTTTTCATTGTATCCCCGCCGGTTCAGCATTCCCGTCATGATATCCTGAATTGCCATATGCTCAATGGTGGTCGCGTATCTCCGGATATTCTGCTGCAGGAACAGGCTCATCAGAGCTCCGTTCAGCAGCATCAGCACGGAATACAGGGCAGCGCCGGTCCCTTCTCCCAGGTTCATCGCCACATATCCCAGGCTGCGGCTCCGGTAATACAGCGGGCAGAACACCAGCGTAAGGGCGTTTTTTCGCATTTCCTGCAGAACGGGCGTCAGATCCCTCCGCCGGAAAATCTCCGTGGGATACTCTCTTCCGTCCCGTATGCCGAACAGCAGCAGCATTTCTTCCGGATAGGGCGAATTCTCCGGCGCTTTCTCCGTGACCCCGGGGCGGCAGATGGCCGGATCCACGCACAGATACATCTCCCGGATATTCCAGCTGTTCACAAATTCCCGGATTTTCCCGACCGCTTCCTTTTCATCTCCGACCCCGGCCAGGCTTCCGGAAAACATGCTGACGCGCGTCAGAATGGTCTCCATATTCCAGCGTTCCGTCGCCATGGCCCGCAGCTTGTCGCCCATGTGCTCCAGGCTGTGTTCGCATCCGCAGCTTTGCCCGTAAATCGGTACGGTCGGCAGCTGGATGGTATCCTGTTCCGGTTTCTCTCCGTCGATCCAGCGGGTCAGCACCTCGATCGCTTTCCTCGCGCTCCGGTCGATCGGACGGCAGATCGTCGTCACGCCCCGCATGATTGCTTCCCGCAGCGCGTCAAAGCCGGTGACCGCCACGTCTCCCGGCACCTGGATTCCGTGCTCATTGAAGCACTCAATCACGCTGAGGGCCATATCGTCATTTGCGCAGATCACCGCATCCGGCAGCTGCCCTCCCATGCCGAGAATCTTTTCCGCGGCATTCCGTCCGCCGACACGGGTCCACTCTCCGTCAATGATCATCCGGTCGCTTAAAACGAGTCCGTATTCAGCCAGCGTTTCCCGGCAGGTGTTGATCCGGTCCAGCGCCACGTCGTGGTCCAGCGGACCGCTGACCATGGCGAACCGTCTCGCGCCGTGTTTGTTGATCAGGTGCGCCGTCATCTCTCTCATGCTGTAATGATCGTCGAAGCGAATGGTGACCGCTCCTTCCAGCGGCACATCGATGGAGATATGCGGTTTATCCTTCAGGGGCGCCAGCAGCGCTGCCGCCCTCCGGTAGGCCGATTCGCTCCCCATGGTCGCCAGCAGGGAAATAATCCCGTCGAATTCGTTCAGATCCGGCAGCTCATAGATCATTCCCTCGCCGGTCTCGCTGGTGGAAATATCCACATTCATATGCCCCTGGCTGTTAAAGATGCAGATATCTGTATCATACTGAGCGCCGGCCGCCGCCAGTCCTCTGGAAAAATCCTGCTGATATTCCCGGTCGATGCTGGCCATCAGAACCGCGATCTTTTTACGGCTCATCCGACAACCTCCTTCATTCTGCTTCTGTTTCATCCGCGGCGGCAAGCCATTCGGAGTTCTCTCCGCTTAACGGCAGCCCTGTTCGTAAACCTCCGAAAGCCGGTCATGCTGTTCATCGCCGGCGTATCCGCCGAAGCTTTTTCATTCTCTGTTTTCCCTCCCAGAGAAGGATCTTTCACCGGCTGCCTATCATAGTATCATTCGCCGCAACCCCAAAAAATCCTGCCGGATGAATCTTCATCCGGCAGGATAAAGGACGGGAAGATCAGAGGCGGGAGATCAGCCTGCACTTCTCTGCTTCATTTTGATACAGGATACCACCAGCACCATCGCCGCGATGCCGACAGGCAGCGCGACCCATGCGTTCGGAACAAACCCGGCCAGAATGTAGGTCAGGAAGGACACCGCCGCGCAGGTTACCGCGTAAGGCAGCTGGGTGTTGACATGGCTTACATGATCGCACTGCGCACCCGCGGATGCCATGATGGTCGTATCGGAAATGGGAGAGCAGTGATCTCCGCAGACGGCGCCGGCCATGCAGGCGGAAATGCAGACGATGGCCAGGGGGTTATCCATGGGAAACACGCCCTGAACGATCGGAATCAGCATACCGAAGGTTCCCCAGCTCGTTCCGGTGGAGAAGGACAGCAGGCAGCCGACCAGGAATACGATCGCCGGCAGGAAGTTATGCATTCCCTGCGCGCCGTTCGATACGATATTCCGCACATATTCCTTCGCGCCCAGTTCAATCGTAATATCTTTCAGCGTCCAGGCAAAGATCAGAATCAGGATGGCCGGCACCATCGCCTTGAACCCATTGGGCAGGCAGGCCATAATATCCTTGAACTTCATGGCTCCGGAGATCAGATAGTAGATGGTTGTCACCGCAATGGCAAAGAAGGAGCCCAGCATCAGACCGATTGAAGCGTCCGAATTCGAGAAAGCGGTCACGAAATCGACTCCGCTGAAGAAGCCGCCGGTATACACCATACCCAGCGTGCAGAAAACGATCAGGCAGATCACCGGAACGAGAAGATAAAGCAGGCTGCCGCCCTTTTCATCCTTTTCCTCTCCCTCCGCCGCGGCATAGGGATTCCTTCCGGAGAACAGATCCCCCTTCAGGGCATTCTTCTCATGGCGGGCCATGGAACCGAATTCCACCTTCATCAGGATCATGGTGATCATCATGACGATGGTCAGCAGCGCGTAGAAGTTGAAGGGGATGGCGTTGATAAACAGCTGCAGCCCTACGCCGTCATCCGCGAAAGCCGCTACGGCGGCGGCCCAGGAGCTGATCGGCGCGATAATGCAGACCGGAGCGGCTGTCGCATCGATCAGATAGGCCAGCTTTGACCGGGAGATCTGATGCTTATCCGTCACCGGGCGCATCACGCTCCCCACCGTCAGGCAGTTGAAATAGTCGTCAATAAAGATCAGAATTCCCAGAAGCATGGTCGCCAGCTGGGCGCCGGCCCGGCTGTGGATATGCGAGCTGGCCCACCGGCCGAAGGCTGCGCTTCCTCCTGCCGCGTTCATCAGGGCAACAATCATGCCCAGCAGGACCAGGAAGACCAGAATGCCGATGTTGTAGGCATCTGTAACCGACGCGATAAACCCGCCGGAAAAAACACGGTTCATCGTGTTTTCCAGGTGGAAATTCGTATTCAGCAGCGCGCCGGCCAGAATTCCCACAAACAGGGAGGAATAAACCTCCTTGGTGATCAGCGCCAGACAAATCGCCACAATGGACGGAACCAGCGACCAGAATGTGTTGATGAAGGGATTCACCGCTTCCGCCGCACCGGCCGCTTCCCCCGCATCCTCAGCGAAGACTGTCACACAGACCGCCACCAGTACCAGAAGCAATGCCGCGGCACAGAAAAGGCTCCTTCTGTTTTTCAAATGGATCTCCCCCTTATTGCGGAATAGTTATTTATATTTTAAGGAAAGATCCGGATATACTCAAGTATTTTTTCTGTTTATTTTTTCCCCAGCAGGCCGCCGGCCAGGCTGCTGAGCAGATTCCCGGCCAGATCTCCCAGAGAACTTCCTGCGGAATCCGCGATGGCGCCGGTTCCGCCTCCCACAGCGCCCAGCAGGGTCGTCACCTTCTCGCCATACTCCCCTTTCAGCACCTTCAGCGCGATCTTTTTCAGATCAGAGGAGGCCTCGCGATAGGCTTCCACCAGCTTTTTTTCAGAAGCCGTCACCTTCAGGGAGGTGGTAGCTGCGGTGGTCTTCGCGGCCGCTGGCTTCTTAGCGGTCGTCGTTTTCGCGGCGGTCGTCTTTTTCGCCGCTGTGGTCGTTTTTGCGGCGGTCGTCTTCTTTGCTGCCGTGGTTTTCGCTGCCGTCGTCTTCGCTGCAGTCATCTTCGCGGCCGTCGTCTTTGCGGCGGTCGTCTTTTTCGCTGCTGTGGTCGTCTTCGCAGCCGTCGTCTTCGCAGCCGTCGTCTTTGCCGTCGTCTTCTTTGCCGCTGTGGTCGTCTTTGCCGCCGTCTTCTTCGCCGCAGTGGTCGTCTTCGCGGCCGTCGTCTTCGTGGTGGTTGCCATGGTTCGTTCCTCCTTTTATGTAATGTGAAATCCTTTACCTGTTCCTTCGGTTTCCCTTCGCTTCATGCGAAAACCCCGGAGCTTCCTTTTCGGGAGTCCGGGGTCGAATCAGCCTTATTTCTTTGTGCTCTGGCCGAGAATCGGCAGATGCCAGATGGTATCGTTGTATTCACGGATGGTACGGTCGGAGGAGAAGACGCCGGACATGGCGGTATTAATCACGGCCATCCTCTGCCACTTGTTCTGATCATGATAATCCGTATCCAGTCTCCGCTGCGCCATCGAATAGGAGCCGAAGTCCTTCAGCACGAAGAAGCTGTCTCCCATCAGCAGGCTGTGGTAGAGATCCTGCAGCACGGCGGGATTATCGGGCATCAGGGTACCGTCGATAATCTGCGTCATGGCCTGCCGGACTTCCTGATTGGTCTCGAAGATCATCATCGGATTGTAGGTGTTCTCCCGGTACATATTCCGTACGGTGTCCGCCCGCATGCCGAAGATATAGATATTGTCCATGCCGACCTGTTCACTGATCTCCACGTTGGCGCCG
>JAGCBO010000023.1 GCA_017652125.1 Clostridia bacterium | reverse complement strand
GGCACCGCCACGATGACATCCGCGCCCACGTTTCCCAGCTCCTCCGCTGCCGCCGGTGTGAAGGTCATAATGCTGGAAGGATCCACTTCCCCATCGATCGCCACGGCCAGACTGATCGGTTCCACCGTTCCGTCTGCCGGGATCTGGATGTTCGCGTGGAAGGCTACCTGATAGTTTGCTGTCGGATAATCCGCGCAGCAGCACCGTCTCCTGCAGCAGTTGCCCATCGCCGCCGGTGAAGCAAGGCGGAACGCCCCGCTTTCATCCCGGTGGTAGATCAGGCCCCGGTTGCATGGCACCGGTGATTCCGTGAATAATACACTGCCGCCAGCGGCGACCGTCTGGATGGCATTTGCGCTGTATTCAGCTGCCATTGTCGGTCACCTCCCCTTACGCCGCAAAAGCGCCGCCGCAGCCGCCGTTATTGCAGGTGAAGATCGGAGTCCGTCCGTACACAGGCGTGCACGGCACCGGGCAGTTGTTCAGCCGGTTGTACAGGGCGTCCACTTCGTCGCTGAATCCCTGCTGGATGAACGCGTTCTGCGCCGTCTGGCTTTCACGCAGCGTTGCCATATTCAGCTGGCTGCGCAGCTGGTCGTTTTCGCGCTTGTATCCGTCCAGTTCCAGTGCGCACAGCTTGTCCATGATTGTCTGGATGCCGCGTGTCTGGCTGTCGATGATGTCCCTGGTGTTGTTCGCGCTTGCGGCCCTGGTCGCGCATTCTTCCGAAGCGATCGTGTACTTCAGATCCGCGCTGTTCGCCGCCTGTTTGCAGCAGCAGTCAGTGATCGCCGTCTGCACGCCGAACATCTGCTGCATGTTCGCCATCTGTCTGCCGTTCGCTGCGATTTCCGCGCCGCTGAATCCGTTGTTGATGGCGCTTACAATGCCGTTACCCGTCTGGCAGATGTTCTGATTGATTCCCGCAATGCCCAGCTGCACGTCGCCGAAGCCAGACGTCACGGTGTTCTGCAGCGTGCTGATGGAACTCTGCAGCTGCTGATCCCGGAAACCGTCGGAGATGTGTTCGCTGTTGTTCAGCCACGGGTACAGGTAATCCAGGCCAAAGCCGCCGCCCATGCCGCCCATCATCATAGGCCACATCATGCCGCCCAGGCCACCGCCGAAGCCGCCCCACATGCCGTTGCCGCAAAGCAGCAGCACCAGCAGCAGGCCCCAGATGCTCCCGTCTCCGCCGAACAGGCCACCGCCGCCGTTGCTGCCGTATCCGGCAGGCGCGACCGGCATATAGAAGCCGCCGCCGTTTTCGTTCAAAATACCCATTGTTGTGTTTCCTCCATGATGTTATATTTCATCCTCGCCCCGTGCACTGGACGCCGATGTCTGTCATACTTTGATTCCCATCCTTGCCAGGATCGGTCCGACGATCCGCATCGCCGGTCCGCCCACCTGGCCCGTCCTGATCAGGTGCATCACCGTTTTCTGCTGATCGTTCATGATTTCTTTTGGTACGTTTACCCCCGCCGCCCGGAAACATTCCGCAGGATTGTCCGTCACCTGCTTCAGCGCGTCCTGGAAGGTGACCCCACCCTGGTCACCGTTCCCGCTGTTTTTCCTGCCCAGTCCGTCAAAAACTTTCATCGTCTTTTCCCTCCCGTTGTCGTCCTGGTCCGCTGTACGGGTCGCGGTGCCGGTGCTTCATATGCCGGTTCATCCTCCGCCGGTTCCGGATCCAGCACTCGCAGCGCCGGTGTTTCCGGTTCCTTCCGGCTTTCGATCTCCGCGACCCACCGGTCGAATTCTTCCCTGGTCACGTATTCCGGCTCCGGCGGTTTTTGCGCTTTCGGCTGTTTCCGGTAGATCTCCATGGTTGTTTCCCCGTTGGCCAGCACGCTTTTGACCATGATCACGCTTTCGTCCTTCGTGATCATCATTTGGCTTGTCCCCGCGTCCACCGGTTCGTTCTCGCCTGCCGCTTCGTTTTCAATCTGGATGATGTCCGCATGGACCGTCGGTTTTGTCATCTGCGGATTCCCCGGCGCCTGCACCGGTTGTCCCTGCTGCTGATAAACCTGTTGCGGCATTGGTGCCTGGTATCCATTCATCGTCGGCTGGTATGCGGGCGGATAGTATCCGTATGGATATCCGTACCCCGCTGTTCGTCCTGTGATTCCTGCCATGTTCGTTCCCTCCTCAGCTTACTTTCCAGAAGTACGTCGGCGTCATGTTCCGGCTGTCGTACATGTCGTACCAGTCGCCGTCGATGCAGGCCACCGCGTGCTCCCCTGTTCCGATCACGTACACGCCCTTTGGGTATCGTTCGCAGAACGCCTGCACCGTGATGCATTGCGGACAGTTTTCCGGCAGCAGGAATTGTCTTCCGCCGTGTTTCCGCAGGTATTCGCCCCAGACCGCGTTGTTGTTCGGCAGGTCGCCCATGATCGCGCCCTGCTCGCACAGCGCCCAGTACGCTTCTTTCCAGCTCTGGTTTGTTGCGATTGCCACCGCCCTGATCACGCAGTCTCCGGTTTCTTTCCCCACCGGGTTTGGATTGCATCTGACCCACATCCGCCTTGTTCCTCCGCGTTTCTATGCTTTAATTTTCCAATAAAAAAAAGCCGACCGCGAGTTCGCGATCGGCTCAAGTTCGATGTTTATTCAGTTCATTTTCGGTTCAGTTTCGGATCCGATTCCGGCAGGTATTTGTATATGTAGCTGTTCCGGTTGATGACCCGTTTCACTGTGGAAACATCCACCTGGCATTCCTCCGCGATTCTTTCTAAGCTTCCCGGGTGATCCGTCAGGTAGATCCGCATGATTTCCCTGTCTCCGCGCCGGTGGCAGTATTCGTCCAGGACATTAATAATCTGTGTCTTGCTGTCCATGGTCCACCTCCGCCGTGGTGGTTTGGTTTACAATGCTTTTTATGGTATCCTGCCACATCTGTTCCCTTCGTGTTTGGTTCGTGGCGAAAACAACGACCACGGCGATCATCGTCACGCAGACGCACACCAGCGCGATCAACATCCGCCTGTTCGCCCAGTTGTAGTGCATCATCGTGTTTTGCACATCAAAGAATGGCACGCATTTCTCCCCGTTGCTGTTCCCGCAGTTTCCCTGGCAGATTCTTCCGTTCTGTTCGCCCATGGTCTTCCACTCCTTTTATGTTTTTATTTATGTTTTTTGGTTTTCATTTATGTTTTCGCTGTCCGGATCCGTGTTTTTCTTTACTTCTGCTTCCGGTCCGTTGCCCTTTTCTTTCATGACTTCCAAAAGTTTCAGCAGCACTTTCGGCACCGGTATTCCCATCGTCGCCGCGTTTTCGAGGATGCTGAATCCTTCCGATGCGATAAACCACAGGCACGTGGCGCCCATCACCGCGTCAAACGTGATTCCGGCGCTCTCTGCCACCGCCTTGTCCAGCAGTGCCGCCAGCAAAACAATCAGCAGGATCAGCGCCTTTTTCAGCAGGCCCATGAACGCCGTCTTTGAAGCGATGTACCCGTTTTCCGTCTTCTTGCTTTTCCCCATCGCCCCGCAGATCAGGCCCGTGATGAAGTCGATACTCATCACCGCGATCAGGATCCACACCAGCGGCGGCATGTTGACAAAAAATGAAGCGATGGCCCCGCCGATCGCCGCCAGGATTTCAGTAATCTTTTTCATTCTGTTCGTCCTCTCTTTTCTGTTTTTCTTCCTGCTGTTTCCGCTTCCGGTACCGTTCGAAGTTCGGGCAGTAGATGCAGACCCGCCGCATCTTCCGCCCGCTGGCCCCGCAGCATTCGTCCTGCCGTTCCGGTTCGTAAGTAAAACACATCAGGTATTCTGCTTTTTCATTGTCGCTCCACTCCATGTCCGGCATACTTCCTCCGCCTGTTCCTTCGTCAGTCCGGTGATCGTTACCGTGTATCGTTCCTCCGCCGGTTTCTGTTCCTTTTTATCCACCGCTTCCTGCAGCGCCCACCAGGTTGCCGGTCCGCAGATCCCGTCAATGGCCAGTGCTTTTCCGTCCGGTCCGTCGTGGTCCTTCTGGAATCCTTTCAGCGCCTTTTCGGTCGCCGTGCCGAAGTCGCCGTCCACGCCGCAGATGCCCAGGCTGTATCCCAGTTCCTGCAGCATCGTCTGCATTTCCTTGACGTACTGGTTTCTGTTTCCCTTTTTGACCGTCGGTTTCTTTACCGGTTCCGGTTCCGGCGTCGGTGCCGGTGCCTGTGCTTCGTTTGAATAATCCACGCCTTTCAATTCTCCCCAGGCCACCCACGGCCTGCTCTCGATCTTTGTCATCACGACGCCGTAATAGGCGCCCCTGGCTTCGATGACGTATCCTCCACCGATATACAGGCCCACATGCCCGTATTTCTTTTTGTCTTTGTTGTACGTGAAAACGGCGACCCCGACAGGCAGAATTCCTCCGCCTGCCGGTCGTCCGTTTTTCAGTTCGCCGGTCTTTGTACAGTACTTCCGGAACATCGTATCGCTTCCGTGGTACATGTACCCGCCCAGCTGCTTGAACGCCCAGGAAAAAAGGCCGCTGCAGTCAGCGACCTTGTGTCCGATCCATTTTGATCCGTATTTCCTGCTGTTCGCCCGGTCCGCGTCCGTGGTTTTCTCCAGGTTCGCCTGTTTGGCAGCTGTCCAGGTCTCCCCGGCGGTCCCCCAGATGTACCCCCACTTTTCCGCCAGCGCCTGATTGAATTTATCAATCAGCGCCTGCGGTGAGATCACTTTTTCGTTTGCCATGTTTGATATCTCCTTCCTCCTTAGTCATCAAAAGGTATCAGAGATTCAAACAATGCAATCAGCCTCGGCACATAATATTTTTTATATCCGTTTACATCAGGATGGCATCCGTCCGGATGAACGCTCGCCCCTCCGTTAAGGTATCCCTCGTTCAGCACTTCCATATATGCGTTCAGCCCTCCAGCAGCCCACATATCAAGGTATGGAATACTGTATTTTTCACAGATTCCAATCATTTTTTCCCGTTCTTCTGCAAAATTGTAACCTGCGCTGTTTCTCGCCCATGCAGTGTCAGTGATTTTGTGCACGATCACAAAAACGATCGGTTTCCCTGGCCATTTGTTGATCGCCTGTCTTAAAATGCTTTCAAGCGCACCGCATACAGTCGTGTTGTCAACCGTTCCCGTGAAGTCGCTTTCACTGAAATCGCCCAGCGGTATATTCCCCCAGTAATCATTTATACCGCCTTCAAGGCAGATCAGATCCCCTGTACTTGACATGTTTTCAATATCAGTGCATACGTTATGCCTGTCTGCTTTTACTGCAAGCGTTCCCCCGCCTACCGCTCTGTTTTCGTATGTCCCTCCGGTGATGTTTTTGATCAGTTCCGGGTATCCTCCGCCGTTGCTTGAAAAGCTGCTTCCTTTCCTTGATTCTGCGATTGAATCACCATTGTATAGTATCTTTTTTCCCACCAGTTTTCCTGTGTATGGTGTATAATTAGAGTTGAATATTGATGTTTCGCATATTTTGAACCATTTTCTTCCAACAGTATTCAGCGGTATGTTCAGCAAAACATAGCACGATTCTGTTTCTGTGAAAGTTATTGTGTCATTAATGATCTGTTTGTCTGTTCTGAATGCCTTAACATTCCCAAACGCGTCGCATACTGCGTACTGTGTTGTGTTACCTATTCCCGCTGCAGGTTGCGTATATGTATATGATATACCAGCCTTCACCGGAATGGGATGAGTGATTGCGAATCCATCCAGGCTCATTACCCTGTTCCAGTCTATAAATTTGCCCTCCTGGATTCTTGAATCATTCGGATCATAAAGATTGTTTTTGTTTGGAATAACATCGTATATTTGCCCTATATTTGAATCATAAACGCCTTCCATGATTATCGGCGTAAACCCGGTCAGATTCGTTATTGCGACAAAATACGCTTCCTGCGTGTTTTTTGTTTCTGTTTCAAAAACAACATCCCCCGTCTCTTGCGTTGTTTCTGTCGATATTAGTGTTCCGTTTTTATCATAATATGCGATATATGCCGCGCTATTGATCTTTACCTTGATATAGATGTTCCTCTTGTTAATCCCTGCCGGATCCATAATCGGTATTTTATCAGTGGCATTTGAATTTACATACGATATATAGTTACCGTTTTCATCGATATATTTCCCCTGTATCCACGTCACTGGAACATTAGCGATTCCGTTCAACACCTGTCGCGCTTGTTCATCGCGCACTAAAAATTCTTCGCCGTTTACTATGTGTCTTGAAAAAGTCTTTGCCATTCTGTTCACCGTTCCTTCTTAAATTATGTATATGCTGTACTCCATACCATTGTGTAATCTTCCCCGGTGTTGTTTTGGGTTTCAATTACTATTGTTTCCGCATATTGTATGCTTTTTTTTGCGTTTTCATAACCGGCGATTACTCTGTCCACTTCCTGCTGTGTAGGCTGTGCCATATTTACCTCCTTCAGCTTTTGGTCACAATAATGCGATAGTCTTCTCCGCTGATCAGTTCCGCCGTGATGCTGATCCCGTTGATAATTTCTGCTGCTTCTTCTGCATCCTCGATCACGGCCAGATAGTCAGACAGATCCGGTATCACGTTCCCCGGATCAATAACTGTTCCGTTTGTCGTATTGATTACCGTTCCGTCAACCATTCGGATCGTACCTGTTCTTCCTCCTCCGGACAGTTTGATCGCCAGCGCAAACTGTCCTTCCACCGCATAGCATGCTTCGGGCAGCTCTATGTACGCTGTGTCACCTGTCACAGCTCCGCCATCAATCTGTACCGTTGTTCCGTCTGCTCTTGTAAAATGCCCTACAACCGTCGAGCCGTTCAGTTGTACAGGTGTTCCGTTTCTGAAACATCTGAACCCGAACCTGTTTCCTTTTATATCGCCCTCTCCGATTGTTTTGTTCATAAATGACCGATGAACTGTTCCGTTTTCAAGTTCAATGTCAACAATGTCCTCCCTGTATATCGCCATTACTGATTTCCCCTTTTTGTTTTTTTTGATTCGTTTCTCTTACTGCGTTTTTGTCCATACCAGCGCTTTATATGTACCGCTTGTTAGTTTGTGCATTGAATCATCGTAAGAAAAAACCAAGCATTTTCCTGACAGTGTTTTTCTCACAAAACACATATAGTTGCTTGCGTCAGCACACGACATTGAAACAAATGTATCAAAATCCACATCCATTATGAATGACCCATTTGAGTCTGGCGAAATTGTAATCAACTGCGACTCAAAATTGATATCGTAGAACGTAGCCGTTCCTCCTCCCGTCTGCGGCAGCTGAACCGCCGGGACGCCAGGATAGTCTGCGCCCAGCAGGCTGATATTCTTTGCCATACTTCCACCACCTTACGCGATGGACAGCACTTTGGTCGTTGAATCCTGGCTGATCGTCGGCAGTGCCAGCGTTCCCTGTACGCCCAGCACCTCTTTCCCCTGCAGCAGCGTCGCGCTGGTCAGGTCCGACACCGCGCTGGCCTTGATGCCCACCGTGCCGCCGGACGTGTATCCCGCCGGAATGGTCACCGTCCCGGCTTTCGTTTCGATCTCGCCGCTGACGCTTCCGTTGTTCGCCATGGATCCGGTGTCCAGTCCGGAAGATCCGACAAACTTTTTCCCATCCAGCACGTTTCCCGCCGCCGCGTCCGCGCCGGACGCGTCGTAAAACTTTGCCGTTCCTCCGCCTGCTTTCGGAATATCCACTTCCGGTACTTCCGCATAGGTTACGCCGTTGATAATTACATTCTGCGCCATGGTTTCTGTCCATCCTTTCGTTTTAAGAGATTGTGATCACGCTGCCGTTGTAAGTCACCAGTCCGTAGTTGCTGGGAATCGGGTTGATTGTGATGTCCTGTGTCGCCTGCAGCCGTGCGATCCGGACCGTCTGCTCATCCGCCGTCGGCGTGAATTCATACGGCCCGTCGTATTTCGGCACCGGGATCATGCCGGTTCCCTGCACGCTGATCGCCGCGTGCCGTTCCCCGGCCCCGCCGATCTCCACCGTGCCGCCGCGCCCGCCGCCGACCACGATTGTCTTTTCAGCCATCAGATCATCACCGCGCCTTTGTTTCCGACCACCTTGCCGATGGAAAACAGCGCCGGTGTCACCGGCCTGAATCCGCTTTCCTCCACCAGGTCCCAGACGTAGTCGCCCGGTTCCAGGTCCGTGTCCGCGCTGTCCAGTTCGATGGTGATCTTTCCGTCGTCGACCTCCATCGTCTTTTCGATCAGCGCTTCTTCGTCCTCCGCGCTTTTCTTCACGCTGAACAGGACCTTCGTTCCGTCTTCCGGCGGTTCCGCTGTGTACTGGATGTCAAAGCTGCCCGGTTCCCCTCTCGGTATATGGATTTCGTGTTTGTGAATCACCAGCATGTCCTGTTCCTCCTGTCGTTTAATGATGATCTACCCAGTATTTGATGTACTGTTCAAAAGTGTTGTACCCGTGTTTGCTTCCCACGTAGTCGCCCGTGTATTCTTCCGTGTAGTCTTTTGACACCTTGATCGCTTCCTGCTTTTTGTGTGTGGCGTATTCCTCCGTGAATTCCTGCGCGATGTCCACCGCTTCGTCCCGGATCTCGTCTCCGGCGTCGTCCGTCAGCTTGTCCCCCGTGATCGTGTTCACCAGCACGTTGAATCCGGAAACGTTTTTCACATGGTACGGGTTTACGTTTGTCAGCTTCAGCGCGGTGATCTTTTCCTTGATGATGTCGTATTCGATCTCGCTCACCGTCACGCTGGCGCCCAGGCCCACCCGTTCGTCGATCACGACCACCGTGTCATACAGGACCACCTGCTGCAGCGCTTTGAATTCCCTGTATTCTTCCGTGTCGCCCAGCCGCTCGAATTCCACCGTGATTTCGTGCTGGATCTGGTCCGCCTTGTCCACGCTGAACCGTGCCTGGGCCTGTTTTGTCATTTCCGCCCGCAGCGCTGCCGCCGTCCATGTGGTGCCGGTTTCCGTCCCGTCGTCCTTCCCGACCTGCCCGGAAACCTTCAGCCGCTCCATTCGGATCACCGGATAATCGTTGATCCTGGTCGAATCGATCCATTTTGTTCCTTCCAGATACAGTTCGCTGCCGTCTTCGTCCTTTGCCACCGGCACCACCCGCGTCGCCTGTTCCCTGTTGATCTTCCAGTTTACGCCCTGCAGGTTGTTGCCGTACCGGATCCGGAATCCCCGGTCCGTGTTCGTTTTGTTCATTACAAACAGGTCCCAGTTGTCCCGCCGGAATTCCGCGTCGAATGTCGGCACCACGCCCTTGTCCGGATCCAGGATCGCGTACATCCCGCTTTTTCCAGCGATCTCCGCGCTGTAGTCCGTGTGCACGTTGCTCACCATGTTTGTGGCGATCGTCCCGCGGTAGTCAAGCATGAACGCCTGCTCGATCCAGGCCAGCGCCTGTGCCGGTGGTTTCCGCACGATTTTTGCGTGGTCGATCAGCACGCCGTTTAAGTCGTAGCTGACGTGCTCCGCTTCCACCGTCACCCGCATTTCCTTTGTGTCCACCGTTACGGCTGTAATCCGGAACAGCTGTTCCCTGATCGTCCGCGGCTGCGTTTCCGCCGGTGTCAGATGCCGGTCATATGTGACGTAGTCCGCTTTGATGTATCCTTCCAGTCCGTAGGTCGTGCTCATGTAGTACCAGCCGCCATCCGGCCCGGAAACATAATACAGATCTGCTCCGCTTTTGAGGTTCACCAGTGCCGGGTCCCCCGGTGCGGTCCTGGCAATTTCCACCCACCATGGACTGTTCGGCGGCGGCACCATGATGTATCCGCTGCTTTCGTCGAAGCTGGTGCACTGGTAGTTCCTGCTGTCGTATGTCACTTTCGCGCCGACGGAATAAGTCGTTCCCGCCGACCAGCTTCCGTATGTAATGGTTGACGGTTCATGCGGTCCGCTCCGCAGCGCTGCCTGCTGTGTTGTTTTGTATACGTCCACGTCCAGCCCGCTGAACGCGTTTTCGATGGTTTCTTCCGGCACCGGCGCCTTGATGATCGCGTCCGGCACCAGGTGCGCCCATTTCCCGTCCGGATCGATCGGGTGCACCATGGTCAGGTCGTAGCTTCCCCCGGCCACGTTCCTGTGGCTTCCGCTGATCGGCGTCAGCACCACGTCGCCGTTGTTCTGGAAGTTTTCATGTCCCGGATCGTAAAGGTGAATCATAAAAACCTCTCCCGTTTTTCAATGACCAGCTTGCTCCATCCGCTGCCCGTCACGCTGTTCTGTCCCTGGTTCAGCACCGGGAATTCTCCCGTCGACTGGTTTGTCCAGTTCACCGGCGACGCCGCGTTCGTGATGTCGATCACTTCGCACGTTGCGCTGTCAATCAGATAGGTGTGCCCACTTGTCAGCGCCGTGCACAGGATGGACTTCCCGCCCGCCGTGACCAGGGCGTTGCTTCCGCTTGCCGTCATCGTGATCCGCGGTTTGCTGTCCACGTCCCCGCCGTTCTGCACATTTTTTCCGCTGCTGGTAATTGTCACCGCTTCTTCCTGCAGTTTTTCTTTCAGCGGTTGGCAGTAAAACTGGACCGTTCCGGCCCAGTGATCAATGTTTCTGCTGACCTTGTCCAGCGTGATCGCGCCGATCACCCTGGCCTGCTGCCGCCTGTCCGGTTCACCGCTGAATGTTACGTAGCCCGCGCCCCGCAGCCATTTGTAGATCTCCCGCACCCGGAATCCTCCGCGCACGCTGATTTCCACCGTCTGGATGTAGCTGTTGAAGATGTTTTCGCCTTCCGTTTCCGTCAGGTCGCCGCTTCGTCCCGGGATCTCCACATGCTTCACCCGTTCCTCTGCCCGGATGATCGGCGCCGGTCCGCGCATGATCACGCCCATGGACCTGCAGTCTTTGTTCTTCCAGATAAAATAACTCTGCGGCATGTTATCAGCTCCCGTATCCTCTCATCGTCCGCCGCTGTGCCGCGGCCATCGCCGCCGCCAGTCCTGCCGCGTCCGTTCCGTTGTTCATGTACATGCTTTCGACATAGAGGTTGCTGTTGTAGTTCCTGCTGGCGGCGACTTCCCGCGCCGGGACGATCCGTTCGTCCTTATGCAGCACCGCCGTGTACCCGTCAAAAGGCACGCTGTACAGTCCGTTCGCGTGTCCCGGCAGTTTCGGTGTCCGTTTTCTCGGTTTGCCCGTCGGCGTCCCCTGTCCGAAAAAGTCGCTGGTCACGCCGATGTCGTTTCCGTTTTCGTCCGTGAAATGCACCACGCCGTTGATCTCCACCGTGCCGATCTGTTCGGCGATGTCCGCCGCCGCGTTCTCCCCGACCACCGGATCCACGTTTACGTCCACCGGTTTCAGTCCCAGTTCTTCTTCCAGTCTTTTGAACATTTCTTCGTCGTCTATCGTCGGATCCAGCATGATCTGCAGCGCTGCTTCGTTTCCCATCAGGCTTCCGAGATCGCCGTACCTGTCTCCCACGGCCATCTGCCTTGCCTGCCATACGTCCTGGTTGTTGTTCCAGAATTCCATCCCGGCTTCTGTGATCTGTCCGTTCTGGTACAGCGTATCGATGTTGTTATTTGCTGTTCCCGCCGGATTCAGCAGCGTATACAGACCAATCAGCCACGGTGCCGCCGCCATGACCGCCGACGCAAAAGAAGCGCCCCAGCTTGCGCCCGCTGCCGCGCCTGCGGCTCCTGCTTCCGCTGTCAGCCCTCCGCCTGCCAGTCCGCTGATGCCCTGGATCAGTTTTACAATTTCAAGCGCTCCGCCTGTAATCTTCAGCGCTCCCCATCCGATCACGATCGCTTCCAGCGCTCCGATCACCGTGTCTTTGTTTTCCACGATCCACTGCACGCCGCCCACGACTTTGTTGAACACGTCGCTGAATCCCTGCACCACCGATTCCGGGTCGATGCTGCTCAGGTCGCTGAACAGGCCCTCGACTGCTTTTCCGAGATCGTCCAGCGCCTGTTTTCCTTCCGGTGTGTCCAGGTATTCCAGAATCCGTGACAGCAGACCGTCCAGCGCTTCCGCGCCCGCCGTCAGTGCCGGTGCCAGCGCTCCGATCGTTTCCGTTTTCAGCGTTTCAAAGTCGCCGATCAGTTTTCCGACTTCGTCGTTCAGTTCCGTCAGGTTTTTGACCGTGTCCTCGCTGACCACGTTCTGTTCTTCCAGCGCCGCGTTGTATTCGTCCAGGCTTTTGTATTCCGTAAACAGCGGGATCAGTTCTTTCCAGCTGCGTCCGAACATCGCCTGTGCCGCCGCTTCTTTATCGAAGGCGTCGTCCAGCTGCATCAGCGCCTGTCCGGCCTTCCAGAACAGTTCCACGCTGTCTTCCGTGATCAGGTGCTCCTCGCCCTTGCCGGTGCTGAACATCAGGCCCAGTTCCCGCATGGTGTCCATGGTTTCCTTGTTGCCCTTGCCGATGTTCTTGTTCAGTTTGCTCTGTGCGTTCAGCAATGCGTCCACGGATGTGTCCAGTCCGGTGGTCACCAGTTTCTGCATCCGCTGAAAGGTGTCTATATCGATCCCGTACATCTGCGCCATGGTTGCGGTGTTGTCCGCCCATTTGGCGCTGTCCATGATGCTGTTCCACAGATCCTCGCCCAGCTGGATCGCTTTTTTCGCCGCGTTTTCCATCCCTGCGGACAGTTTGTCCACCACGCTGATCACCTGGTCCAGGCTGATCTTTTTGTTCAGTCCGCCCAGGCTGTCCCCCAGCTTGTCCGTCTTCCCGGTGGCGTCCGCCGCTTTCGTGCCCAGTCCGTCCAGTTCCATCTGGGTGTCCAGCATGGCGCTTTGCGCTTCGATCAGCTTCCGCTGCATGTCCTGGTAGCTTTTGCTGGTCGTCTTGACGCCGTTCGCTTCCATCTGCTTCAGCGCCTGTTCCGCGTTCTTCGCGATCTTTTCCTGTTCCTTCAGCTTTCCGTTCAGCAGGGTGGTCTGCGCCTGCATAAAGTTTTCGGCGTTCCCTGTGGCCTTCAGCTGTTTTTCGTTTGCTTTCAGCGCGGCGTCAAAGGTTTTCACGCTGGCCTGCGCGTCTGTGATTCCTGACTTGAATTGCTGTACCCCGCTGACGCCCATCTTGACGGTTACGTCTGCCATGCTTTGTCACTCCCTTTTGATTCCGTGCTGCTGATCGTCATAGTTCCTCCGCCAGATGTAGAGGTCCACGATCATTCCGGGCGTCATGCTGCCCATTTCCGTATATGTCAGTCCGGCGACCAGTCCCCAGTGAATTACCCGCCGGTATGTGAATTCACGGGATCTTTTTTTTGCTCGATTTCCTCCAGCACCAGATCCCGTTCTTTGTCTTCGTTGTTTTCGTTCACGGCCTGACTTTCGCCGTCCCGCTGCAGGCACGCCAGGATGGCGATCTGGTACGCCATCAGTGCGTGCGGATCCATGTTGGCCCGCAGCCATTCGTCCGTCAGGTCCGCTTCTTTTCCTTCCCGTTTCAGTCCCGCGTTTCCCAGGATCCGCACCGCGCCGATCATGTTCCGCAGCCGCTGCCGTCCTTTGAGGATCAGGTCACGCAGTTCGCCCAGGTTTCCGATTGTTTCTTCGATTTCGATGAATTCATCCATCCCGAAGTACAGCGGGATCGTCCGATCCCCGATTGTCAGTGATATACCCTTCATTGTTTCCACTCCTCTTTTCTTTTTTGCCAAAACCCCGAAAAGGGCACCCCGTTTTCGAGGTGCCCGTTCCGTGTTATGTCGGTCTTTCCGCGCCAAACTTTTCGTAGATCCAGTCCATCGCGTCGTCGAAGTCCGTAAATTCCATCCACTTGATGTATTTCGCTTCTCCGCTGTCGTCGATGTACACGCCCAGGCCCTGTCCGTTGATGGTCGGATGGTTCCAGGTGATCTGCCGCTGTTTCGTGCTGGCATTCTCTCCGCCGCTGCTGAATTTGATCGCATGGACGAAGAAGGCTTCATACTTCCGCACGCCCTTGAACATCTTTACCCTCACATAGGCAAAGCCGCCCTCCGGCGGTGTCGCGTCCGTGATGTCATATTCCACCACGGTGCTTCCGGTTCCCGTGACCGGTTTCCATCCCAGGCAGGCCGCACGGCCTTCCTTGGAGATGTCGTTCAGTTCTGCAGCAATGGAGAAGCCGTTCACGCCGTTGTCGTTGTCGATCACGATGTCGTCGCCGTAGTCCGGGTTGTCCGCGATGTCGAAGGATACGTTCGCGCTGACCGCCGGTCCCAGCACGATCGGCGTGCCGTATTCGATGGCGCTTCCGTCTACCCTGGGTGTCGCGATCGGTGCAAAGATCGGACTCCGCATTCCGATGTATGCCATGGTTTTTCCCTCCTGTGTTATTTGGAATTGATGATTTCGTTGAACATCTGTTCAGCTTTGGAAACAATCGCCGCCTGTGCAGGGCTCTGGCTTCTGTTCTTTGCTTCCCGGAATACCGGCTGCTTGTGCATAAAGCTGGTCCCGCTGTTGATGGATCTGGCAATCAGCCGGACGGCCTTTGGCTTCCCGCCGACGTTTGCGTATCCCGCAGCGCCGGATACGCCGATTACCGTATCGACTCCATCCCCGGTTTTGTCGAATTTCGCGATGCCGGACTTTCCGAGCAGCGCCGCCTTTTCATCCGGACTGGCGAACCGTTTTCCCACGCTGTCCGGATCGGCGACATAGTTGAACGGTTCCGTAACGATGCGGTTGATCGCGCTTTTCATGGCGTCCGCCACGATGCCCGCCCCGTCAAAAAGAGCGCCCGACGCTACGTCGTACGCTCTTTCGCCCAGCTGGGCCATCATTCGGTTCAGTTCTTCCATCCCGTCCGTCTTGATCGTCATCGGCATGGCGTTTCACCTCGCTTCGATCTCGAAGACGAATTCCCGGTGAATCAGCCCTGTCTCGCGTTCGTACTGTTCGCTGTTAAGGTACCAGCTGCCCTCACAAACACTTTCCAGTGCGCTCTCCACCGCTGCCACGATCAGCATCTGTTTCCCGTGCGTGAACAGGTCCACGCTGCCTTGCCAGGCGCGGTCCACTTTGCTGTCGTCGCCGTTGTCGTCGTCCGCTTCGAAGTCCAGCTGAACAGTGCCGAAGTTTCCCGCCGGTCGCGTTTTCATTTCGTATTCCTTGAATTCCACGCCGTTGATTTCCTTCAGCTGCCTGACCAGTTCATCAAAGATCACTTCAGTTTCCCTCCGCTTCTTCCGGTTCCTCCGCCGGTTGCGCCGCGTTTCCGCGGATCCTTTCCAGCGTCAGTTCCGTGCTGTCGCTTTTCTCATCCCTGTATTCCCGGATGATTGCGTACCGTTCTCCCTTGTATTCGCAGACGGTTTCCCCTCTGTATTCGAAGTCCTGCGGCAGCACCAGCCGGATGCTCGGTGCGTGCCCGGTTGCCCTGGCCTGGTAAACCTCGGACATGGCCAGGCTTCTTTCCTCGCAGTAGGTCTTCCGCCGCTTTTCCGCGGGTACATCCAGCACGCCGCGTGCTTCCGGATTTTCGGTGATCAGATAAACAATCCCCACCCGCTTCATGTTCCCGCCTTCTTCCCGAAGTTGGTATACCCTGTCGCGTTCGCCAGTTGCCGCCGCTGCAGGTCGTAGCTTGCCGCCAGCCTGTCGTAGTCCGCCGGACTGCCGAAGTGCGCCCGGACGTAGGTTTTAATCGCCGTCAGGACCAGTTCGTCTTCGATGTCGCTGTTGTCGTTTACGGTGATGGTTTCTTCCCCGGTTTCCTGGTCTTCTTCCACCGAGATCTCAAACGCCACCGTCCCGCCCAGCTGCACCCCGGCGATCTTCAGGTCCTTCTCCGCGGCCTTGATCAGGTCGCAGATCTCCGGCGCGTATTCCATGTCCGTCACGCGCAGCGCCAGCATGGTTTCCTTCAGCATGGTTTTCCCTCATTTCGTCAAAAGTAAACCCGGAAGGGAGGAGTGGATTTCCCTTCCGGGCGGCGGTGTATCACAACGTCTTACGACGCGGTGACCGTGATGGTGTAGTCCGTGCTGTCCGTTCCGTCTGAAACGGTCACCGTGACCACGTTCTCCCCGGTTTCCCAGGTCATGGTGTACTTGTCATCCAGTCCCGCGTTCTGTTCGGTTTCCCCCAGCTTCACCGTGATTTCCGCGCCTTCCTCCGCCGTGACGGTCAG
>JAGCBO010000245.1 GCA_017652125.1 Clostridia bacterium | reverse complement strand
GCGTATGGTTTCTACCGGTTTACGGAGGTCTATCCCGCGGTCTACACCCTGCGGGTCACTCCGCCGCCGGAGGTCAAGCCGACCCGGCACGGGGCGTCTCCCGCCCTGATCGCCTCCTGCCTCGCGGAAACGGAGGAGGCCACCTCCGTTTCGGATCCTGTGCGGGTGGAGAGCGCCAAAGCAAATTATAACGCGGATCTGGGCTTTGTCTGCCGTACGGCGGGCGTCTTCCCCGCGGGCTACGGCGAAGCCCCGACGCAGAACTGGACCGGCTCCGCCGGCAAAGAATAAGGGAATGCCATTTCGGAAAGGAATCACTCAGAATGAACAAGCCTGACGGAAAAAATGTTTCAAAGACCTTCTGCAAAACTCTTCACCGAACCTTCTGCGCCCTCTGCGCTCTGATTCTGGCGGTACTGATGCTCTCCCCGGCCCTCCCGACCCTGGCAGAAGCCGGGGAAACGGACTCTGAATCCGTGCCTCTGGACGGGCCCGACGAAGCCGGGGAACCGGAGGCGGAATCCGCCGCCCTGGACGACCCGGAGGATGTCGGCAATCCGGATTCGGAGGCGCACCCCCTGGATCTGGAGGAGTCCGGAGACGATCTGGAGATCGAAACGGAGGAGGTCCGGATCCTGAAATACGGGGACAACGGCGACGACGTCAAGGCCCTGCAGACCCGCCTGAAGGAACTGAAATACTATACGGGCAATCTTTCCGGCCGCTTCCGGGAAGGCACCCGGGACGCCGTACTCAAATTCCAGAAGGATTTCGGCATCGAGGCCACGGGCGTGGCGGACGCCCTGACCCAGTCCCTGATCTACAGCACCCGCTACCGCCCCCTGCGCTACGGCGCCAAGGGGGACGACGTCAAGGCCTTGCAGACCCGCCTCATGGAGCTGGGGTACTACAAGGCGAAGGTCAGCGGCAATTATCTGGAGGTAACCCAGAGCGCCGTGGTCACCTTCCAGAAGATTAACGCCCTGGAGCGGACCGGCATCGCCGATCCGGAGACGCAGGAGGTTCTCTTCTCCGCCTCCGCCCTGGACGCGAGCCAGGAGCCGAAGGCGAAGGTTACGCCCACCCCGGCCCCGGATCTGGCCCATTATCTGGTGGACGATACCCGGGATAACCCGGTCCCCATGCCGGAGGAACCGGTGGCCTATACCAAAAAGCTGAAAAACGGCTCCTCCGGCAAGCTGGTCAAGCAGCTGCAGGAGCGGATGACGGTGCTGGGCTATTATGACGGCCCCATCAGCGGCAATTTCATGGTCAAGACCACCCGGGCAGTGAAAAAGATTCAGTCCCAGAACGCCCTGGAGGCGAACGGCGTGGTGGATGAAACCACCTGGAATCTGATTTTCAATGATTACACGATCGTCCTGCCCCAGGACAGCCCGAAGCCGACCCCGGAACCGACCCCGGTTCCCTTCGCCATCACGGTGGATGTGACCAATCAGGTCACTACGGTCTACGGCCTGGATGAGAACGGGGAATATACGGTGATCGCCCGCCAGATGCTCTGCTCCACGGGCATGAAGGCGACGCCCAGCGATCCGGGAGACTGGGTGCTCAGCGGCCGCAAGGCGAACTGGTGCACCTTCCCGAAGTGGGGCAACAGCTACGCGCGCTACTGGACGAAGATCAACGGCTCCATCGCCTTCCATTCCGTGATCTATAACGCGGTGGATCTGAAGGCGGTGAACACGAAGAGCGTCAATATGCTGGGCTCCCGGGCCAGCCACGGCTGCATCCGCCTGACGGTGGCGGACGCGAAATGGATCTATGACAACGTGGGCGCCGGCACGGTGGTTTCGATCGTGGAAAACCTGCCCTCCCAGCCGGAGCTGGTGGCGGCCCTGCGCCGGGAGCTGCCCGTGTGGGACCGGAAGAACAAGGTCTTTGTCTATAAGGACAGCCCCACGCCGGAACCGGTCTTCGCGACGGATTACAAGCCGGATCTGGAAGGGAAGAACCTGAAGGAAAAGAGCGATAACGAAAACGTCTACTGGATGCAGAAGAAGCTGAAGGAGCTGGGATATTACAACGACAAGTGCACCGGGATGATGCTGGGCGATACGGTGAAGGCGGTCAAGGCCTTCCAGCGGGATCACGGCCTGTATCCCAGCGGCAGCGCGGATCAGAAGCTGATCGACCTGATGTGGGAGGAAGGCCGGGCTCCGGAAACCGAAGCGCCGGAGACGGAGGCCCCGGAGACCGAAGCGCCTGCTCCGGAAACAGCGGTTCCCCCGTCCACCCCGACGCCGCCGCCGGCATCGTAAGATGAGCGGATCCTGACCCGGGGCGGGCACGAAACGAAAAAGGAGAGAACAGCAATGCGCAAACTGATTGAGTTCAAGAATATTGTCAAGACCTTTGACGGCCAGGTCGTGCTGAAAGGCGTGAATCTGAATATCTTTGAGAATGAGTTTGTCACACTGCTGGGTCCCTCCGGCTGCGGCAAAACGACCCTGCTGCGGATCCTGGGCGGCTTCCTGGAACAGGACGAGGGCACCGTGATCTTCGACGGCCAGTGCATCGACAACGTTCCGCCCTACCGCCGGGAAATCAATACGGTATTCCAGCGATACGCGCTCTTTCCCCATCTTAACGTGTATGAAAACATCGCCTTCGGCCTCCGGATCAAGAAGACCGGCGATGATATCATCCGCCAGAAGGTGCAGCGCATGCTCTCCCTGGTGAATCTGGAGGGATATGAAAAGCGCAATGTCACGAAGCTTTCCGGCGGTCAGCAGCAGCGGGTGGCCATCGCCCGGGCCCTGGTCAACGAGCCCAGCGTGCTGCTGCTGGACGAGCCCCTCGGCGCTCTGGACCTGAAGCTCCGCAAGGAACTGCAGCGGGAGCTGACGCGGATCCAGCAGGAGGTCGGCATCACCTTTCTCTTCGTCACCCATGACCAGGAGGAGGCGCTGACCATGAGCGACAAGATCGTGGTCATGCGGGAAGGGGAAATCGTGCAGATCGGCACGCCCCTGGAAATCTATAACGAGCCCGTCAACGCCTATGTGGCCCGCTTCATCGGCGAAAGCAATATCGTTGACGGCACGATGCCCGCGGATTACAAGGTCCGCTTCGATGAGAAGAATTTCGAGTGCCGGGATTTCGGCTTCCGGCCCGACGAGCCGGTGGACGTCCTGATCCGCCCGGAGGATATCGAAATCGTCAAGCCCCGGGACGGCGTCCTGCGGGGCACGGTGAAAAGCGCGGTCTTCAAGGGCATTCACTACGAGCTGATGGTGGAAACCCAGACCGGCACCAGCAAGACGGTTCACATGAACGTGGTCACCCAGCATGACCTGACCAATCAGGCGGCGGGGGAAAAGATCAGCGCCAACGATTTCTATGTGGATCTGGAAGACCTGGAAAACCGGGAGATGACAGACAAGGACTTTATCTCCATCGCCAACGCCCAGGCCTGGGATGAGGAAGGCCGGGATATTTCTCTCACGAAGGTCAGCCACAATATCGAAAACCGTACCGGGGTCTATTCCATCACCTTCGGCACGGAAAAGAAGACGGAAGTGACCGTCAAGGTCTATGTGATTCATCCGGAATACGTGCAGGATCCCCGGCATAATATCGGCATCACCGCGCTGGATTTCTTCATTACCCCGGATGAAATTCAGGAATCCATGGCCATTTCCACCGACCTGAAGACCTGGGCCAGCGCCGAAGCCTGGAACCTGCAGGATGATTCCAGCATCGAAATCACGGATGTGCGGTTCGATTTCAATCCGGCCGAGGTGACGGAGGGCTCCTATGAGATCACCTTCTCCACCCGGGGCCGGGAATACAAGGTGGAAACCACCTCCGCCCACGAGGTGGGGGACCGGATCGGCCTGGACTTCGGCCCGGATGATATCCATGTGATGCATAAGGAAGTGGCGGACGCATGAAATCCTTTGTTCGGATGAGCTATCCCTATATTCTGTGGATCGCCGTGTTCATCGTGGCGCCGATGATCATGATCCTGCTCTACGCTCTGACCCGGACGGGAAACGGCACCCTGACCTTCCAGTTCACCCTGGAGAATTTCAGCCGCTTCTTCTCGGATCCGGATTTCCTGCGGGTGCTGTGGACCTCCCTGCGGATCGCTTTCATCACCACCGTGTTCTGCATTCTGATCGGGTATCCGGCGGCGCTGTTCATCGCCAATCTGCCGGAAAAGCGCCAGACGCTGATGATTCTGCTCCTGACGCTGCCGATGTGGATCAATATGCTGCTGAAGACCTATGCCTGGCGCGGCATTCTGATGAACTTCGATCTGGAGAGCGAGGCCAAGGTCTTTATCGGCATGGTGTACGACTTTCTGCCCTATATGGTGATCCAGATTCATACCGCGATTTCGAAGCTGGACCGGGATCTGCTGGTGGCCAGCTATGATCTGGGGGCCAATCCGTGGCAGTCCTTCCTGAAGGTCACCCTGCCGCTGAGCGTTCCGGGCATTATCTCCGGCATCACGCTGGTGTTTCACCCGGCGGTGTCCAGCTTCGTGATCCCGAAGCTGCTGGGCGGCGGAAACTATGTGCTGATCGGCAACCTGATCGAGAAATACTTCCTCGTCGCCGGAGACTGGAATTTCGGCAGCGCGATCTCCCTGATCATGGCCCTGATCATTATCGCTTCCATGTATCTGACGAAGAAACTGGACCGGAACGCGGGGGAGGACTAGGCCATGAAAAAGAAAAAATCCGTCGGACGCTTTTTCTCCTCCGGTTATCTGATTCTGGTGCTGCTGTTCATCTATCTCCCGATTCTGTATGTCATGGTCTTTTCCTTCAACGAAAGCCGGTCCATGACGGCCTTCACCGGGTTCTCCTTCCAGTGGTATGAGAACATGGTGAACAACCGGGAGATGCTGGAGAGCATCAAATACACCGTCATCATCGCCGTGGTGGCGACGGTGGTCTCCACGGTGATCGGCACCGTGGCGGCCATCGGCCTGTCCAAGGCCCGGCGGCTCATCCGGAGCATCGTGCTGGAGGTCAATAACCTGCCGGTGCTGAACCCGGATATCGTGACGGCGATCAGCCTGATGCTCCTGTTCCTCTCCATGAAGATTCAGCGGAGCATCGTCACCCTGACCCTGGCCCATATCACCTTCTGCATCCCCTATGTGATTCTCTCCGTGCTGCCGAAGCTGCGCCAGCTGGATGACAACGTGGCGGAGGCGGCCATGGATCTGGGCGCGACCCCGTGGAAGGCGCTGACGAAGGTGATTATCCCCCAGATCTATCCCGCCATTTTCTCCGGCGCTCTGATCGCCTTCAGCATGTCCTTCGACGACTTTGTGATTTCCTTCTTCACCGCGGGCATGGATGTGCAGAATATCTCCATGTACGTCTATTCGATGAAGCGCTTCAATCCGAGCGTGAACGCCCTTTCCACCGTGATTGTCATCGCGGTCACCGTGATTCTGGTGCTGGCCAACCTGATTCCGCACCTGAAAGATAAAAAAATGAACAAGGAGGATCCATCATGATGAATAAGAAACGGAAAACCCCGAAGCGTATCCGCTCTCTCCTGTCCATTCTGCTGATTCTCGCCCTGGCCGCGATGCCGGCGCTCGCCCTGGGCGAGGCGGATGAGGACTTCAGCGGCGTGACGCTGAACGTCTATAACTGGGGCGAATATATCGATGAAGGAATGAACGTTGTCCGCAGCTTTGAGCAGAAGTATAACTGCCGCGTCAACTATAAGACCTATGAATCCAACGAGATTCTGTATACGCAGATCGAGGCGGGGGATGCCGCGTGGGACGTTCTGGTTCCCAGCGACTACATGATTCAGCGGCTGATCAAAAAAGACATGCTTCAGCCGCTGGACAAAACCATCATCACCGAAGAGGATCTGGCCAACCTGTTGGACGGCGTGAAGAATCTGTATTACGATCCGGACAATACCTACAGCGTGCCGTATCTCTGGCAGAGCGTGGGAATCGTCTATGACAAGACGAAGATCGATCCGGCCGTCGTGGAGGAAAAAGGCTGGGACATCTTCCAGGATCCGGCTTACGCGGGACATACGGACATGTATGACTCCGAGCGGGATGCTTTCATGGTCGCGCTGAAGGCTCTGGGCTATTCCGCCAATACGGAAAACGAGGACGAGATTCAGGCCGCGTATCAGTGGCTGCTGAAGATGAACAGCGCCGTGAATCCTTACTACGTGACGGACGAAGTGATTGAGGACATGAGCCAGGGCTACCGCTGGCTGGCGCTGGTGTACAGCGGCGACGGCGCCTATGTGCTCTCCATGAATGAGAACATGGAGTACAGCGAGCCGAAGCAGGGAACCAATATCGCGGTGGACGCCATGGTGATTCCGAAGAACGCGAAAAACGCCCGGCTGGCGAACCTGTTCATCAAGCACATCATGTCCTATGATTCCGCTCTGGCCATCTCCACCGATGTGGGATACGCTTCCCCCAACGCCCAGGTGCTGGAAGAGCTGTCCGGCCCCGGCGGGGAGTATGAGGGCAACTCCGCCTATCTGCCCCGGTCCGGCTATGACAAGGACGAATTCTTCTATGACAGCCAGGTGCTGCAGACCCGGCTGGCGGAGCTGTGGATCAAGGTCATGTCCGCTCAGTATGCTTTTTTCCACCCCAATAAAACGAGGGAACGACGGGATGAACCCGCCGTTCCTTTTTTCGTTCCTTTATTCATGGATTTCCAGAATGTCCCGAAGGGGAATCGTGAGCCGGGAGCCGGCAAATCCGGTCGGCCGGTTCAGTTCGAGCGTCTGACGCACCGGATCGATTTTCCGGACGGCTTCCCGGATCGTTTCATAGGTTCCGCCGGGCTTCAGGGGATCCGGCACGAAATAGGTGATCGAGAGGACCGGCTTTTCCCCGTTCCGGATTGCCTCCGCGATCCGGCTCAGCTTCCGGCTGTTGATTTCGATGTCCTCATCGGTCAGCTCGATCCGCCTGTCCACCAGGCGGGTTTCTTCCTGAACCATATCCTCATAGCCGCTCAGCGCGGCAAAAGGAGCGAACTGAGCCGCCCGGTCATGCAGGCTCATCGGCGGATGATGATCGGAACGGTGATGCGGAAGATCAATGATATCCGCGTAAACCTGCCGCGCGTCCGGCTCGTTTTCCCTGATTCCTCTGGCCATCGCTGCTTCTCCCCGGGGGAACGAAAAGGGCCGCCCCCGTCGTTCTTTTTCTTCATTGTAGCAGAGGGCGGGCGGAAAATTCAATCCTGATTTTCCTGCATAAAGTGATTGACAGGCGCAAAAGGTTGCGTTATCATATGAATGCAAACGATTGCAGATTTTCAGATATATACCCGTGATTTTCAGATCGGACAGGGGCGGTCGGTATGATCAGACTGAAGGATGTGGCGGAAGCCTGCGGCGTGTCCGTGGCGACGGTTTCGCGCGCGCTCAACGGGCTGACGAACGAGAACAAGGAGCGGACGGCCCAGATCTGCCGGACCGCCCGGGAGATGGGATACTATCCCAACGCCGCGGCGAAAACGCTGAAAACCTCCCGGTCCCATAACATCGGCATCCTCTATGAGGATCAGATGAGCCATGAATATTTCAGCTCCCTGATCGAGGCGATCCGGCGGGGCGCGGAGAAGCGGGGATACGATCTGACCTTTATCCGGCGGGAGCTGGAACGGCCGCGGGAGTCCTATTATGAGCATGCCAGAAGGCGGAATATGGACGGGGTGATCGTGGTTCAGGCGGATTTTGATTCCGCCGGCGTGATCCGGCTGGCGACCAGCAGCATTCCCACCGTGATCATCGATCACCTGTATGAGGGCTGCGACTGCGTGACCAGCGACAACCGGACCAGCGTGGAGCAGATGATCTCCTGCGTGCGGGAAAAAGGCCATCAGCGGGTCGCCCTGATCCAGGGGGAGCGGGGCGCGGTCAGCCAGGAGCGGCTGGCCGGGTTCTATAAAGGCTGCGCGGAGCAGGGGATCCGGGTTCCTTCCGGATATGTGGTGGACGGTCATTTCCACAATCCGGAGGATTGCTGCAGAAAGATTCTGGCGCTTCTGCAGCTGCCGGAAAAGCCGACGTGCATCCTCTGCCCGGATGATCACAGCTGCCTCGGCGCCGTATGGCTGCTGAAGAACGCGGGGATCCGGGTGCCGGAGGACGTCAGCCTGATCGGCTTCGACGGGATTCAGATGGCGCAGCTGATGAATCCCCGGCCTACGACCTACTGTCAGGATTACGAGACGATCGCCCGGGAGGCGCTGGCGCTGCTGATGGACGGCATCGAGAATCCGGACAGCCACGTGCCCCGGCAGATCACGGTGCCCGGCCGGATTCTGGAAGGGGAAACCCTGGGCGCGGTATAAAGAGAGAAGCTGACCGCCCGCCGGGCGGAGGCGATAAATGGTCCGGAACGGACCCGAATCAAGGAGGAATTTACCCATGAAGAAGGCACTGACTCCCATTCTGGCCATCGCAACGATCGTCGCGATCATCCTGGCTGTGGTTTTCGCAAACCAGAAGGGCGACCTGCAGAAGACCGTGGACGACGTGAAGGCGCAGATGCAGAAGGCGTCCGAGGACGCGGCAGCCCAGCTGGAAACCGCAAAGACGACCGCGGAAGTGCAGCTGAAGGAAGCGCAGACGCAGCTGGATGAGGCGACCCAGGCGAAGGAAGCGCTGACCGCGGAGCTGGAGACCGCCAAAACGGAAGCGGAAACCAAACTGAAGGAAGCGCAGGACGCCGCAGCAGCGGAGCTGGAAACCAAGCTGAAGGAAGCGCAGGACGCCGCCGCGGCGGAGCTGGCTGAAGTCACCCAGGCGAAGGACGAGCTGGCCGCGCAGCTGGAGAACGCCAAAACGGAAGCGGAAGCGCAGCTGAAGACCGCCCAGGAGACCGCGAAGGCCGAACTGGATTCCGTGACGGACGAGCTGACCAAGAAGGCGGAAGAAGCCGCGGCGGCCGCCGCTCAGGCGAAGACGGAAGCGGAAGCGGCCGTGGCCGAGAAGACCGGCCTGCTCGAGAAGATTCAGGCGCTGACGACGGAAAACGAAACCCTGAAGAAGGCGGCGGACTTTGCCGG
>JAGCBO010000244.1 GCA_017652125.1 Clostridia bacterium | reverse complement strand
GGCGGCCTCCGCGGCGCCGCGGAGGGCTTCCGCCATCGCCTGACGAACCTCCGGCCGGGCCAGGGCGGGAGCCACCACCGGCCGGGGAGGAATGCGCATGAGGGGGGAGCCGTGCTCCTGGATGGCGAGGATAAAGCGCAGCCGGGCGCCGGCGGAATCGGGAAGGCCGACCTCCACCCGGGTTTCCGACAGGGCTTTCACGGCCCGGAGCAGCCCCTGCAGGCGGTCGGCGTTTTCGTTTACGGTGAGCCGGATCATGCGCCGCTTCCTTCCGGCGCTCCCGGTTCCGTGGCCGGATCCGGTTCCTGCAGACGGACGGCCAGGGCCCGGTACAGCCCGAAGGCGGGCCAGGGACGGACCTCCACCACCCGCCACGTTCCGCCCTGCACCCGGATCCGGTCCGCGGCCTGAAAGGATCCGGAGGAGCCGGAACCGTTTTCCCCGGCTGAAAGGGCGACGGAGGCATAAAGCAGGATCCATTCCTCCCGGGTTTCCTCGCCGGGGGAGAGCCGGAGAGCTTCCGCCGGGGCCGGATGCACGCAGCCCATGGCCGGAAAGGTATGGGAGAGGGGAATCAGGGAGCCGTGGTCCCGCCGGTAGCAGGTCCGTTCCACCGTGAAGGGAACGGCGCCCAGCGCGGGATCCAGCAGCGCCTCGGCCAGATCATTCATGGGCTTCCTCCTTCCGGGAGGGGTGCAGCAGCACCGCCGGAGCCTCCGAAAGGGGGCTCAGTGGGGAAAAGGAGGGGAGACGGAGGCGGAAACGGAAGAAAACCGTCAGATCCGCCCGCTTCCGCCACAGGGAACCGGCCTCCTCGTGGAGGATGGTGGGGAGGGGTGGGGACGGAACCGGATAGACGCCGCGGCGGCGCAGCATCGCACGGGGAAAATCCGGGCCGTCCAGGAAGAGAAGGCAGCGGATGGTATGGGCATGCTCGACGCAGTGGGGCCCGTAGCAGACGACCAGCAGCCGGAACCCGGGAAAGGCCTCCGTCACCGGGCGGCCGTTTTCCAGGCGGCAGGTCTGCCAGAGGTTTTCGTCGGCGGGGTCCTCCAGCAGGGCATAGCAGACAAGATCCCGGTTCCGGGGCAGGCGGGGGGCGTTTTCCGGATCCTGATAGGCGGGAACGATCAGCTCCGCGGCCTCGGCGCTGCCGGGATCCAGCCCCAGGCAGGCGGCAAGCACCCGAAAGAAAAGCATGGAAAAATCCTGATACATCGATTGAGATCCCTCCGGTTCAGGGAATATAAAGGGGAGAGGCGTGCTGGCGGATCAGGGTCAGCAGCTGCAGGCCGAATCCGGTTTCCGTCAGGTCGGCCAGGGCGGTCGAGGCGGAGGAGAGGCCGTCGGAGGAGGCATAGGTGATCTGCACCTCGCCGACCTTCCGGGAGGCCACGGGACGGCTGCTCTGATTCCGCCCGGCGGAGGCCAGCAGGAGCAGGGAGGGCTCCGCGCCCTCCGGCATCGCCGTGAAGGCATACAGGGTCAGCTGATGGGCCGCGAAAAGCCGGCGGGCCTGCTCCCGGTCCGCGCCGAAGTCGGAGAAACGGGCGTTGGCCCGGGCCAGGGCGTCCGCCAGCACCGCCGGGGGAAAAAGATTGTCAAACTGGGGATAGAAAGCGAGAAAATCTTCCTGGGTCATGAGGACCTCCGGGCATGAAAAAGCCCGGACCGCTTGAACGGCCCGGGCGGAACAAAGCAATCTGTTCTGCGGGGACGGGGAAAAATTACCGGGTTTCGTAGGTCAGACGGAGGGTCTGGCAGATCTCCTCCGCCTTGGAGCCGGCGGGGACGGAGAACACCGCCTGGGGGCACTGCACAAAGGCGTCCGGCGCCATGACGGAGAGGCTCTCCGGCAGGGAGACGCGCTGCAGGGACTGGCAGTACATGAAGGCTTCCTCCGCAATATGGGTGACGCCCTCGGGAATGACGATCTCCGTCAGACCGGCGCACAGGCTGAAGGAACCCCGGTTGATCAGGGTCAGGGAGGCCGGCAGCTTCAGGGAGGTCAGGGAGATGCAGCCGTAGAAGGCGTTCTCGCCGATGACGGACACGTTATCCGGGATCACCAGCTCCGTCAGGCTGCGGCAGCCGTAGAAGGCTTCCCGCTCGATTTTGCTGAGGGTCTCCGGCAGCTCGATCTGCTGCAGGGCTTCCGCGCCGTTAAAGGCGCTCTGGCCGATGACCGCCAGCTTCGGGGACAGATTCACCTCCGTCAGGCTGCGGCAGTCGGCGAAGAGGCCGGCGTTCAGGGAGGTGACCTTATCCGGCAGGGTGATGGAGGTCAGGTTCCAGCAGCCCCGGAAGGCGTTGATCCCGATCAGCTTCACATTGGCGCCCAGGGTGACGGAGGTCAGCCCCTTGCAGTTCCGGAAAAGACCGGTGGACAGGGACTTGACGCTGTCCGGGAAAACCATGCTCTCCAGCGCGCTGCAGCCGAAAAAGGCTTCCGACGCCATGGAGGGATATTTCTCCGGCAGGTTCATTTCCCGCAGCCGTTCGCACAGATAGAAGGCCCGGCGCTCAATGGAGGTGACCGAGGCCGGAACGGTGACGGTCTTCAGCCGGGGATTGCCGTAGAAGGCCATGGTGCTGACCGATTCCGTCCCATCCGGAATTTCATAGGCCGTGGCGGTCAGGGAGGAAGGATAGCTGATCAGGGCATGCTCGACGCGGTTGAACAGCACATTGTCCTTCACCTCCAGCAGGGGGTGATCCGCGGCCACGTGAATGGCTTCCAGAGAATCGCAGCCGATGAAGGGATTGTATCCGATTTCCTTCAGGGAGGAAGGGAAGGTGACGGATTCCAGGAAGGTACTGTAGGCGAAGAGCCCGGAGCCCATGCTGATGATCCCTTCCGAGAAGGTGACGCTGACCAGATCGTTATTCCAGGAAAAGGCGCCGTCCGCGATCATGGAAACCGGGAGCCCGTCCAGCTCGGCGGGAACCGTCAGATCCGCGTCGCTGCCGTAATACTTGGCCAGGCTGATCGTGCCGTCGGCCAGGGGCAGATAGTCATAATCGCCGCTCACCTGATAAATTGTGGTATCCGCGGACGCGCTGAAGGAAGAAAAGGAAAACAGGAGACAGAGCAGGAGCCATGCCGCCGTCAGTCGGATTTTCATTCCATATTCCCCCCATAATCGGTGTCTGTCTACCATCATAACCTTTTTTTACCTGCGAGTCAATTCCCAAATCAGGTTTCCGGCGGGGCTTTTTCAGGGGGATTTTCAGGCTTTCCGGGAGATTCTTCGGGAGGCTTTTCGGCGGACCGCTTCGCCGCGGAGGAGCGGCGGGCGGCGCCGCCGGACTTTCTGCCGTCGGCGTCTGTGTGCTGCAGGGGATCCTGCTCCAGGGAGCGGAGCGCCTGCTGATCCGGATGGACGGCCGCCTCCAGGGAGCCGTCCTCCACCAGCAGGCGGAAAAGGGGATCGCCGCGGATGGCCTCCGGCGCCTCGACGAAGGTGAGGCGCCGGGAGGGAGTGACAGTGAACAGGGGAGCGCCGGTTTCGTCGTGGAACTCGGCGCAGACACGGGAGAGAATCAGCATAAATAAAAAACTCCTTCTCGGTTGAGATTCCGGGCATTTGACATTTTCGCAATGAGGAATGTATTCCCGCAACCTCAATTGTCGCAGAGGCGTTACATCCGCCTCTGCTCTGTCTCGGTTGAGATCTGAAATTTTGAAATTTCCGCCACTGGCGGTCAAAATTTCAGATCCCATCCATATACCTCACAGTCGTGGGATAGAGGAAGCGGACTTCGGAGAACTGGGCGGTGTAGGGGATTTTATAGCGCATTTCGCTGAACTCGGTGCCCATGCGGCGGAGGGGCTGGGTCAGGTTGAAGCAGATGCGGTCCACCCGGTTCATGTAAACCACCATGCGGTCCCGGCCGCCGCTGCCGGCGCCCCGGCACCACTTGCAGGGGGAGATGATCAGATCGCCGCCCTGCTGGCGGGACAGGTTGTTTTCCAGCACGTAGGTCAGGATGCTGCGCTCGGAGTCGTCGGAGACCTTGCGGGTGACCAGCTGGCCGAACTGCTCCACCGGCACCAGAATGTGATTCGGCAGGGCGTCGGAGGAGCAGTCGTTGTCCGTCCAGACGTCGGAGATGATCTGGTTCACATCCCGCAGGATCTGGTCCGCGGTCTTGCCGGACCACTGGGTGTCGACCCCGCCGCCCGTGGCGGGCAGCGCCATGGTGCGGATGACGTCCGGATTGTTGCACAGGCCGGTGGACTTCGTCTTTTCGAAGCCCCGGTAGACGTTCCGGTCGATCACCTTGTCGCAGTGCAGGCGGATGCCCTTATCCAGGAAGGTCTGGGGATCCCGGCCCACCTGCTTCATTTTCTCGCTCTCCATGACGGAGAAGGACATATATTCCGCAAAGTTGAAGGTCCGGGCGACGGACTTGGACATATCCGCCTGGATGACGGGGATATCCGTGGCGGCCTCGAAGAAGAGGTTGTCGTCCTCGCCGCCGGTGGAGGCGTAGGATACGCCGATGTTGGCGATGGATTCCACCAGGCCGCCGCCGGTGAGGACCGGCATATCCCGAGGCCAGTCAGTGCCGGAAAGGGGCTCCAGGATGGTGTCATCCACCTTTTCCAGCTCTTTGATCAGGAAGGTGTAGGAGTCGTCGGCGGTCAGGCGCCGGGACAGGGGCGTGAGAATCATGGGATACCTCCTTTATGAATGGATCGGGTCAGATCAGATTGCGGGAGAGGATCACCAGCTCGGCGCAGCCGTCCCCGATCTCCGCGGAGCGCCGCCAGGAGCAGTTGGTCAGCCGGATGGTTTCCCCCTGCGTTTCCTCCGTGGTGAAGGAGCCGTCCTCCAGGGTCAGCCACACCGCGCCGCCGGGCTCGCAGGCCTCGTTTTTCAGGGACACCACCACCGCGCCCCGAACCAGGATATCGATTGGATCGTTCACGGCATAGGGGGCGGTATTCGCGCCGTAGACCTCCGGCGCGCGGGAGGGAATGCGGACGGCGATGCCGACGAAACGCTCAAAGGCGGAGTCCGCCTGCGTCAGGGTGACGCCGGAGCCGTCCGCGCTGAGGAAGACCGGAGCGCCCGGGGGAATCGGGGCGTCTCCGGCGTTGGGAAGGGAAACGATGACGGCGTCCGCAGAGCGGGAAACCGCTCCGGGAACCCCGTGCAGGAAAGAGGAAAGAACCTGGCTCATCTTCTGATCATCCTTTCTTCGCGTTGATATTCCGGCTGGCAATGATCCGGCGTCCCAGCTCGCCGGAATCCGACGCCGGATGAGCGGAACGCGCTAGCGCTGCGTAGGCCCGGCCGTCCCCGGTCTTCCGGCGGGCGGGCGCGGCATGGGCCTTCAGGGCCCGCAGGGCGGCGTCGGCGGCGGAAGCCTGCTGCGCCCGGGGCAGGCGGGCGATGACGGGACGCAGGGCCCGGACGGCGGAGCGCACCAGGGCGTCGGCGGCCTCCCGGGCTTCCTCCCGGGTTTCCTCCAGCAGCGCCGTTTCCTCCGCGGCCTCGGCTTCGGCGCTGAGGTAGCCGGAGGGCGTCACGCCCGCTTCCCCGGCCTCCTGCAGGGAGGCGGTCAGCTGCGCCTTCAGCTTCTCCTCCGGATCCTCCTCCGGCAGCAGATCCGCCGGGGACAGGCCGGCGGCGGCCAGGGCCAGGGGATCCTCATCCGAGCCGGCGGGCAGCGGCGCTCCGGAAAGGGACGAGGCTTCGGAAAGGGGCGAGGCTTCGGCCAGGGGACGGGATTCCAGCAGGGAAATGATCCGGTCCAGCCGGGAGAGAATTTCCTCCTCCCCGTCGCCGGCGGCCAGGGTTTCCTCCGCCGGAGCGGCGGGCGCTACCTGCGCCGGGTCGGATTCCGGGGCTTCCACGTTCACCTCCAGGCTGACTTCCGCCGGGGCCGCCGGGGATTCCTCCGCCGGGTCGGCGGCTTCCATCAGGGCGATCACCTCCGGCAGCTCCTCGGGGGACAGGTCGTTGGCCCGGATGGCGGAGGCGACCAGCTTCCGGATCAGGGGCGAGGGGGTCGCGGGGGATACGGTTTTCTGGAAAGACTTTTTCATGGGATGGGTACTCCTTTCTTTTTTACAGGACGGACGGTGATCCCGGATTGCGACCCGGGGTCCCGCCCGTCCGTGATCGACGACGGCGATATGGTTGCCGCGGATTTCCCGCTGAATCCAGCGGCCGTTTTCCTGCGCCAGGGTGTAGGTATAGCCGCAGGAGATTTCCCGCTTTCCCGCCAGGATCCGGCGGATCACTTCGGGATCGGTGATGACCAGGTCCGCCAGCAGCAGATTGCTGTCGGGGCCTTCTCCCCGGCGGATGTTCTGGGCATGGCCCTTCTGCAGCCGGTGGATGTTTTCGGCGGTCACGCCCTCGGGATCGGCGGGATGATCCTCGGTGACCGGCTTTCCCTCAAAGGAGGCCATGCAGGCGGGGGAGAAAACCTCCTCCGGCAGCCGGTGCACCGGCACCCGATGGGGGGAAAAGGGCAGGCCCAGCTCCCCGGTCAGGTATTCCTGCACGCCGACCCGGGCCACCGGCACATTCCGGCAGATCAGATAGCCCTCGGCGCTGCGGGCCATATTGGGACTGAGCTTTTCGGCAAAATAGAGCAAGACGGTGCTTCCTTTCTGAGTGAATCCTTTCTGAATGATTTTTTTTCTGATAAGGGGTTTTTCCGGAGAATCAGAGAACCCCCAGATCCCGGAGGCGGAGGCGGGCTTCCTCCTGGGTCAGGAGCCCGGCCTCCCGGGCCTGGGTCAGGGCCTGAATCTGCTTCTGCAGGATTTCCGCCTGCTCCAGGGGACTGGGGGTCATCAGGGGAGGAAAGGTGAATTCCAGCCGGTCCGGCGCCTCTCCCCACAGGCTCAGGCACATGACGGGCAGGAGCTTCTCCAGGGCGGGGCGGAGGTGCTTTTCCTGCATGTCGGCGATGAGCTCATAATAGGTTTTCAGGTCGCTTTCCCCGGTGGCGTTCATGCCCTGGGGGCTGCGGCCGAAGAGGCGGGTGGCGGGAATTCCGGAGGCGCCGGCCATATCCAGCATGAAGGCCTCATAGACCTCGGAGAGGCCGGCAAAGGAGAAGGGATGGCTTTCCAGCGAGTCCCCGGCGGAGAGCAGCTGGAGGCCGAAGGAGGTGCGCAGGGCGTTTTCCCGGGCGATGGCGTCCAGCACCCGGCTCTTCTGCTGATCCGTGCCCATGGCCAGGATTTCGCCGAAGTCGCCCATGCGCAGGGTGGTGATATTGGCCTGGAAGACCAGCTGGGCGATGTTGGCGGAGGTGGCGTTGCGCTTCTGCAGCTCTTCCCAGAGATGTTCGAGCTCGCTGGCGCCCCAGAACATTTCCCCGATCTCCTCGCTGCGGGGCAGATCCCGGCCGGTGAAGCGAAGCACGCGGCTGTGGTGCACCCGGAGAAAGGCGGGGCCGGAGGCGGAGGCCTCCAGCTGCAGGTCATAGAAGAGGGGATAGCCGAAGTCCGGATCGTTCAGATCCTCCTCCAGCTCCGGGGAGGGCAGGACGCCGGAAACCCGGTCCCGCACCAGCAGGCCCCGGAAGCTGCCGGGCATGACCGTATCCGGATCCAGGGGCTCATCCAGCCGGTCCTCCTGCCCCGCGATCACCATCAGGGCGCAGGCGCCGCCGTAAAGCCGGGCCCAGCGGATGGCGGAGGTGATCTCCCGGCGGATTTCATGGCGGGCCTCCAGGCGGCGCAGTTCCTCCTCCCGCTGCGGCGTCAGGGCGCCGGGCAGGGTATACCAGCCCCGGGTCATATCCTCGCTGGGCATGTCGATAATCCGTTTGGCCAGCCAGGATTCCCGGTACAGGGCGGTCAGCAGGGAGGGGGTCAGGGGCGCGGCGCGCTCATAGGTGCCGCCGCTCAGCAGGGCGGAGGCGTCCCCCAGACCGGCCAGGGGATTGCTGTAGCCGTCCGCGGCCCTTTTCTTTCGGTTGCTCATGGTTCACCTCGGCGGAATCGGTCGGTGCGGGTATGGCAGAGATAGCGCAGCGCGTCCATGGCGTGATCCTTCTCCTTCAGGGGCTTTTCCTCGCCGCGGCGGCGGGCCTTCTCGTCCCAGAGATAGCTGTGCATTTCCGCCAGCAGGCAGGGGCAGCGGCTTTTTTCCACCATAACCTGGCGGCGGCCGATCAGCACGGCGGTGGTGGCGATGCCCTCCCGGACGTCGTTCCGGGCATCCTGCACCCGGAAGCCCCGGTTCCGGAGCTCCGCCTTGAAGGAGGCGGCGCTGGGATCCACGATGACCTGCACGTTCCGGTCCCCGCCCAGAAAGGCGGAAAGATCCTCCGCGTATTCCGCGTCCGTTTTCTGGCGCTGGGTGCGGGAGGAATCCCAGTAGTATTCCCCGGCGATCCAGAAGGTATGGCCGTCGTCCCGCACGTCCAGAAACACGCAGGGATTCACCGTGCCGTAGTCCACGGCGGCGAAGCGGCGCATGCCCCGGTAGCGGGCGGGGGAGGAGCAGAGATAGGTGTTCGCCTCGTCATCCCACATGGGATAGACCGCGCCTTCGGCGCTGACCCATTCGCCCAGGATGTACTGGCGGTAAAAAACGCCCTGAAAGGAGCGGGCGTAGCTTTCCCGGATCGCCGGAGAGAGGGTCAGATTGTCGTCCATGGTGAAATGCAGGCGGTAGAGGCCGATTTCCTCCGCCCGGTCGATGAAGTCCGTCTTGATGAAATGCCAGGCGCCGTTGGGATTGCAGTTCATGAAGATCCGGCTGCCCTCCACGGAGCAGCGGCCGATCATCTGGTCCACGAAGGAGCGGGGGAAGAGGGCGACCTCGTCGGCGTACGCGCCGCAGGCGGTCATGCCCTGGAGCTTGTCCTGGGAGCTATCCTTATCCGCGCCGAAAAGGTGATAGATATTGGCGCCGATCACCAGCCGGGACTCGCTCCGCTTCCACTCCCAGGGGATCGAGAAGGTTTCCAGCATCCGGAAGAGGGGGGAGAGCACATTCCGCCGGAGCGCCCCGCCCGTGACTCCGGCGATGATGAAGTCGCCTCCGCTGAAGGAGGTCAGGCTCCACAGGAGGAAGGAAAGAATCATGGCCACCGTTTTGCCGGAACGGATGGCCCCGTCGGCCAGCATCATCCGGTAATGCTCGCAGCCGGATCCCGGGCGCCACCACAGGAGGGCCTGCCGCTGCTTCCGGGAGAAGGGCTTCAGCTCGAAGGGGGCGATGAGAACAGCTCCTCCATGGCTTCTTCCGGAACGCTGACCGCGGCGGTGAAGGCGCGGATCGCGGCCTCGCTCCGGGCTTTTTCGTCATCTCCGCTCCGGGCCTGCAGCCGGTTGAACTGCTGCGAGATCAGGGTGGCGCTCTTCTTCAGCTGATCGAACAGGGCTCTGCGGATGGCGATGAAGCCGTCCTGGCGGATCATGGGGATCATGACCTCCAGGGGCTTCCGGTAGGTTTTCCTGCACCATTTTTCCAGGGCGGGCAGGGTGACGCCGAGATAACCCAGGATCTCGGCGGGCTCGCACTGGAGGGCGACCAGCTCCTCGAAGAGGTCGCGGGTCAGCTCCCGGCGCAGGCCGTTCAGAACAGGGGGATCGGACAGGGAAAATCACACTCCTTTCTGCATACAAAAAGGGCCCCGCCGGCGCGGAACCCTGGGAAGGGCGGGGGCGGATGACCGTCCCTGCCTTTTCGGACAGCATGAGAATAACACAGGCCGGCATGATTTCCAATAGCCGCGGACGTTCTTCTTTTTCCGCTTTCGTTCATGCGCGTACGGATTTCAGGAGCCGGTGAGAACGTCCGTGAGTGAAACGCAGGTCGGCCTTTTTCGTTTCACCGAACACGTTGTCAGGCAGCAGGCAAAAACGCTGACGGGGGTTATCGACATCCTGCTGCCTGCATGATAGAATAAATCAGCAGATATTGATTTGCGGGAGATGAATGATGTATACACTCAGAAGACTCGGTCCGGAGGACCGGGAAGAGATCAAAAATGTGTTTGTCAGCGTGTTTACAAAGGAACCGTGGTGTGATGACTGGTCAGACAGGGAACAGCTGGATCTGTATATCCGGGATCTTACCGGCCAGGGGTATTCCCTGACCTACGGACTGTATGACGACGCGGATGAACTGATCGGGATTTCACTGGGGTATATCAAGCACTGGTATTCCGGTACGGAATATATTATCAATGAGCTGTGCATCAGGACGGACCGGCAGGGAGCCGGCGCGGGGACTTTTTTCATCCGGGAGATTGAGAAGGCCATCCGGGCCATCGGGCTGAAACAGATTTTCCTGCTGACGGATTCGAATGTTCCGGCCTATGAGTTTTACAGGAAAAACGGATTTGTGGAGTCAAAAACCAATGTGGCTTTTTCAAAGTCTGTGTAATCCTGAGAGAAATGCGTAATCCCGAGAGAAAAAGGAAATGGCAGGGAACAATGTGAAATGGAACTGAAACAGCTGACAGAACATATATGGGTTATGCCTTTTGAAAAAGAAAGGGACCGCCCGAATCTTGGCTATGTGAAGGGGAAGAACTGGAGCCTGGCGATTGACGCCGGTCATTCGGCGGCCCATGTCAGGGAGTTTTACAGGCTCCTGGAAAAAGAGAATCTGCCGCTCCCGAGCCTGACGGTTCTGACGCACTGGCACTGGGATCATACTTTCGGAATGCATGCCGTAAAAGGGCTGACCCTTGCAAACGGCAAGACGGACATGCATCTTGCGGAATGGAAGGACATAATCGAAAGGAACGGGCCGGGAGAATTCCTTGCCCTTCATGAAAGCATCCGAAAAGAATATGCCGTCAGCACGGAAGTGATCGTTAAACAGGCGGATCTGGTGT
>JAGCBO010000243.1 GCA_017652125.1 Clostridia bacterium | reverse complement strand
TTCTGTTTAGCGAACATCCAATTACTGGAAACAGGCTGCGCGGCGATCCGCCGACGAAGATCTGGAGGAGCGGTTTATGAAACTGAATCCGACGCAAATGAGGCTTTTGGCCGGGGAGCAGGAGTATACCGAAGGGCGTGACCTGGAAGAGGCGGGCTGCGTCCGGGTCAGCGAACACGGCCCGGGCCTGATTCGCTTTACGGTCGCCGGAACGCCGCCCCGCAGCGTCACGCTGACCCGAAGCCTGACGGTGCACTGCGACTGCGAAACCTTCGTCCGCAAGGGATGCTGCCGGCATGTGATCGCCGCCTGGCTGAAGGCGGACCGGGAGCGGATGATCGAAGGGCTGCAGCAGAAGGCCGCCCCGGAGCGCGGCAGGGAGCTGGCCAATCTGGTCAGCGGGCAGATGCCCTATGAAGCGAATCTGCGGCTCGAGGTTACGCTGGTGCCCGCGAAAAAGAGCGGGGATATGGTTCGCGTCGGGCTGCGGGTCGGGGAAGAAAAGCTGTATGTGGTACGGGATCTGAGAACGTTTCTGGCCGCGGAGGAACAGATGGAGACCATTTCCTTCGGGCGGGATTTTACCTATCAGCCTGAATGGATGCGCTTTCGGGAGGATGACGAAAACGTACTGAATCTGCTGCGGAAATACTTTGACGCCCGGGATCCGGAAGGGGAAGCGGCTCCTTCCGCCCAGCGGCTTTTGCCGCTGCCGGACAGCTTTGTCCGGGAACTGCTGGACGGGCTGGGGGAGACGGTCGTCCGGGTGATGAATCAGGAGGGCAAGGCCAGGAAATGCCACCCGGTGCCGGACGGAAAAATTCCCATGCAGTTCGGGATTCAGCTGGGGCCCCGCGGCCTTCAGGTCAGCGGAAAGATCCCGGTCGATTTTCAGTCCCTGACCAGGGACTGCGCGTGGGGACTGACCGGGGATCTGCTGGTTCAGGTGGAAAAGGAACAGCAGCCGCTTTTGCGGCTGCTGACGGAGAGCCAGTATGAAGGAAAGAGTCTGTTCTCCTTTCCGCTGCAGGAAACGGAGGCGGTGATCGGGGAGATTCTGCCCTATCTGAAGCTTCGCGGCAGCGTGGAGATCAGCCCGGAGCTGAATAAGCGCCTGGTCCGGCTGCCCCTGGAAACCCAGGTGTATCTGGACAAGGAAAACAAGGATGTCGTCGCGGAAATCCAGTTCCGGTACGGGCAGCAGGTGATTAATCCTTTCGGAAGCGCCAGGGAAAAAATCACGCTGGGCAGGAGCGAGCAGCTGCTGCTGCGGGACGCGGAATCCGAGCATACGGTGCTGGAGATCCTGGCGAACGCGGGTTTCCGCGTCCGCAGGGAAAATATCCGGCTGACCGGATCCAACGCCATTTTTGACTTCATCACGGATGGTGTGAAAAAGCTTCAGGCCGCCGCGCAGGTCTTTCTGAGCCACGACTTCAAGCGCATGGCGCCCAGCCGGCCCACACTCCGGGGAAGCATGCGCATGAACGGAGACCGGCTGGAGCTGGTGCTGGAAAGGGACGGGGAGGCCACGGAGGAAATCCTGGAGATCATCGAGGCGCTCAGCCGCAGGCGGCGGTATTACCGCCTGAAGGACGGATCCTTCCTGGATCTTCAGGATCTGGCCCAGTGGCAGGATACGGCGGCCGTGCTCTACGAAGCGGCCGTGCGGGACGGCAATCTGCCGGGGCGGGATGTGCTGAGCCTGCGCTCCTACCGGGCGGCTTATCTGAGCAGCATGCTGTCGGTGACCGGGATGGCGCTGGAAATGGACGAAAGCGTGACCGGCATGTCCCGGGTGCTGAACGGGGAGGAAATCATTACGGCCCAGGCGCCGACGCTGGTTCCCGGCGTTCAGCTGCGGGACTATCAGAGAAGGGGCTATGAATGGATGTACGCCCTGGATCAGATGCGGATGGGCGGAGTGCTGGCGGACGATATGGGACTCGGGAAAACGGTGCAGGTCATCGCGCTTCTGCAGGTCACCCGGGATCCTCAGAGAACCAGCCTGGTGGTTGCGCCCACCTCGCTGACCTACAACTGGCTCAGCGAAATCCACCGCTTCGCGCCGGAGCTCAGCGCCGTGGTTCTTTCCGGAAACAGCATCCAGCGCAACCGGCAGATCAGCCATATCCGGGAGCACCGGGACGTGGATGTGCTCATTACCAGCTATCCCTTTATCCGGAGGGATATCGAGCTGATGAAGGATCTGCCCTTCCGCTTTGTGATTCTGGACGAAGCGCAGAACATCAAAAACGCGGGCAGCATCACCGCGGGGGCTGTGAAGCAGCTGCAGGCGGACAGCCGCTTCGCCCTGACGGGCACCCCGATGGAAAACGGCGTCGGGGAGCTCTGGAGCCTGTTCGATTTTATCCTTCCGGGATACCTGCCGGGATATAACACCTTTCTCCGAAGATATCAGGACGGGGAAAATTCGGAGGATCTGCTCCGCCGGATCCGTCCCTTCCTGATCCGGCGGCTGAAGCAGGACGTGCTGGAGGAGCTGCCGGACAAGATGGATATGACGCTGACCGCCCAGATGACGGAGGAGCAGAAGCGCATCTATCAGGCCGCCACCGAGCGGCTTCGCCCCCGCGTGGAGCAGATTCTGCAGGAGAAGGGCATGCAGCGGGGACGCATGGAGGTGCTCAGCGCCATTACGGAACTGCGGCAGATCTGCTGCCATCCGGCCCTGGTGATGAACGAATGCCGGGGCGGCAGCGGAAAGGAAGAAATGCTGATGGAGGTGCTGCCGGGATTCATCAGCGGAGGAAGGCGGATCCTGCTGTTCAGCCAGTTTACCGGGATGCTGAAGATGCTGCGCAAACGGCTGGACGACGAAGGATACCAGACGATGTATCTGGACGGAGATACTCCTGCCGCGGAGCGGCAGGAGCTGACAGAACGCTTTAACGGCGGCGAGGCCTCTGTTTTCCTGATCAGCCTGCGGGCCGGCGGCGCCGGGCTCAACCTGACCGGGGCGGATATGGTGATTCACTACGATCCCTGGTGGAATCCCGCGACGGAGGATCAGGCGACAGACCGGGCGCACCGGATCGGGCAGCAGAAAAAGGTTCAGGTGCTGCGGCTGGTGACCGGGGAAAGCATCGAGGAGCAGGTGGTCGAACTGGGCCGGCGCAAATAGGCGCTGTTGGACCGGCTGATCCGGCCGGGCGAATCGGAGATCAGCGCCCTGAGCGAACAGGAGATCCGCGCCCTGTTTGACTGAGGCAGGCGCGGATCAGCCGATGCCGGAGGCGGAGAGCAGATTGCGGCATTTCCGGGTGACGGCGGACGTACCCGTATCCGTGACATTCTGGCAGAGCAGGAAGGTCAGATTCTGATCCGGAAGGTTGCAGAAATAGGTGCCCAGCCAGCCGTCCCAGCCATATTCCCCCTTGCGGGTCAGCAGGGGAGATTCGCCGGGACGGTCGCAGACGCGCATCAGGCAGGAATAGCTGTAGCCGCTCAGCCCGTCCCACAGATCGCGGCGGACCGGCTCGCTCAGCTGCGGGGAACGCATATACCGCACGGACGCCTCGGAAAGGATGCGGCGGCCGTCCGCGGCGACGCCTTCGTTCAGCAGCATCCGCGCGAAGGAAAGATAGTCATCCAGGGTGGAAACCAGACCGGCGCCGCCGGATTCGAAGGCCGGTTCCCGGTCATAATCCCCGCCGACGGCCAGATGGTAATCATGGAATTCCTCCAGGCCTTCCGGGGTGCGGCGGTAGCAGGTGACGAAGCGGTCCCGCTTTTCCGGAGGCACCCAGAAGCCGGTATCCTTCATATCCAGCGGATCAAAGATTTCTTTTTTCAGATAAGCGCCGAAGGACATCCCGGAAACGACTTCCACCACCGCGCCGAGGATATCGGCGCAGGTGCTGTAGCGCCAATGCGTGCCGGGCTGAAACGCGAGAGGCTGCTCTCCCAGAAGGCTGCAGAACTCGAGGGTGCTCATTCCGCCGCCGGCCCGGATCTGCGCATGGTTTTCCTCAAAGACGCGGGCCGCGTACTGACCGGCGGGATCCGCTTCCGGATAGGAGAGGCCGGCCGTCATTCCCAGCAGCTCCAGAATCGAGGGAGCCCGGAGCGCCGGAGAGAGGCTTCCGTCCCCGGAGACCACCTTCGGATTCCGGAAGGCCGGCAGATACCGGTCCACCCCGTCCATCAGATCGATCTGACCCTGCTCGACCAGACGCATGACGGCGGCGGCGGTGACGGGCTTGGACTGGCTGTACAGACGGAAGATGGAATCCCTGGACACCGGCTTCCGGGCGGCCAGATTCGCATAACCGGCCTGCGCGTAGCAGACCTCGTAATCCGCCTGGGAGATCAGCAGCGTAATACCGGCGGCTTCCTGCCGGCTGACAGCCTCCTCCAGGCAGCGGGTCAGCTGTTCCTGCACCGACGCGGAGGGAAAAAGATCCGACAAATTCAGATTGGCCATGGGGCGCCTCCTTTTATTTCTGTTTCTCTGCGCAGTATATCACGATGAAGCGATGAATACAATTAATAAAAGAAGGAAGGGCAGACACGGCGAAGTCCGGGCCGGCCTGCGGCGGAGTTCCGACGGACAGCAGCCTGCGCGGCTGCGGCGGAGTCCCGACGCATAACTTGCAGAGAGACACGGGATATGGTATAATCTCAGCCAAATGGGAAGGGAGAAAGGGGGAAGCCGGGATGGAGCAGGGCCAGGGTCCGGAGAAGAAGCGCCGGTCGGTTTCCCGCGCTTCCAGACTGAAAAGGAGAAAAGCCAGGGTTAATTTTCTGATCATGCTCGCGATCGCCGCCGCCGTGGTGCTGATCGTTCTGGTCACGCCGAAAGAGCCTCTGCACCGGGCGACCTTTACCGTCGCCACGGAGAGCGGGGAGGCCGGAGAGCCGGTGAACGAGGTGGTCGGCGCCTATGAGGGGCTCGTAATCAGCGAGATTATGGCCTCCAATGCCTCCGCGGTGACGGATGAGAACGGCAGCTACGGGGACTGGGTGGAGATCTGGAACAGCACAAACCGGGAGATCAATCTGGCAGGGGTCGGCCTGAGCGACCGGGGGGACAGCATCCGCTTTCTTTTCCCCGACATCAGCCTGGCGCCGGACGGCCGGGTCGTGGTCTTCTGCGACAACACGAATCTGAGCCAGGCGGGGAAGATTTTTCACGCCAAGTTTAAGCTGAGCAGCGTCGGGGAGTCGGTCTACCTGTACGATCCCAACGCCTTTCTGATTGACAGCTGCAAGTATCCGGTCCTGTCCTCCGATGAAAGCTGGAGCCTGACGAAGGACGGATGGCAGAGCGTGACCTGGTACAGCCCCTGGTACGAGAATACGCCGGAGGGCAACCTGCGCTACCGGGAAAGCATTTCCGTTGCGGACGGAGCGCTGGTGATCAACGAGGTGATGGCGGATCCGGCGACCGGGCTGCGGGATGACAACGATGAGCTCTGCGACTGGATCGAGCTTTACAACACGACGGACCGGGTGATCCAGCTGGATCAGTACGGGCTGAGCGATAACGAACGGAAGCCGCTGAAGTGGCGCTTCCCCGACGGAGCGGTGATTCAGCCCCACGGATATTATCTGGTTCTCTGTACCGGGAAAAACCGGATGGACACGGTGCGCAGCGGCGTGCCGCACACGAATTTCCGGCTCAGCGCCGAGAAGGAAACCATTGTGCTGACGGACAGCCGCGGGCGGGTGGTGGACCGGGTCATGATCGACAATCTGCCGGAAGACTGCAGCTACGGCCGGAGTGATCAGGGAACCATGCAGGTGTTCGAATATCCGACGCCGACGCTGCCGAACAACGAAACGGGCTTCCTGCAGATGGATATCAATCTGCGGGCCATGAACAAAACCGGCATTTATCTGAGCGAGATCCTGGCGGGCAATGACAGTATCGCCACGTTTAAGAACGCCGGCTATACGGACTGGATTGAAATATACAACAGCACCGCCGAGACGGTGGATCTTTCCGGCTGGGGGCTGAGCGACCGGCTGAACCGGCCCCGCAAATGGCAGTTCCCGGACGGGACATCCATCGCTCCGGGAGAATACAAGGTGATTCTGTGCGACAGGCATCCGGAGAAAACCGTTACGAGGGAAAGCCACACCGGATTCAAGATCTCACGGACGGGAAGGGAGACGATCGTCCTCGCGGACGCTGAAGGCAGAATTCTGGACAAGATCATCCTTCCCGAGATGAAGACGGATGTATCCTACGGTCGGACACTCGGAATGGCCGGCCTTTTTTATTATGATACGCCGACGCCCTTCAGCGCGAATCAGAACGGCTTTACCGGATTCGCGCCCAAGCCTTCCTTCAGCATCGAGCCGGGCCTATATTATTCCACCACCTATGTGGAGATCAACGTTCCGGAAGGAACGCAGGTGTTCTATACCACGGACAGCACCACGCCGACCCAGAACTCCACGCCCTATAACGGAGAACGGCTGGAGCTGAACTTTACCAGCGTGATCCGGGCCAGGGCCTTTTCGGCCGCCGGGCTGCGTCCCAGCGACGTGCTGACGGGCACGTATTTCATCAACGCCTATCATACCCTGCCGGTGGTCAGCGTGGTCACGGATCCGGTCAACCTGTGGGACGAGCAGAACGGAATGCTGACCGTCGGAAAGAATGTGGTCAAGGAGGCCGGCAAGCTGCCCTTCCCCAACACGGTGTACCGGAAGGTCAAGGATTCCGGCGCGAGATTCGAATGCTATGTGGAGATGTACGACGAGAGAGGCCGCCCGCTGATCACCCAGGGCGCTGAATTCTCCCTGATGGGAGACTTCAGCCTGGATATGCCGCAGAAGAGCATGAAATTCCGGGCCAAGAGCAAATACGGCAGCAAGACCTTTGCCGCCGCCCTGTTTCCGGACCGGCCCTATACGGAATACAAGAGCTTCGTGCTGCGCAACAGCGGGAACGACAGCATGTGGACCCGGGTGCAGGACGGATTCCAGAGCCGGCTGATGGACGCGACCGGCGCGACCGTGGCGCATCTGGCCTGGAAGCCTTACGCGGTGTATCTGAACGGGATATACTGGGGCCATATGAACCTGCGGGAGCGTACCGACCGGTTTATGCTGGCCCAGCACGAGGGGCTGACCTTTGAGGACGCGCAGGATATCGACCTGCTGCAGGGAAACGGAAGCGTCAAGTACGGATCCAACAAGGAATACAAGGCGATGATCAAGAAGATCAAGGCCGGGAATCCCGCGAAGAATCCGGAGGATCTGCAGTACATTCTGGACAACGTGGACGTGGATAACCTGTTTGAGTATCTGGCGTATGAAATGTTCTTCGGCAACAGCGATATCGGCAACACCCGGTTCTACCGGTTCAAGACGGAAGGAAGCAAATGGAAATGGGTGCTGTACGACGTGGACTACGGTCTGTATTCCTCCAGCTTTGACAGCCCGAAGAGCTATACCAAGGCCAAGGGCATGGGCCAGAAGCTGATCGACAATACGATTTTCCTGAAGCTGCTGAGCGTGCCGGAATACAGGGACAAGTACCTGACGATTTACGGAGACCTGTTTCAGAAACTGACCACGGATTTCATGCTGTCCATTCTGAACGAGCTGGTGGACCAGATTGCCCCGGAAATGCCGCTGCACTGGGCGCGGTGGGGAGAGGAAAACGATCCGATGGTCATCGCCGAGGTCCCCACATCCGTGGACGGCGCCTACCGATACTGGGAAAAACGGGTGGAGCGGCTGAGAAACGTCATCCGGCTGCGGCCTACCCGCCTGTGGGAATACACACAGAACGCGTTTAACCTGACGGATTCGGAAATGATTCACTACTTCGGACCTCAGCCGGAAATGCCGCCGGAGGCGATTCCCTGAGCGAAGTCAGACGTCCGAATACCGGAACGAAAGCAAAACAAGGAGGAAGGGTCCATGTTCTTGTCCACCGCGTATGCTGACGGAGTCAGCTCCATTCTCAAAAACGATGCGAGCCTGAGCGATTACTTTCTGAGCCAGTTTCAGAATCTGACCCCCTGGAAGATTCTGATCGGGCTGGGGATCGGCTGCGTTGTCGGCCTGCTGATCGCCTTTGTATACAAGCGCTGCTACCGGGGCGTTCTGTACAGCCCCAGCTTCGCCATGACGCTGATGATGCTGACGCTGATCACCACGCCGGTGGTCATGTGCATCAAGAGCGACATCGCGCTGAGCATGGGCATGGTCGGTGCGCTGAGCATCGTCCGGTTCCGGACCGCGGTGAAGGACCCGATGGATACCGCCTATATGTTCTGGGCGCTGACCATGGGCATCCTGCTGGGAGCCGAGCTGTATGTGCATGCCCTGATCGTGGTGCTGGCCATCAGCCTGATCCTGATGCTCATGACCTTCATCAAGCTCCGGAACCCCAACGCCTATCTGCTGGTGGTTCATTATGACGATTATGCCGAACAGGATATCACCCAGCTGCTCCGGCGCACGGTGCGCCAGCGGAAGCTGCGCAGCAAGACGGTGACCCGCAGCGGAGCGGAGATGACGGTGGAGGTGCGGCTGGACAGCAAGCAGGATCTGGTCAGCGCCGTGCTGAACATCGAAGGCGTGCATGACGCGACGCTGGTAGCCTGCCAGACGGAAGCGGGCGCCTGAGCCCGGCAGCCGACGAAGAAACAGGAGAGGGGGTGACGGAGGTGGCGATGGAGACTCTGCCGCTGCGGCATGAGCTGAAATACTTCATCAACGAGATGCAGTATTTTGTGCTCAGCGGCGTGCTGGATGCCGTTCTGCAGCGGGATCCGAACGGGGATGAGTATAATGAATACCACATCCGTTCCCTGTACTTTGACACCATCAACAATACGGCCCTGTACGACAAGTTCAACGGCGTGCAGAACCGGGATAAATACCGGATCCGGATCTATAATTTCAGCGACCGCGTCATCAAGCTGGAGTGCAAAACCAAGGTGGGGAGCCTGATTTCCAAGCGGAGCCTGAGCATACCGAAGCTTTTGTGCGAGCAGCTGATGAGCGGCGATCCCACCGGCCTGGAAACGACGCAGAGCGGCCTTCTGAACGACGTATACCGGGAAATGACGGTCAATCTGCTGCGCCCGGTGGTGCTGGTGGACTATGTGCGGGAAGCTTACCTGCATCCGGCGGAGGAAGTGCGGATCACCTTCGACAAGCAGCTGCGGAGCGGCCTGGGAAGCAAGGATCTGTTTAATCCCTATGTGCCGACGATATCCCCCTTTGACGAGGAGCTGATTATTCTGGAGGTCAAGTACAATCAGGTACTGCCTCCCTATATCCGGGATCTTCTCTGCACCTACTGCCCGGGGGCGCAGCAGAGCGCCATCAGCAAGTATACCTGGTGCAGAAGATTCGAGGATCTGGAAGCCTGAAGAAACGGACAGAAAGGAATGAATCGGATGATGGAGCAAACCCCGCTGATCCCCAAGTGGCACCGGGAGCTGGAACTGTTCAGCGGCATCAAATCGCTGCTGATCCTGGAAGGCAATGTGATGGATCAGTACCGCTATCCGACGGACGGATCGGTGAAGCAGAACACGGTGCTGCCGCTGAGCGGATATCTGCATACCTATTTCCGGGACAGCGGTTATGATCAGATTATCTTCTACAGCAATCTGGTGGGATTTGTCAGCCCCTATGATCCGGATATGCTGGAACGCTACGCGGCGCTGACGGAAACGAAAATCAAAAACGGAGCCATTCCGTCGGAATTCAAGGGCAACGACGCCAACACCGCTCCCAATGTGATCCGGCGGGCCCTGGGGCAGCAGGAAGCGGCCACGGTGACGGTGATGGAAATGGCGAGCCATTATATCACGACGCCGGAGCGCATGGATCAGCAGGATGTCAACAGCTTCAACATTCTGCTGCAGAGCGCGCTGAGCGCCAGCCTGGTCCGCACCACGCAGGGAAAGAAGCAGAACCTGCTGATCCTGCTGGTCAACAAGCTGAACGATCTGCCCGTATGGTTCTATCTGAACAATCCGGTCTGCAAGGTGCTGACGCTCGAAGCGCCCGACCGGGAAGAGCGGAAGCGCTTTCTGGAAGGCGAGAATCTGGCGGGCTTCTTCTCCGGCACCGTCTACCGCCGGGAGATGCCCTATTACCGGGAGCATCCCGAAGAGCTGGACCGCCTGCGGGAGAAGTTTGTCGGCCTGACGGAGGGGCTGACCTTCACCGAGCTGGAGGAGATGCGGAAGCTCTGCCGGAACGAGGAGACCTCCATTCACGATCTGTGCAAGGTGGTGGATCTGTACAAATACGGGATCAAGGAAAACCCCTGGTCCACCCTGAGCGTCAAAAGCCTGAAGACGGCGAAGCGGGATTTTGAAAAACGGATCAAGGGTCAGGACACCGCGCTGGAGAGGACGCTGGACGTGGTCAAGCGGGCGGTGACCGGGATGAACGGCCTCAACAGCTCCAATACCGGAAAGCCGAAGGGCGTGCTTTTCTATGCCGGACCGACAGGAACCGGAAAAACGGAGACGGCGAAGGCGCTGGCGGAGAAGCTTTTCGGAGACGAAAGCAACTGTATCCGTTTCGACATGAGCGAATACGGGCAGAGCCACAGCGATCAGAAGCTGATGGGCGCCCCTCCCGGATACGTGGGCTATGAAGCCGGGGGACAGCTGACCAACGCGGTGAAGAAGAACCCCTTCTGCATTCTGCTGTTCGACGAGATCGAGAAGGCGCATACCTCCATTCTGGACAAGTTCCTGCAGATTCTCGAAGACGGACGCATGACGGACGGGCAGGGAAATACGGTCTATTTTTCCGAATGCATCATTATTTTCACCAGCAATCTGGGCATCTATGTCAAGGACGCGCTGGGCAACCGGGAACCCAATGTGACCATGGATATGCCCTATAAGGAAGTGCAGACCCGGGTGCGCACGGCGATCGAGGACTATTTCAAGCTGGAGCTGGGGCGGCCCGAGATTCTGAACCGGATCGGGGAAAACATCGTCGTGTTTGACTACATCCGGGAGGACGCGGCCCGGCTGATTCTCCGGGCGCAGACCGATAAGATCATTTCCCGGCTGCGGGAGCAGAAGAACATCCGGATCCGGATCGAGGATCACGCCTATGAAGGGCTGGAAAAGGCCGCAACCTTCGATCTGAGCAACGGCGGACGGGGCATCGGGAATCAGGTGGAAAGCCTGATGATCAATCCCCTGAGCCGGTGGCTGTTCGATCATGAAATCACGGAAGACGCGGATCTGGTAATCGAGGCGTTTGAAACCGCGTCGAATCCGCCGGCGATCCGGTGCCGGATTGAAGGAGGGGAAGCCTGATGGCGGAAGAAAAGAGCAATAATCAGGGATACCCGCTGATGGACAGCGAGATCGCGCGGCAGCTTCGGAAGATCGCCGGGGATCTCTGGGGCGCTTCTTCCGCGGTTCCGGACGTTTCCGCGGGAGGGAAGCCGGCGAAGGCCGCCGCGGAGAAACCGCCGAAACCGGAGAAGAAGACGGAACGGCCGGCGGTGAACCTTCGCAATCTGTGGAAAACCGCGGATGAGACCATTGAATGGACCGATGCGCTCCGGCAGGACTACTCTCCGGACGGGCTGACCTCCCCGGCGCTGTGGCAGCTCTGCCACCGAAAGGCGGAGGCTGTGCTGGCCGGGGATACGGGAGCCTATGCGGAAATGCTGCAGGCGGCCAATCCGCTGGCGGAGCTCACCCGTTTTGCCGATCAGATTACCATCAGACCGGTCAGCGGCGACCGGCTGGAATGCGGTTTTGAGGCCAGGACGGAATACATGGCGGATCAGCAGGAGCACTACCTGGCTGCCGTCAGCCTGCGGGCGGCCCGGGATCTGTTCGCCTGCCTTCCGGTCAGCGAGGTCTGCGTGCGTGGAACCAGCGGAAACGCGGCGGTGCTGACCGTGACCTACCGGAGGGAGCAATTCCTGAAAAGGAACTTTCTGTTTCTGAACCCGACGGAGTTCGCTAAGGAATGCGGCGCCGATTTCGGCAAAAAGTGAAATTAGGGCTTGCATTTTGGTTTTCGTTGTGATAATATACCGACGTTGTCGCAAGACAACGTGCTGATATAGCTCAGTCGGTAGAGCGCATCCTTGGTAAGGATGAGGTCGCCAGTTCGAATCTGGCTATCAGCTCCATCAGCTCCAGGGACGTTGTTTCAATGGCCTCGGGGCTTTTTTCTTTGCCTGAAAACGCCGCGGTTCATCCGCCGTCCCCGGACGGAATCCGCAAAGATAGTCACATTTATCTTGACGGGAAAGCGGATTGCGTGTAATATTTCCGATAAATAAAGGGAGGACGGGCATTCATGGCAGGATTCACAGTATCCCCTGGAAACATGATCAATATTATCATGATCGCCGCAGGAATCGGTATCTGCGGCATGATTATCCTTCTGGTCAGCTCCGGAACCCAGCTGAGAAAACAGGTCACCCGCTATTTCCAACTATTTTTCAGTATTGTCATTCTTTACATCGGAAGTCATCTGGTCCGCCAGCTGCTGGAAGGGCAGCCGGGCCCGGTGGTTCACTACGCGCTGTACGGCGTGACCCTGCTGGAATTCCTGGCCTCCGGGGCGATGGCCTTTCTGTTTTCCGGGCTGACGCTGTTCATCGCCGCTCCGGAAAAGGGAAGAAGCCGGTATACATGGCTCTTTATCGGGACGCTTGTGATGCATGCCGTGCTGATGATCGTCTCGCAGTTCATCAGTCTCTGTTATTACTTTGACGCGGACAATCTCTATCATCGCGCGCCGGGCTATCTGCTTTCCAACCTGGCCCATGTGATCATGCTCATCGGGGATGTCTTCCTGCTGATCCGGTACAGGGGAAAATTCAGCGACCGGATCCGGCCCGCGTTCTGGGCTTACATCGTTGCGCCTCTTGCGGCGATCCTGCTTCAGGCTTTCACGCACGACGTTCAGTTCATCATCCTGGCCACGGTCGCGGCGGCGGTCTATATGTCCCTGTCCATCATGCGCGACCAGATGGAGAAGTACGAAAAGCAGCAGGAAGTGACCAACCGGCTCAGCATGGAACTGAACATGGCCACCGCCATCCAGGCCAGCCAGCTGCCCCGGCTGTTTCCGGCGTTTCCGAACCGGCCGGAATTTGAAGTATATGCCAGCATGAAGCCCGCGAAAGAGGTCGGCGGCGACTTTTATGATTTCTTCCTGATCGACAACGACCATATCGGCCTTGTCATGGCCGACGTGTCCGGCAAGGGCGTACCGGCGGCGCTGTTCATGATGGTTGCGCGGGTGCTGATCAAGGCCCACCTGCAGAACGGAGAGAATCCCGCCGAGGCGCTGGAAAACGTGAACAATCAGCTTTGCGAGAGCAACGAGGCGCAGCTGTTCGTCACGGTGTGGGCCGCGGTGCTCGAGATCAGCACGGGCAAAGGCGTGGCCGCCAACGCCGGTCACGAGCATCCGGCGATCCGAAGGGCGGGCGGCGAGTACGCGCTGCAGATCTACCGCCATTCGCCCGCCGTCGCCACGATGGACGGGATCCCGGTCAGGGAGCACAGCTTCCAGCTGAACCCGGGCGACACGCTGTTTGTCTATACGGACGGCGTGGCCGAAGCGACCAACGCGAACAATGAGCTGTTCGGCAGCGACCGCATGCTCGACGCCCTGAACACCGATCCGGACGCGCAGCCCGAAGAAGTGCTGGCGAACGTCATGCGGGGCATCGATACCTTTGTTGCGGGGGCGGAACAGTTTGACGATATCACCATGCTGTGCCTGAAATACGACGGGCCCGCGAAATCCGGGGAAGATGCATGATAAAGCATTCGCCGTGCCGGAGCAGGCGGCGGCATACGGCTTGCCAGAAGGATTCCGGCGTGGTATAGTATTCATATCATCAACGCCATTCACCGGCAGGAATAACAAAACAAGGAAGGGGATCTGTTCGTGAAGACAAAAGAGATTCAGAAATGGCTGGATGAAGCTACAGCGGAAGCGCAGGAGCTGATCGGGAATCCCTCGAAGGTGGATGAGCTTCTGATCCAGCTGGAGCAGAAGCTGAAGGAGGTTCCCGCCATCGGCGGAACGCTGGCCAATCTGCCCACCATGATCGCTCTGGTGAAAGCCTGGATCACCAAGGAATACACGGAAATCAGCCCGAAGGTCATCGCGTGCCTCGTGGGGGCGATCCTGTATCTGCTGAAGAAAAAGGATCTGATTGACGACCGGATTCCGGTGGTCGGCATTGCGGACGATCTGGCCGTGATGGGGCTGGCGCTGAATCTGTGCGAGCCGGAGCTGAACGCATTCAGAACGTGGAGAGACAATCAGAAACAGGAGGTTACAGAAAATGTCTGAGCTGAAGGAAAAAGTGAGCAAAGCGAAGAAGAAGGCCGCGGACGCCGTGACGGCCGAAGCGATCGAAGGAAAGAAAACCGTCCGTTCCACCGCCCGGAAAGTGAAGAATACGGTCGAAAAGGCTGCTGCGCCCGCGGCGGAAAAGCTGGAAGAAATCAAACTGGCCGCCGAGATCGAGACCGGCAAAGCCAAAGCCCGGACCACCCGGAAGAAAGCGGAAGCGAAAGAGAAGCTGGAGGACGCGAAGAAAGCCGTCCGGAAACCGGCCGCGAAGCGCGCCGCTGCCAAACTGAACATCAACATTCAGAGCCAGATGGGCGGGTCGATCACCCTGGAAGAGATCGTCGCCAAGATTCCGAAAGAAGCGACGGATATCTATGTCAAGGCTGAGGAAAACAAGATTTACTGGGTCAGCCCGGAAACCATCGGCAGCGTGGACATCTGGGGGTAAAATTTCACAGGAACCCGATCCGGAGCAGGGCGTTTCCTGCTCCGTTTTTTTCACGCGGAGAAGGACGGACTCCCGGAACTTTTCCAAAGGAGGACCGGGGACAAAGACGGAGAACGGGAAGGAAAAGGGTCGTTCCGGCTGAGGCTGTTTTATTGACAATTCCGGCTGCTTCCTCTATATTGTTTGCTGAAGACAGAGGCCGCGGCCTTCGCGGTCCGGTCCCGGGGACGGAGGACAGGAGGAAAGATGGAAAAGCTGCTGCTCCCTTCCGAATTGCCGGAAGGATTTCTGTATACAGATGAAAACGGACTGAAGGACAGCCAGGTTCAGGAGCTGCGGGAGCAGGGACAGGCCAACGTGATGAGCCAGGAAATGGACCGGAGCATCGGGCAGATTCTGGCAAAGAACGTATTCACGCTGTTCAATTTTCTCAACTTTGCCCTGGCGGCCTGCCTGCTGCTGGTGGGCAGCTACCGGAACATGACGTTTCTCGTGATCGTGATTGCCAATAACCTGATCGGGACGATTCAGGAATACAGGGCGCAGAAAACGATCCGGGAGCTGCAGCTGCTGAACGTTCCCACCCTGCACGTTCTGCGGAACGGGAAGGAGATTGAATGCCGGCCGGAGGAAACGGTCGCCGGAGACCTGACCATTCTGCGGGCCGGGGACCAGGTGGCCGCGGATTCCATCGTGGTCAGCGGATTCGGGAGCGCGATGGAGAGCCTGCTGACCGGAGAGAGCGACGCGATTCCCAAGCATATCAACGACTGGCTCTATTCCGGAAGCTATATCACGGAGGGCCGGCTGACCGCCCAGATGGTCTATGTTGGAGACGAGAGCTACGCGGGGCGGCTGACCCGGGAGGCGAAAAAAACCGCCCGGCCGGATTCCCGTCTGATGCACGAGCTGAACCGGCTGATCCGGTTTGACAGCATGGTGCTGGTGCCGCTGGGCATTTTACTGTTTCTGAAGCAGTGGCTGATCGGCAAGCTGCCGCTGACCGAAGCGGTTCCCGCCTCCGTGGCGGCCATGATCGGCATGATTCCGGAGGGTCTGGTGCTGCTGACCAGCATCGCCATGGCGGTCGGAGTGATCCGGCTGGGTCAGCGCCATACCCTGGTTCAGGAGCTGGCCGGGATCGAGACGCTGGCCCGATGCGATACGCTCTGCCTGGACAAGACCGGAACCATCACCACGGGCGAGATGGTGGTGGAGCGGATCGAGGGGGTCGAGGCGACGGAGGAGGAAGTCCGGGCCGGGCTGAGCCGGCTGCTGGGCGCCTTTGACGAGCACACCGGAACCCTGGACGCGCTCCGCCGGGCCGTGGAGCCGGGCACCGAGAAACCCAGGGCCGTGCTGCCCTTTTCCAGCAAACGGAAGAAATCAGCGGCCACCTTCGGGGACGGAAAGGCCCTGATTATGGGCGCGCCGGAGTTTGTGCTGACGGATCGTTTTCCGCCTTCGCTCCGGGAGCGCATTGAGACGCTGACCGGGGAAGGAAAGCGCGTGCTGGTGCTGGCGGAGGCCCAGGGACTGGTATCCGAGGAGATTCTTCCGGAGGTTCGCCGGATTCTGGGGATCTGCTGTCTGTCCGATGAGATCCGTCCGGGGGCGGAGGAGACGCTGCGGTATTTCCGGGAGCAGGGGGTCACGCTGAAGGTGATCAGCGGCGACAATCCCCGCACCGTTTCCCGCGTAGCCCGCATGGCCGGACTCGACGGCTGGGATCAGGCGGCGGACGCTTCCGCCCTGTCCGCGGAAGAGCTGGCGCAGGCCTGTGAAACCTGCACCATTTTCGGACGGGTGACGCCGGAACAGAAAAAGGAGCTGGTGGAAATCCTGAAGCGGCAGGGCCATACCGTAGCCATGACGGGAGACGGCGTCAACGATATCCCCGCCATGAAGACGGCGGACTGCTCCATTGCCATGGCCGGAGGCTCCGACGCGGCCCGCCACGCGGCGCAGCTGACCCTTCTGACCAGCGATTTCAGCGTGATGCCGGCCATCGTGCTGGAAGGGCGGCGGGTGATCAACAATATTACCCGGGCCGCCAGCCTGTTCCTGATGAAGACCATTTTCAGCTTCTGCCTGAGCATTCTGATGCTGTTTTTCCCGGGAAGCTATCCGTTCCAGCCGATTCAGATGTCGCTGGTCAGTTCCCTGATGGTCGGCATCCCCGGATTCTTCCTGGCGCTGGAGCCCAACGCCGAGCGCATTCACGGCGATTTTCTGCGGACGATTCTCGGAAAAGCGATTCCGGGAGGCGCCGCGGTGACGGTCTGCGCGGCCATCGCCATGATTCTGACCGCCTTCGGGTGGGACCGCGCCATGTGCAGCACAATTGCCACGATCCTGGCCGGCACCATCGGATTCACGGTTCTGACGATTACCTGCCTGCCGCTGAGCCGGATGCGCGGGATCATGCTGGCGCTGATCGCGGCGGCGTTTGTGATCATGTGCATCTTTTTCCGGAGGATCTTTTTCCTCGAGCCACTGGACGGAAGGGCCTGGATCGCGCTGATCCTCCTGATGATCCTGGGGTCGGGGATGGTCATTGTGCTGACGAAGGTGATCCGGCAGAAAAGAAGGAAACAGCCGGCCCGGTGATTCCTGCCGGGAACAAAGTTGTTTTTGCTTCCAAACTCTGGTATACTGAAACAGAAGAAAAACGGCTCCCATCAGCAGGGGGAAGAGCTGCGGGGGAATGGGTGAAACCGATGAAAAGAAACAGATGGATAGCGGCGATCCTTGCGATATGCCTTTCGGCTGCCTTTGCCGGATTCGCCGGAGCGGAAGCGCGGTCCATGGAGGAAAAAAAGGACGGAAAAACCGTCCGTGTGACCTGGGTGGATGAGGCGGATCAGCTCACCGCCGGGCCGGAGGGATATGCTTCCGTCCGGTATACCTACAGCGGAAAGACCGTGACGGAAAGCTATGCGGACGCGGAAGGGCAGCCCTGGATGGTCAGCGGCGGCTATTACGGCCGGTCCGAGACCCGGGACGGGAAAAACCGGATCACGGAAATCCGGTATCTGGACGCGGAGGGCGCCCTGACGCTGAATGCCTGGGGATACGCCCGGGTAACCTTCACCTATACCGGATTCGGCTCCATCCGCCGGCTGTCCTATTACGGGACGGGAAAGAAGCGGGTGAACGTTCCGTCGCTGGGCTACGCGGCCATTGAATATGACTACCGGGGGCAGACGATGACCGGCCGGACCTATGTGAACGCCGGCGGTCAGCCGGTGGATACGGCGCTGGGCTACGCGTCCATGACCCAGAAGGTGAACAAAAAGAATCAGATCACCGGCATTTCCTATGAGCACGCGGACGGGACGCCGGCGCTGTGCGAGGAAGGCTGGAGCTTCTGCGAGATTCAGCGGGACAAGGACGGAAGGGAAACCCGGATCAGCTATTTCGGCACGGACGGGAAGCCCGTCGACGGCGCCGCGGGATACGCGCGGGAGGAGATCCGGTATCCCTCGGACCGGGAAAAGCGCATCACCCGCTATGACGCCGCCGGCCAGCCCGTCGCCTGGGAGGGCGGATATATGACCCTGGTTCAGACGATGAAAAACGGCCGGGTCATCCGGGAAACCTTTCTGGATGCCGCCGGGAACCGGATCGCCAGGGCGGACGGGGCCGGAGCGGTGAGCTACAGCTATGACGCGGAAGGCCGGCTGACGGAAACCGCAGAGGAACCGATCACAGCGGAAACCCCTGAATAAAGCCCCCGAACCGGAACCCCGCGGGGACGGCAGCAGACGAAACAAAGAAACAGACGAACCGAAGGAACTGACGAACAAACAAGGCTGACAGGAGGTCTGTACCATGGACGTGAGAACACTGTTTCCTCCCTTTGAGATTACCTCCATCGACCCGTGGCTGGAGCCCTATGCGGGAGAACTGGAACTGCGGATGAACCGCTTCAAGGAAAGACGCTGGCAGATCGTGGAAGGAGCGGAAACGCTGACAGATTTCGCCAACGGGTATCTTTTCTTCGGCTTCCACCGGACGGAAAACGGATGGATCTTCCGGGAATGGCTCCCCGGCGCGGACGAGGTGCGCCTGATCGGGGATTTTAACGCGTGGAATCACGACAGCCATCCCCTGACGCGCGGGGAGAACGGCAACTGGGAGATCACCCTCGAAGGACGGGACGCCCTGAAAAACGGCCAGTATGTGAAGCTCTGGGTCCGGAAGGGCGACAACTGGTTTGAACGGCTTCCGGCCTACAGCCTCAAGGTCAGCATGGATGAGGAATTCAAAAAGCTTTGCACGCAGGTATGGGATCCGGAAGAGCCCTTCCCCTGGACGGACGAGGCCTTCCTTCGCCGGCCGCCGGAGGCGCCGCTGATCTATGAGGCGCATGTGGGCATGGCGCAGGACAAGGAAGGAATCGGGACCTACCGGGAGTTCGCCGATCTGGTGCTGCCGAGAATCTGCCGCCTGGGATACAACACCATTCAGCTGATGGCGATTCAGGAGCATCCCTATTACGGAAGCTTCGGCTACCAGGTGACCAATTTCTTCGCGGCGGCCCACTGGTACGGCGTGCCGGAGGATCTGAAATATCTGATCAACAGGGCCCATGAGATGGGAATCCGGGTGCTGCTGGACGTGGTGCACAGCCACGCCTGTCCGAATACGGGCGAAGGACTGTACCTGCAGGACGGCACGGATGAACAGTATTTCCTCAGCGGGGACCAGGGCTGGCATCCGGCCTGGGGAACCAAGCTGTTCAACTACGGCCGGGTGGAGGTACTGCATTTCCTGCTGAGCAATCTGAAGTTCTGGCTGACGGAATATCATTTTGACGGATTCCGGTTCGACGGCGTCACCAGCATGATTTACCATGATCACGGCCTGGGTTCCGCCTTTACGAACTACGGCATGTATTTCAGCATGAACACGGATCTGGAGGCCATCAACTATCTGCAGCTGGCCAACGAGCTGATCCATGAGGTGAACCCCAACGCGCTGAGCATTGCCGAGGATATGAGCGGCATGCCCGGCATGTGTCTGAAGATCGAACAGGGCGGCATCGGGTTTGATTACCGGCTGAGCATGGGCGAGCCGGACTACTGGATCAAGCTGCTGAAGGATACCCGGGATGAAGACTGGCAGATGCATACCCTGTGGCACGAGATGACGAGCCGACGGCCCCAGGAAAAGGTGATCGGCTACTGCGAGAGCCACGATCAGGCGCTGGTCGGGGACAAGACGATTCTCTTCCGCATGGCGGACGCCGAGATGTATACCGGCATGATGAAGGACTATCATTCCCTGACCATGGACCGGGCGATCGAACTGCATAAAATTATCCGTCTGTTCACCATGAGCACCGGCGGAAACGGCTATCTGAACTTTATGGGCAATGAGTTCGGCCATCCGGAATGGATCGATTTCCCGCGGGAAGGAAACGGATGGAGCTATAAATACTGCAGGCGGCAGTGGTCCCTGGTGGACAATCCCGACCTGAAATACGAATGGCTGAACGAGTTTGACCGCGCGATGATCACGATGGCCCGGGATCACCGCCTGCTGGACGATCCGTACGCCGCCAGCCTGTGGATCGATCCGGACCGGAAGATTATCACCTACAGCCGGGGAAAGCTTCTGTTCGTGGTCAACTTCCACTGCAACTATTCCGAGCCGGCCTTCTTCCTGCACACCCACACGGTCGGCGAAGGGAAATTCAGGGTCATCCTGAGCACGGACGAATGGCGCTTCGGCGGCGCGGGACTGATTCAGCACGACTACGTGTATCAGACGGAATACCGGGAAGGCCAGGGACTGGGATTCAATGTCTATTCCCCCTGCCGGTCGGCGATGGTTCTGGCCCGGATCAGCGACTGACCGGACCGGGCGGAAAAGCCGGGCGGATCCCGGAATGATAACAGAATAAAAAAGCCCGAAACAGGCTGAAAAAAGCCCGGAAACGGTGAAAAAACAGTTGCCACACGCCGGAAAGTATGTTATACTTCCCGGCGTGTGGGAAACCGCACCATCAGATAGGGCATAACGCCTTGAAAGAAGGGTTTAACGGTAAGAGTGGAAACAGCCCGAATGCCGCAGAGAACGGTTCATCCGATATTGGCCGGGGAACGTCGGCGGCAGAAGTGGGTGTTTGTTTTCCGCTCTTTTTGATTGCCTGAAACAGGAGACGCGCATGGCCAAAGCGGGACGTACAGCCGGCATAGAGCCCCGGTGCCGGAGCATTGCGGAACAGATGGGGTACGAGCTGGTGGAAATCGCCATGGACCGGGAACCGGCGGGGATGATGCTCCGTTTCTACATCGACCGGCCGGAGGGGATTTCGCTGGACGACTGTGAAGCCTATCACAAGGCGGTCCGGGCGCTGGCGGATGAAATTGATTACGACTATATGGAGGTTTCCTCGCCGGGGATCGACCGGCCGCTGAAAACGGAGCGGGACTTCGAGCGGAATCTGGGAAGCGAGATCGAGGTTCACCTGTTCCGGCCTCTGGAGGGGAGCAAACGCTGGACCGGGATTCTGGCCGGCCTGGAGGGAGCGGATTTCCTGCTGGAGACAGACGGGGAAACGAGACGGATTCCGCGCAAAGCGGCCTCCCTGGTGAAGCCGGTGGTGGACATGGAAGGCGTGGAAGACGTGGATCTGAGCGGAGACGAAACGGAGCCGGAACAACCGGATCCTGAGAACGAGACAGAAAGGAACGAGACATGAAATCCGAGATCGTGGAAGCCATCAAACTGCTGGCAAAGGAAAAGGAAATCAGTGAGGAATCCCTGTTCACTACCATCGAGGAGGCCCTGAAGGCCGCCTACCGGAAGAATCTTCCGAAGGGCGAGATTGCGCCGAACAATCTGGACGTGACCGTGAACCGGGAAACCGGCGCCCTGTCCGTATATGCGCGGAAGCTGATTCTGGAAGAGGTGGAGGATCCGACCAACCAGATCACGCTGGAGGACGCGCAGAAGATTAATCCCGGATATCAGATGGGGGATATCGCCGAGGTGGACGTGACTCCCAGAGGATTCCTGCGGGTGGCGGCCCAGACCGCCAAGCAGGTCATTATTCAGCACATCCGCGAGGCGGAGCGCGGAAAGATCTACGATGAATACGTGGAGAAGGAAAGCGAGATCCTGACCGGTATCGTGGAACGGATCGAGCCCCGCGCGGCCTATGTGGATCTGGGGCGGACCGAGGGCGTGCTGGAAAAGGACGAGATGATTCCCGGCGAGGTGCTGCGGGACGGCGACCATATCAAGGTCTACATCCTGGAGGTGCACCGGGAGAGCCGGAGTTCCTCCTATACGCCTCAGGTGTATGTGAGCCGGATCCATCCCAACCTGGTCAAGCGCCTGTTCGAGATGGAGGTTCCCGAGATTGCCGGCGGCATCGTGGTGATCAAGAACATCGCGCGCGAAGCGGGGAGCCGCACCAAGATTGCCGTCCACAGCACGGATGTGCTGATCGATCCCGTAGGCGCCTGCGTGGGTCAGCGCGGCGGCCGGGTGGACCGGGTGGTCACCGAGCTGAAGGGCGAGAAGATCGATATCATCAAGTGGAGCAGCAATCCGGCGGAGTTTGTCGCCAACGCGCTGAATCCGGCCCATGTGCTGAGCGTGTATCAGGCCAGGGATGAGAAGGCCTTCCGGGTCATCGTTCCGGACAACCAGCTGAGCCTGGCGATCGGCAAGGAAGGGCAGAACGCCCGGCTGGCCGCGAAGCTGACCGGATGGAAGATCGACATCAAGAGTCAGAGCCAGGCGGCGGAAATGAACGACATGGTGGATGAGAACGGCGAAGTGACGGAATATGTTCAGGTGGAAACCCCGACCTATGACAGCTTCACCATGGACTTTGACACCAGCCTGGACAGCGAGGACGACACCATGTAACCCTGAAGGAGCCGGGACATGAAGACGAAGAAGACGCCGATGCGGATGTGCGTCGGATGCCGGGAAAGCCGGGACAAGCGGGAGCTGATCCGGGTCGTACGGAGTCCGGAAGGGGAGGTTTCCCTGGATTCCACCGGGAAGAAGCCGGGCAGGGGCGCCTATGTGTGCCGGAAAGCGGAATGCCTGAAGCTGGCGATCAAACGCAGGCAGCTGGAAAGACAGCTGGAAATTACGCTGACGGAGGAAGTCAGCCGGGGTCTGCAGGAGGCCATGGAGCAGGCTCAGGCGGCTGAAAAGCAGGATGAATGACACGGAGCTGAAAGGAATCATGGGCCTGTGCGTCCGGGCCGGACAGGCGGTTTTCGGAGAAGAGGGATGCATGAGAGCTCTGAATACCGGGACGTGCGGCGTGCTTCTGCTGGACGGGGAGATTTCCCCGAAAAGCCGGAAACGCTATGAGGAAGCCTGCGGCCGGACCGGAACGCCGGTGCGGCTGCTGACGGGCGGACTGATTCTGGCGGCTACCGGGCGGCCCGGAATGGCGATGGCCGTTCAGAAAGGTTCTTTTTCGGATCGGTTGACCGGCTGATCGTCACAGGTTGGCCTGCACAGATATACAAGATTGTTGCCGTTAAGGCTGGAGGGACAAACGTCGAATGGCGAAGGTAAGCTTAAAGGATGCCACCAGGGAGCTGATGGAAGGCGCTTCCAATCTTCTGGAACAGGCCAGCTCGGTCAGAAAGGGCGCGGACGCGCTGCTTGACGCGCTGAAGCGCATGGACGCGGAATGGAACCGGCAGAAGGAAGAAGAAGCGGCCCGCAAAAAGCAACAGGAACAGATGCGTGTTCAGTCTGCCCATACGAAGGCATACACCATGCTGGACGAAGACGAGAAACGCATGATGGAGGAAGCCATGCGGGCGGAAAAATCCGCCGCGGCGGAAACTCCCAAACCTGCTCCGGCGGCTCCCGCCCCTGCTGCCGAAGCGGAACCGAAACAGCCGGCGGCGGAAGCGAAACCCGCTCCGGAACCCCGGGCGGCAGAGCCTGCTCCCGAGAAGGCGGCTCCTGAGAAGGCGGAACCTGTAAAGGCGGAGCCCGTGAAGCCTGCTCCCGAAAAGCCGGCTCCCGTGAAGCCGGAACCCGCGGCCGAGAAGCCGGCGGCGAAGGCGGAGAAGCCGAAGGAACAGAGGGAGCCGAGAGAACAGAAACCGGTAGCTCCCAGGCGGCCCGCGATCGGCCAGATCATCAGCCGTCCGGGAGACGCGCCGAAGCCCGCGAACCCGCAGGGACCCTACGGTCGCCCCGCGAACCCGCAGGGGCCTTACGGCCGTCCCGCGAATCCGCAGGGGCCTTATGGCCGTCCCGCGAACCCGCAGGGGCCCTATGGCCGTCCCGCGAACCCGCAGGGACCCTATGGCCGTCCCGCCGGCGGGCAGGGACCGTACGGCCGTCCGGCCGGACAGCCGGCAGGGAACCGCCCCGGCCCCCAGCAGGGAGGCTTTAACCGCGGCCCCGCGGGCCAGGGACGTCCGCAGGCCGGCGGATTCAACCGTCAGGGCGGAACGGGCGCCCGGAGCCGGACGGCGGAGCTGCCGGTTCCGATGGAAAAGGAACGGGTATCCAACTACGATCCCAACAAGAAGAACTATGTGCGGCAGCATGATCCGGAGCACGTGAGCCGCAACCGGAAACAGGCCAGCAAGAACAGCGGCTTCAACGGATATGACGACGAAGTGATCCGCGGCGGCAAGCGCGCCCGGGCCAAGAAGCCCAGCGCGCAGCAGATGATGGCCCCCATCAAGATCGAAACTGCCTACATGGCCGGAGACACGATCACGGTGCGGGATCTGACGGAAAAGATCGGCAAGCCCGCCGGCGAAATTATCAAGAAGCTGTTCATGCTGGGCAATATGGCGACCATTAACAGCGAGATCGATTTTGATACCGCGCAGCTGGTCTGCTCGGACTTCGATATCACGCTGGAGCGGAAGCAGGAACAGACGGCCGAGGCCGCGCTGGTGGCGGAGGACTTCACCGACGAGGAGGAGAACCTGCAGCCCAGACCGCCGGTCGTGACCATTATGGGCCACGTCGATCACGGCAAGACCAGCCTGCTGGACTATATCCGCAAGAGCCGGGTTACGGCCGGGGAAGCCGGCGGCATTACCCAGCATATCGGCGCGTATACCGTGAACGTGGGGGACGGAAGGCAGATCACCTTCCTGGATACCCCCGGCCACGAAGCCTTCACAGCCATGCGCGCCCGCGGAACGCAGGCGACGGATATCGCTGTGCTGGTGGTGGCGGCGGACGACTCCGTCATGCCGCAGACCGTTGAATCCATCAACCATGCCAAGGCGGCGGAGGTTCCCGTCATCGTCGCCATCAACAAGATGGACAAGCCGGACGCCAATCCGGAACGGGTCAAGCAGGATCTGACGCAGTACGGCCTGGTCTGCGAGGACTGGGGCGGCGAAACCATCTGCGTGCCCGTATCCGCCGTAACCGGCCAGGGCGTGGACGAGCTGCTGGAAATGATTCTGCTGCAGGCAGACATGCTGCAGCTGCAGGCCAATCCGAACCGTCTCGGCCGCGGCGTTATCATCGAGGCGAAACTGGACAAGGCCCGGGGACCGCTGGCGACCGTGCTGCTGCAGAACGGTACGCTGCATGTGGGAGACAGCATCATTGCCGGTATGGCTTCCGGCCGCGTGCGCGCGCTGATCAACGACAAGGGAGAACGGGTGACGGAAGCCGGTCCTTCCATGCCGGTGGAGATTATGGGCTTTGACGATGTGCCCAGCGCCGGCGACGAAATGATCGCGGTCGGCGACGAGCATCTGAGCCGTCAGGTGGCGGACGAGCGGCGCGAGAAGCTGCGGGCCAGCCGGGAAGCCACCATGGCCAAGGTCAGCATGGAGAATCTCTTCTCCACCATCGAGGCCGGCAAGGTGACCACGCTGAACCTGATCATCAAGGCGGATGTTCAGGGCTCCGTGGAAGCGGTCAAGCAGGCGATGGAGAAGCTGAGCAGCGACGAAGTCAAGATCCGCGTGCTTCACAGCGCCGCCGGCGCCGTGACGCGGGACGACGTCAACCTGGCTTCCGCGTTCAACGCGATCATCATCGGATTCAACATCCGTCCGGATGCCTCCGCGCGGGAAGCGGCGGAGAAGGCCAAGGTGGACGTGCGGCTGTATACCGTGATCTACAAGGCGATCGAGGATATGGAGCTGGCCATGAAGGGCCTGCTGGAGCCCGAGTACCGCGAGGTGCTGCTGGGCCACGCCGAGGTGCGCAACGTCTTCAAGATTACCGGAGCCGGAATCATCGCGGGCTGCTATGTTCTGGACGGCAAGGTGCAGCGGAACGCCGGCGTGCGGCTGCTGCGGGATAACGTGGTGGTCTTTGAAGGCAAGCTGAGCAGCCTGCGCCATCTGAAGGACGATGTCAGGGAAATGGCCGCCGGCTATGAATGCGGTATGAGCCTGGAGGGCCATAACGATATCAAGGAAGGCGATATCGTCGAGTGCTATATCATGGAGGAGATTCCGCGATAAATGAGTTATACCAGAATTGACCGGATCTCGGAAGAGGTTCGCCGGGAAGTGGACGCCATTATCCGGGAGGAGCTGAGCGATCCCCGGATCGGCGGTACCTTTTCCGTCACCCGGGCCGAGGTCACGGGGGATCTGCGCTTTGCGAAGATCTATGTCAGCGTGCTGGAGGAGGATCGGCGGGAACCGCTGATCAAAGCGCTGAAAAACGCCAGAGGATATATCCGGCATGCCCTCGGGCAGCGGATGATTATCCGCTACACACCGGAACTGATTTTTGTCAGCGATAACAACATTGCCTACGGCGTTCACATTGCCCAGGTGCTGGCGGAAACCATGAAGGAGACGGAGAAGCATGAAAGACCGGATGAAACCGAATCGTGAAGCTGTCGGGGAAGCGATCCGGAAGGCGAAAACCATCGCGGTATGCAGCCATATCAATCCGGACGGCGATACGCTGGGAAGCGCCACAGCCATGCGGCTGATCCTGATGCACATGGGCAAGGAGGTTCAGCTTTTCTGCGACGACAAAATTCCGGACATGCTGAGCTTTCTGCCGGGCGTTGATACCTTTAAGGTTCCGGACGGGGCGGAAGGCCCCTTTGATCTGCTTCTGGCGGTGGATATCAGCGACATGGCCCGGATGGGACGGTGCCGGCAGCTGATCGGAAAGGCCGGGATGACGGCGCAGATCGATCACCATCCGACCAACCCGCAGTATATGGATATCAACAGCGTGGACGGGGAAGCTCCCGCCAACTGCGTGCTGATCCGGGAGCAGATGGAGGAGCTCGGCGTCCCCCTGACCCGGGATATCGCCATCTGCCTGTATACCGGCCTGAGCACCGACACGGGCAATTTCTCCTTCTCCGCCACCAATGCCGAGACCTTTTCGATCATGAGCGAGCTGATGGAACATCAGCTTCCGCTGAGCGAACTGAGCCGCATTCTTTTCAGGGAAAAGAGCATGCCGCAGGTGCGGCTGCTGGGCAGGGCGCTGAACAACATCCGGTATGCCTGCGACGGCCGGATTGCCGTCATGAAGCTGACGGAACAGGATTTCCGGGACTGCGGGGCTCTGAGCGAGCACGCGGATACCCTGATCAACTACGGCCTGGAGACCGCGGGGACGGAGATGGCGCTGCTCGGACGGGAGGCCGGAGACGGGACGATCAAATTCAGTCTGCGGGCCAAATCGCCCCAGCGGATTGACGACGTGGCGCAGTCCATGGGCGGCGGCGGACATCCGCAGGCCTCCGGCATCACGCTGGAGGGCACGCTGGATGAGACCGTGGAACGGGTATTGCAGGCCATGATCAAAAAACTGAACGGAAACGACGAGAAATGAACGGCTATTTCAATATCATCAAACCGGAGGGAATGACCAGCGCCGCTGTGGTTGCGGTGATGCGCCGCCTGACGGGAGAGAAGCGGGTCGGCCATGCCGGAACGCTGGATCCGGATGCCGCGGGCGTTCTTCCCATTATGACGGGAAAGGCGACGCGGCTTTTTGAATACCTGACGGACAAGGAAAAGGAATACCGGGCGGTGGCTGCCTTCGGAAGCAGCACGGACACGCAGGACGCTTCCGGAACCGTTCTGGAGACGGGGGACTGCTATCCGGATCCGGAACGGATCCGGAGGGAGGCGGACGGGCTGACCGGGGATATCCCGCAGCGCCCCAGCGTCTACAGCGCGATCAAGGTGGGCGGGAAGCCGCTGTATGCCCGGGCCCGGAAGGGCGAGCAGGTGGAAGCGCCGGAGCGGACCGTTCACATCGAACGGATCGACATCCTGGGTGAAAAACCGGACCACGGCGTGGAGCTGTATGTCGTATGCGGGCGGGGAACCTATATCCGCACGCTGTGCCATGATCTGGGAAAACGCTGCGGATGTCCGGCGCACATGCGGAGCCTGACCCGGACGAGGAGCGGTTTTTTCACCCTGGAGAACGGCATCACGCTGGACGAGGCGCGGCAGCTGGCGGAGGCCGGAACGCTGAGGGAGAAGATGATCCCGCCGGATGCTCCGATCAGGCATCTGCCGGCGGTGCATATCCTTCCGAAGTATGCCAAGGCGGTGGCGGCGGGCGCGAAGCTGCCGCTGCAGGCGGTTCCGGATGACGCGCCGGAGGAAGGGGTACCGCTGCGGGCTTATCTGAACGGCGCCTTCTGGGGGATTCTGATCCGCCGGGAGGATCAGATTGTCTGGCAGGCCCAGATTGCGCCGGAAACGGAAGGGAGCGCCGGGATATGAAAGTGTTTCAGCGGGACGAGGACCGGTGCGGACCCCGGATTGTCGTGCTGGGCATGTTTGACGGCGTTCACCGGGGACATCAGAAACTGCTCGAGGCCGGAAGGGAAATGAAGGAAGGCGGGGAGGCGAAGCTGCGGGTATGCACCTTTGACCGCCATCCCCTCACGGTGCTCCGGCCCGAAGCGGCGCCTCCGATGATCACATCCATTCCCGAAAAAGCCAGGCTGATGCGGCTGTTCGGTGCGGATGAAATGCAGCTGATTCCCTTTACCCGCTCTCTGGCGGATTTGTCCCCGGAGGATTTTCTTCAAAGGCTGCGGGAAAGAACCCGTCTGATCGCGATTGTCGCGGGATGGAATTATTCCTTCGGCCGGGGCGGCGCCGGAGGGGCCGATACGCTGATCCGGGACGGGGAAAAGCACGGATACGCTGTCCGGATCGTGCCTCCGGTGACGATCGAGGGGGGAGATCAGGTCATTTCCTCCAGCGCGGTCCGGGAGGCCGTGGCGGCGGGAGAGCTTCATCCGGCGGCCATCATGCTGGGCCGGTTTCCGGAGTTCACGGGGATCGCGGAGGCGCCCGCGGGAGCGGCGGAAAGCCGCGTCCGGCTGAGGAGCCGTCTGCTTCCGCCGGACGGGATCTACCGGGGCCGGATCCGCTTTGCCGGAGAGCGGGAGAATGAAGGACTTGTCATCCGTCTGAAAAACGGATACGCAGCCCCGGAGAATCGGGCGGGATTCCGACGGTCCGAAGGAGAGAAATGCCGGCTGATTCTGGAGGGAAGGCTCTGACAGAAGCTGAAAAGATGTTCAGGATGGGAGAAATTCGGATATTTCCATTCCTTGTTATTTC
>JAGCBO010000242.1 GCA_017652125.1 Clostridia bacterium | reverse complement strand
CCGGATCCCGGTCGGCAGCCGGATCCCGGTCGGAAGCCGGATCCCGGTCGGAAGCCGGATCCCGGTCGGAAGCCGGTTCCGGGGCCGAAGCCGGCTCCGCCGGGGCCTCTCCTTCAGCCGCCTGTCCGGGAACCCGCACCGCCGCCGGTATCTCTCCCGCTGGCTCCGCTTTCGGAATCCGCACCGTCGGCTGCGCCGCCCTGTCCGCGAATTCCGGCCCGGCCGCCTGCTCCGTGTATTCTTCTTTATAGCGATCCGTCCGGCGCACCCGCCGCGGAACGGCTTTGCTCTCCTCGTCCAATGCTTTTCTCCTCCCGATCGTTCTCCGCCCGGAAAAAGCTCCGCGCGCATACACATCAGCATTGTACATTATAGCCCAATCCCCCGTTCCTCACAAGACCTTGCCTTTCCCCCCGCTTCTCCGATATAATGAAAAACCGGCACCCCCAAGGGAAAGGAGCGGAATCCATGGGCTGTGAACTGTGTCCCCGCCGCTGCGGGGCGGACCGGGAAATCCAACCCGGCTTCTGCGGGCTGAAAAAGGAGCTGCGCATCGCCCGGATCGCTCCCCATCTGTGGGAGGAGCCGCCGGTTTCCGGCCGGCGCGGAACCGGCGCCGTCTTCTTCTCCGGCTGCTCCCTGCGGTGCGTTTACTGCCAGAACGGAGAGATCTCCCACGGCTGCGCCGGGCGGACCTTTACGCCCCGGGAACTGGCGGACGCGCTGAAAAGGCTGACGGATCTGGGCATGCACAGCATTTCCCTGATCACCGGCACGCCCTTCGTGCCGCAGATCCTCGAAGCCCTGGCGCTGTACCGGCCGCCCCTGCCCCTGGTCTGGAACAGCTCCGGCTATGAAACCGTGGAAACGCTCCGGATGCTGGAGGGCACGGTGGACGTGTATCTGCCGGATCTGAAGCACTACAGCGCCCGGATGGGCCGGCTCTGCGCCGGCGCGCCGGACTATTTTACCGTCGCCTCCGCCGCCATCCGGGAAATGTGCCGCCAGACCGGCTCCCCGGTTCTCGGGGAGGACGGCATTCTCCAAAGGGGCACGCTCGTCCGGCATCTGATTCTGCCGGGGCTCACCGGGGAAAGCATGAAGCTTCTGACCTGGATCCGGGACACGCTGCCGGAGGGCACCCCGGTCAGCCTGATGCGGCAGTATGTCCCCTGCAACGGCGTTTCCGTTCCCGGGCTGAACCGCCGGATCACCGAACAGGAGTACCGCCGGGTGCTGGCCCATATGCAGGCCCTGGGCCTTCCGGGCTTCGTGCAGGAAGCGGAGGCCGCGGACCGGGATTTCATCCCCGTGTTTAACCGGGACGAAAGCTTTATATAACGAAAAAACGGGCGCCGCCGGGCGCCCGTGCTTTCTTTTCCTGACAGGTCAGGCTTTCTGAACCTTCGGTACATGATATTCCACGCCGGGATCGAAGCGGACCGTTTCCGGCGGCGTCTCCAGGATTTCCGGATTGTCGAAACACTTCCGGACATCCGCGAAGAAAGCGGCGTAATGGGCGCCGGAGCAGACCCGCTCGTCCGCCGTGATGCCGATCGGCAGCCAGCGCTTCATCCGCACCCGGCCGTCCGCCTCCAGCGTCGCTTCCTTCAGCACGCTGCCCATGCCCATGAACAGGCTCACATCGCCGAAATTATAGATGTGATGCCAGACATGATGCAGGCCGATGGACGCGTTATTGGTCATAAAGGCGCCGCAGTAGAAGGGCAGCTCCTTCGCCACCGCGGTGGGCGCGATTCCGTACCGGTCCAGGAAGCGGTACAGCCAGACGATCAGGCTGGTCAGCCCCGGAATTCCCAGCACCATTTTGGCTATTTTCTCGACGGCGGTATTCTGCGCCTCCGCCCGGGCCTTCTCCTGCGCCGCGACCATCCGGTCCCGCACGTCAAAGATGGTGTCGGTCAGATCATATTCAATGCGAATGGTGGTCTCATTGCTGTCGGTGTTCTGATATTCCTTCAGAATCGTATAGGAGGCGGAGCAGCACTTCCGGCTGTAATACTGCTTGTTGAAAATAAAGCGGTTGACCTCCGGATGCTGGCTGACCGCCCGGACATAGCTCGCCACGATGATCTGCAGATAGGTGATCCGCTCGCCCTCCGCCGCCTTCCGGGAAATATAACGGGTCAGCTTCTCATAATCCAGCTTATGCTCCAGATACACCATGGCGTCGCAGCGCATGGGCATCAGATAGGGCGTAATCTGCACAATCGGATCAATGTCAGAGATCCGTTTCCCGTCAAAGCGATGTCCGAACAAGACCGCGTCCCTCCCTGTTTCTCCGCTGTTCCGTTCGTCAGAACAGATCCGTCGCCTTTTCCAGCGCCTCCTGCTGCGCCTGGAGCAGGGCCTCAAACTGCCGCCGGTATTCCGCGGCGACCTCCTTCAGGCTGGCGATTTCCTTCTCGGCGGCGCTGCGCTCCTCGCTCAGGCCGTTCAGCCGCTCGGCGGCTTCCGTCTCCGCCTTGGCCCGGATCGCTTCCGCGTCCTCCTTCGCCCGGCGGATGGTCTCGTCCTTCACCTTCTGCGCCATCTCCAGGATCTCCCGGAAGCTGCTTTCGTCCTGGACGGAAGGCCCGGCGGCAGGCTCCTGCGCCTTCGGCGTCACCGTTTTCTGGCGAAGTTCGTGAATTTCCGCGTCCAGGCGCTCCAGCTCGTCGGAAATCTCATCCAGGAAGGTGTCCACTTCCCGGCGGTTGTATCCCCGGTTTTCAATGGAGAACTCCTTGTTGGCAATCTGCTCCACCGTGATTCTGGGCATGCTTCCATTCCCTCCTTTTCAGTCGTCGGTTCCCTGCCGGTTCCTTCCCGGCCGCTCAAGGTTCAGTCTCAGGTTCCGTATCCGCCGAAGGCCGCGTACGCGCCGGCGGCCGCGGGCATCGACCCCGTATAGGGATTAAAGTCCGGCCGCTCGCCCCGGCGGGCGGCGTTCCAGTCCGCGTTGGAGCTGACCCTTCTTTCCCGGCGCAGGGGCGCGGCCGGCTCCGCCGCCTCAGGCTGCGGAACGAAGGAGCGCTGGGGCATCTCCACCCGGATGCTTTCCTCCGGCAGAATCTTCACGCTCTCCGGCGCGATGATCACCACCTGGCCCCCCTGCAGGGACCGGACCGCGCAGCCCAGCGTAAAGGCCGCGCCGGCCAGCATATCCTGGCACCGCATTCTTTCGCTGTCATTGGCGATGGCGTCCAGGGTCAGAATCAGGGTCTCCCCGTTCTTCATGCATTCAATGGCCTCATAGCAGGTTTTCAGGCCGGTTACCACCATGATATGCTCCACGTGGGTGAAGCTGGCTCCGTTATCCGGGCTGTAACCCGGCATATAGGAAATATTGCTCTGTTCCTTCCGCTCCTGGCGGGATCCGAACCACCCCCGTTCGGGCCGGGGCGCGGTCGGCTCATAGGCCGGCTGGCTGAACGCGGCCGGAGCGCCGTAGGACCCGGACGCGTCATAGTTCTGACCGCTCCATCCGGTCTGCGCCGCGAAGGCTCCGGACTGCCCGTAGGCCGGCTGACCGTAGGTTCCCGGCTGGCCGTAGGCCGCGGGCTGCGCGTAGGCTCCCTGCTGGCCGTAAGCCGCCGGCTGACCGTAGGCCGGCTGGCCGTAAGCCGTCTGCGGGCCGTAGGCATAGGGATCCGCCGGGGGATTCATGCCGGTAAACCCGGTGTGAATATACGCGGGATCCTGGGAGGGCGCCTGCTGAGCGGGCTCCGCTTCCTGTTTTTTCCGGCCGATCGGCCGGTAAAAGCTGGTGCCTCCGTCCGGCCGTCTGGCCGAATCGTTCTCTCCCCGGTTCAGCAGCCCCATCAGCCGCTGTTTCATGTCCTTCCAAGCCATGCTTCCTGCTTCCTCCCTGCCCGCTTCTTACGCCCGCGGGCCGAATATCGCGCTGCCGACGCGCACCATGGTGGCGCCGTGCCGGGCTGCCAGGCGGTAATCGCCGCTCATTCCCATGCTGAGTTCCTCCATCCGGATTCCCGGAATGCCTTCCTCCCGGAGCCGGTCAAACAGCTGCCGCGTCTCTCCGAAGAGCCGGTCCAGCCATTCCTCATCCCGGGTATCCGGCATCACGGCCATCAGCCCCCGGACCGAAATCCCCTCCAGGGGAGCCAGGGCCCGCAGAAAACCGCGGAGCTCCTCCGGCGGCACGCCGCCCTTCTGCGCCTCCCCGGCCGGGCTGATCTCCACCAGCACGGGCATCGCCCGCTCCGCCGCCAGCGCCCGCCTGTGGATCTCCTCCGCCAGCGGCAGGGAATCCACGCTCTGGATCATGCAGACGTCCCGGATCACCTGGCGCACCTTGTTCCGCTGCAGCCGGCCGATCAGATGAATCTGAAAAATGTTCTCCAGGGCGGGGAGCTTCTCCTTCAGCTCCTGCACCCGGTTCTCGCCGATTTCCTCAATGCCCAGCTCCCGCAGCGGAAGAATCTCCTCCGGGCTGTGGGTTTTGGTCACTGCGATCAGCTTCGGAACCGGATACCGCCCTTCCGACGCCTCCGCCAGCGCCTTCCGGACCGCGGCGATCCGCTCCTCCAGCTCCATCCGGGTCATCTCTTTATCGCCTCTTTCCGCTCCGCTTCCCCTAAAACAGCCGTACCGTCATCCCCTCGGACAAAACGCCCTGCTGAATCGCGGAAATGAAAATGTAATCTCCCTGCCGGTCCAGCACATTGACCGGAATAAACCATTCGTAGCCGTTCTCCGACAGCACGATGCCCGGCATATTATCCTGATAATACAGCGCCCGGGAGGGCACCATCAGGCTGCTGACGCTGTCCCCCAGCACGCCGGTACAGGTCCGGATATAAAGCACCGGCTCCACGGAGGACTGCACGCGCAGCCGGACCAGCAGCTCTCCGCCCGAGCGGGTGAAGCTGGTCACGGTCGCGCGGACCATCGTATCCTTGAAGTTTTCCAGGCGCAGCTCATATTCGGCGCCCTCCACCGGGTTCCAGTTGCTGTCCCGGATCAGCATCAGCACGTACCACTGCCCGTCCCGCACAGTCCGGTAAATCGTGGTCTTGCCCTTCTGGAGCACGCCGCTTTCCGGCTTTTTCCCGTTCACCATCGCCCGCACCTGGGCCGGGCTGAAGGATTCATAATTGGCCACGGTCAGCCCGTATTCATACCCGTCCGAATAGAAGCTGACCACCCCTTCGGACATGGCGGCATACTGCTTCGTCCAGGAAGAGATCCGCTGCAGCTGGCTCTGCTCATCGTCATACAGCCGGGTCATCCGCTGATCCTCGCTGTATTTTTCCTTCAGGTAGGCCTGCCGGTTGGAGATGGCGGCCGCCAGGGTGCTCTCCTGGTTCTCCATATTGCCCCGGGCGCCGGAGATCAGCTGCCGCACCTCCCGGGCCTGGGTCATCACGTCCGACGCCAGCTTCTCCAGGCGGGCATCCGTGGTGATCTCGCTGGAGAGCAGCTTGATCTGGTATTCCTTGATCTGATTCCGGTAGTCCTGCAGGGTGTTCATCTCCCGTGTGGAAAAGCCGGAGGAATACACATTGCACACCGAGGTCCCCCGGTAGACCGTGACGCCCTCCCGGGCGATATAGTCGATACTGGTCACGCCCTCCGCGTCATAGGGCGACTCATCCCGCACGATCAGGCAGTCCCCGCTGTAGCGGGCGCCGATCACGCCGGCGGTAATCGTCCCGTAGGGCTCGGGCTTGGGGGTCAGCGTTGTGATCAGATACCAGGCGGCAAAGCCCAGCACCAGCACGATCAGCATGATCTGCAGCACGCTGAGGCGCTTGTTTTCCGGCTCCGGCGGCAGCTGAACCGGCTGCGGCGGGTTCATCTGATACACGCGCGTTCCTCCTTCCCGACCGTGTCAGGCCCTCGATAACGCTTTATGATATCACAGTCCGCCCGCTTTGGCAAATCCGCCCGCCGCGGGGATTTATAAAAGCCAGTCCGCGGGCTTCACCAGGGCCTCCGGCTGATCGCCCTCGGTCACCTCCAGGGTCATCAGGCTCCGGGCGCCGCTGATCCGCTTTTTCGCGGGGTGCAGGGTGCTCATGACGAAGGCCATCCCCGTCACGGATACGTTGAACTCCCGCATCAGCTCCACCATGCCCCGGGCCGTTCCGCCGCCCTTCAGGAAATCATCCACGATCAGCGCGTTCTGATTCTCCCGGACCGCCCGGCGGCTCAGGCTCATGGTTTCAATATTGCCGGACCCGGACACGTAGTTGATATTGACCGCGGAACCCTCGTACACCTTGGAGCTGTGGCGGGCGATCACCAGCGGCACGCCCAGCGCGTTGGCCGTGGCGAAGGCCACCGGGATCCCCTTCGTCTCCATGGTCAGGACAAAATCCGGATCGGGATCGTAAAAGGCCGTCGCCAGAATCTCCCCCATCCGGTTGACGATCTCCGGGGTGGAAAGAATATCCGAATAATACAGAAAGCCGCCGGGCAGAAGCCGCTCGCTGCCGCTCAGCTCCCGGCACAGACCCTCGATGGTTTCCCGCGCCTTCTCCCGGCTGACCACGGGCCGGTACCGCACGCCGCCGGCCGCGCCGGTGACCGTTTCCACCCGGCCCAGGTCGAAGGCCTCCACCGTTCCGCGCAAAAGATCGATATCCTCGCTGACCGTGGACTTGGCCGCGCCGAAAAGCTCGCAGAACCGGCTCAGATTCTGAACGGTATTCGGAGCGGCGGATAAAAGCCGCATCATCGCGCCCATCCGCTCGTTCCGACGGATCTTCTCCATGCTTCTTCCTCCTTCGGGAACCACCCATTCCTGCAGAATCTTATTCTATCATATTTTCCGAATAAAAGAAAGGCAAAAACACGAAATCGTTCGTGTTTTTGCCTTTTTCGGCGGATCTTTTTTTGCTAATGTCCGGAAAACGCCTTCCTCAGAAGAGGATGGTCAGGTTGTTCATGTTCATGGAATAGGTATAGCGCACTTCCTTCGCCATGCCCAGCACGATCCGGATCCCGACGCCGGAGCCCGTGTCCTCCCGGGGCACATACTTCACCGGGTCGAAGGCGCGGCAGTCATCCCGGAAGCGGAGCACCCAGCGCCCTTCCTTGACCTGCAGGCGCAGGCTGAGGTGGCATTCCTCCCCGCCCTTTCCGAAGCCATGGGTAATCACGTTGGAAGCCATTTCCTCCACGCACAGCGCGATCCGGTTCGTCATGCGGCCGTCCAGCGCGTGCTCCCGGCAGAAATCCGTGACCTGATGAACCGTATTCATCACGTCCTCCCGGCTCCGGATCTCCGTTTCCAGCAGATCCCGCCCGGACACGCCGAAGGAGGAACGGAACATCAGGAAGGCCTCCGGATTCAGGGCGGAGCTCCGGCTCTTCCTCCAGACGAACAGGCAGACCAGCACCAGGGTCAGCAGCTCTCCGCCCGGGAAATACAGCCAGGCGCCGGTGACGCCCCAGAGGGCGGAAAAGATCAGGGCGCAGATCACCGGCATGATCAGGCCTTCCAGCACCGAGATGATCTCCATGACCCGGACCCGGTCCGTCGCCTGATACGCTCCCCGCAGGGCGTTCAGCAGGCAGCAGGGCGCCAGTCCCGCTCCGAAGAGCCGCAGGGCCAGGATCGCCATCTCCACGGTCCGCTGGGATTCCGAAGGATCAATGAACAGCCGAACCAGCCAGGGCGCCGCCACCAGGAGTAGCACCCCGACCGCCAGCCCGATGATCACCGCGTAACGGCAGAGAATCCCCAGCAGCTGCTTGAGCCCCGTCCGGTCCTCCTCGTTATACAGAATGCCGTGAAGCGTCAGGGATACGCCGCCCATGCCGGTGCTGATGCAGTTGCTGGCATTGCCCAGGGACATGGCCAGGGTAAAGGCCGCCACCGCCTCGCTGCCGTCCCGGTTTCTCAGGATCATATTCATGATAAAGACCAGCAGGATGGTGCAGGCCATGCCCACCATGGTCGGCGCGCCGCCCTTGATCAGCTCCAGCATCTTTTTCCCGCTGACCCCTTTCCAGCTGAAGCGGAACACGCACTTTTTCCGGTTCAGGAAATAGAAGGCCGTCACCGCCATCGCCGCGTAATAGCTCAGCGAGGAAGCCAGACCGATGCCGAACATTCCGGCGTGGAACACCTGGACGCTCAGCAGGTCAAAGGCCACGTCCGCCACGGCCATGGTACCCACCGCCGCGATCAGCAGCCCGGTTTTCCCCGCCATCTGCAGGAAAGGCACCAGCACCAGCGCGCCGATGGACCCGGGAGCGCCGATGGTGAAGCCGAGCATATAGTCCGACGTTTCCTTATGCAGCTCGGGGCTCTCCACCGCTCCCAGCAGGGTCGCCAGCGGATCGCGGAACAGGAGCACCACGAGAAAGAACAGGAGGGAAATCCCCCCGGTCAGCGCCAGCGCGGAGGAGTATCCCCTGTTCGTTTCCTCCTGCGAGCCCTTTCCCAGCGAGCGGCTGCAGACCACCTGAACGCCGGCGGTCATCAGGCTTCCCACCGCGCCGATCGCCAGCAGGATGGGGTTCGCGAACCCGTACGCCGCCATGGCTCTCACGCCCAGGAAGCGGCCGATCATCAGGTTGTCAAGCAGCAGACAGACGGATACCGTCAGCGCGGAGAAAATCTGCGCCGTCAGCATCTGCCGGACCAGTTTCCGAATCATCGTCATATATTTCTTACCCTTCCCGCCTTATTTTTCCTTCAGCCGCCGGTCGCACTTCCGGGCCAGCCAGGTTCCGAAGGACT
>JAGCBO010000241.1 GCA_017652125.1 Clostridia bacterium | reverse complement strand
TCCGTATCCTCTTTCAGCTGTGCTGAGGGTTTCTGCGTTTATCATACCGGTTTCATCCGGCCTGTTCAAGCAGGAAAAAAAGCCGCGCTTTCTCCCTGCGGAAGGAAAGCGCGGCAGAAGGTGATTTTACTTGCTGAGGTCCTCGATCATCTGCGCTCTTGCGCGGAAGAGCTGCTCCACCTGGAGCACGCCGAAGGCCACGACATCATCATAGCCCAGACCCTTTGCCTTTTCCAGCATTTCCGTCTTCAGCGCTTCAAATTCAGCTTCGTCGGTAGCCAGAACCATCTTCCAGCTGTATTCCGAGATCACGGAACCGACCTGGCTGGACTTCTGCTGGAGCATATCGTTCATCTGAAGAGGCTCTTCCCTGGAGAAGACCGCCTGGTTGATCGTTTTGACGATGATGCCCTTTTTGATCATGGCTTCGATGCTGGTCAGGGCGCCGCCCATATGCTCGCTCCAGTCCTTGATCACATCGGGCATTTCCTTGCTCAGCACGCAGGGCCAGAGATCCCGGTTGACCGGATATCCGGTGGAGGACAGATTGAAGTTGATGCTGGGATAGGTATAGAAGCCTCTGTTGGAGCCTTCGTAGAAGGTGCCGCCGCCCAGCTCTTCGGGCATCTCGGTCATCTGGTCATTGTAGCAGGCCCAGCCCAGTTCCGTCAGAACCGGGGCGCCGGATTCGTCGTAGGTCCAGGTGCCGTCCTTCGGTCCGTTGTAGCTTTCCATCAGACCTTCATCGGAGAACATCCAGTCGATGATCTTCAGCAGGCGCTCGGGCTGTTCGCAGTTCGCGCCGATGGACACCGTACGGCCGTAGCCGTAGGGCTTGCCGGTATAGCCGTAGTTGCACTGCGTGGAGAAGGGCAGGAGGGTGACCGCCTTGCCGGCAGCCAGCCGTTCCGCGGTGTTGTAGTTGCTCTTGATCGGGTTGAACCAGTTGTAGAGCACGCGGCCGGTCTGTTCCTTGGTGGTCACTTCGGAATACGTCTGGGTAATGGAGTCCGGATCCAGCAGACCCAGCTGGTTCAGCTTGAAGTAGAACTTCAGCGTGTCGATATACAGGCTGTCATCCTGCAGAAGCGTGATATAGGTGTCTTCTGTCGCATGGGGGCAGACGTAGTTGAAGCTGTCGCCGTAGCCGAAGATGGCGTAGAAAGCGGTGCCGGCCATCATGTTGCCGCCGTCCCAGTCCTTCCAGAGGCTCATGGCATAGACCGGTTCACCGTTTTCGTTCACGGGCTCCAGGTCATGCATCTTCTGCAGCACGTCCACCAGGTCATCCAGGCTCTTGATTTCCGGATATCCCAGCTTGGCGTACAGATCCCACCGGCCGTAGGGGCCCCACCAGGAATCGGTTCCGCCGTCGATCTGCAGTTCTTCGGTGGTGGGAACGGCATCCTGGCCGATGAAATAGATCTTTTCACCGCCGCCGAACTGAATCCTGGCTTTTTCCAGCAGGAGGGGATAATTGGTGGAGATGTTCGGCGCATACTGCTCCATCAGCGGAGACAGATCCATGATCAGGCCTGCTTCGATCGCATCGCTCAGATGCTTCTGACCGTTGCTTTCGCCCAGGAAGATCAGATCGCCCAGGTTTCCGGAGATCAGCTGCGTGGCGAAGCGGTCGCTGCCGCCTTCGGAGCTGGTCACGATATTGAAGCCGACATTGAACTTGTCCTTCAGGAGCTTCGCAAACCAGCCGGTCTGCAGGCCGGAGTAGTTGGCCAGTTCAGAATAAATCTGAATTTCCCAGTAGGGTTCCTCCTCCGCAAAGGAGGCGAGCGGGGCAAAGACACTGAGCAGCAGGGCCAGTGCCAGCAGGATGGAGAGCGTTTTCTTCGGTTTCATGAGAATCCTTCCTTTCTTTATGGTTGATCATTTTAAGCGCCTGAAAGCGCTGAGATCCGGGTATTACCCCTTGACGGCGCCGATCATGATGCCTCCGACAAAATAGCGCTGGAAAAAGGGATAGACCAGCAGGATCGGAGCGACGACGATCATTGTGACCGTCATCCGGACGGAGGTGGGCGTCTGAACCAGGGACAGGTTGATATTGACGTTGCCGCCCGTGTTTTTCAGAACCGTTGCCAGGGCGTTCGATTCATTGATATACCGGTACAGCAGGAACTGCAGGGTATAGAGTTTCCGGTCGGTCATCAGGAAGAGCGTATCCTGGAAGGAATTCCACTGGCCGACCGCGGTAAAGACGGTGACCGTGGCCAGGATGGGCAGACAGAGGGGGAGAACGATCCGGGTGAAGCGGACCCAGTAGCCCGCGGAATCAATCTGCGCGCTTTCCTCCAGCGCCGGCGGGATGGATTCCACATAGGTCTTGACCAGAATGATGTTGAAGGGCGACATGATGCCGGGAATGATATAGGCCAGAAAATTGTTCGTCAGGTGAAGGTTCATCATCAGGATATACCAGGGAATGATTCCGGCGTTGAAATACATTGTCGCGACGATGATCCGGTACCAGATTTTCCGGTGCCACAGCTTTTGCTTTGTGACAAGATAGCCGACAAACGCGGAGGCAAAAACGGAGAGGAAGGTTCCGAGCACCGTTCGGGCGATGGAAATCAGCGTGGCCTCCCCCAGACCCTGCAGCTTCATGACCTGCGTATAGTTGCTGAAATGAATGCCTTCGGGATAGAACAGAACCAGGCCCCGGGCCGTGAGCGTATTGTCCGAAATGGTGTTGATGAAAATGTAGTAAAACGGATACACGCACAGAAGGGTAAACAGGGCAAAGAACAGATAGTTGCAGATATCAAAGATTCTGGAGGATACGCTGCTGCGGCCCTTCCGCTGCAGACCGGTTTCCGTTGTCTTCATGGCTGCACCTCCTCAGAAAATGGACGATCCGCGGATCAGCTTCGCCGCGCCGTTGGCGATCAGAAGCAGCGTGAGGCTGACGACGGATTTCAGCATCGAAACGGCCGTGCCGAAGGAGAAGTTGCCGCCGCCCAGCGAAATGTTGTACACATAGAGATCGAGGACCTCAATGCTGGATTTGTTGAGGGCATTCTGGAAAACATAGTACTGATCCATGCCGTTATTGATCAGGTTGGCAATGGACATCACCAGCAGCACCAGGAAGGTGGGGGAAATCCCCGGCAGCGTGATATGCAGGATCTGCTGGAAGCGGTTGGCGCCGTCCACCCGGGCGGCCTCGAACAGCTCCTGATCCAGACCCGCGATCGCGGCCAGATACAGGATGCTGCTCCAGCCCAGAGATTTCCAGGCGCTCCACAGCGTCATGCTGAGCCACACGTTATTGCTGCTGGCCAGAACGTTCACCGGCTGCTTGATCCATCCCAGGGAAAGGAAAAGCTGGTTGAAAAAGCCGTTGTTGACATTGAACATGGCGAAGGCAACCGCGTATACGAGAACCCAGCTGATAAAGTTGGGCAGCGTGGTCAGCACCTGAACGGTTTTCCTGTAGCGCCGGTGGTGGATTTCGTTCATCAGGATGGCAAAAACCGGCGCAACGCAGTTCAGCAGAAGGCCCAGTCCGGAGATGGCCAGGGTATTGATCATCACGCGGGTAATTTCCGCCACCTGATAGCTGTTGGAAAAGATGGATTCAAACCAGTACCAGCCGACATACTCACACTTTTCCAGCGGAAATCCGGGACGGTAGGCATAAAAAGCGTAACGCCATCCGGCCAGCGGCAGATAGGAAAACACAATGACCAGCAGCAGGAAAGGCAGCAGCATCGCGAAAAGCTGGAATTTTTCCGGAAGGACCCATGACCTTGCCGGGCTGTTTTCCCTGATCCGTTTCACGAAGGTTTCCCCCTTTTTCATTTTGACCTGTGAAAAGTCTATCATCCCCGTGCGGGAAAACCAATGCTCAATACTATGCGTTCCGGTGATCATTTCTCTGAAGTTTTCTGCCGGCCGTTGTACATTCCCCTTTGTGTGATATAATAGGCCGAACGAAAAAAAGGCCGTCCGGCAGGGAGCTGATCAGGATGAAACTCTCTTTACCATGGAACAGAAGCAGCATCCGCACCCGGGCTGTTCTGACCCAGATTGTCCTGATTATTGTCCCGGTCTTTCTGTGCACGCTGCTGCTGTACCGTCAGGTTTCATCCGATACGGTCTCCAGCAACGCGAAGGTGACCTATGAATATGACCGCTATATCATCGATACCTTTGACACCTCGGCGAGACAGATGGAATCCCTGGCCAACACCCTTGCCGGGAATAAATCCATCCGTTCCTATATAGCGCTGCCGCCGGGGCATGAAAAGGAGACGATCTATCAGGATACGGTCAGCCCTTTGCTGAAATACGGGTATAACCGATATCTTCCGACGCAGAGCATACAGATCCTTCCGGGGCAGACGCTTTCCGGCATCTCTGTGGAGAATACAACGGCCTACTATCATCGGAGCGATTACCGGATGTGGGTTTTTGATACGCATGACGGGATCACGGACAGCCGGTTTTTCTATCAGTTTGAAGGGGAAGGGAACACGCCCGCTCTGGTCCTGTTTACACCCAGCTCCGATATGCTGACCAATATCATCACCAGCATTTCCTCGGTTAACGGCCAGCAGTGCGCGCTGTTCGGAACGGACGGGACGCCGCTGCTGATCCCGGATTCCCTGTCCGAAGAGGACCGGGCCACGTTCCGCGGCAATTTCTCCCGGCTGACGGAGGGCTATCAGATTCTGGGTGGCAGCCGGGTGATGTACCGCATCCGCTGCGAAGCCATTCCGCTGGTCGTCGTTTCCCTCCAGCAGGTTGCCGGAACGCCCCTGTTTTCTTCTTCGCTGCTTCTGACCGTTCTGCTGAGCGCTGTGCTGATCCTCCTGTGTATTTTCATCTCGTATCAGGTCTTTATCAAGGGGATTACGCGTCGCATTATCCGCCTGTCGGATGCATGTGAATCCCTCACCTTCGATCCGCCGGGAGAAACATCCTCCGGCATGATCCGGAAGGACGCCGGGGGCGCCATATCCCTGCCTTCCGTCGAGGTGATGGGACAGGACGAGATCGGTACGCTGTCCGAATCCATCAACCATATGATCCGCCGGATCGGCGAGCTGAGCAATCTGAACGCGCAGGAGGTCAGGGAATCGCAGCGGACGGCCTACGATATGCTGGCGGCGCAGATCCATCCTCATTTTATCTACAACACGCTGGAAAATCTCCGGATGATGGCGGAAATCAATGATGATCAGCAGGTTGCGGATCAGCTTTACGCGCTGGGCCGGATGCTCCGGCTCAGCATCAGCGATACCTCCTCCATGGGGGAGGTCAGCATGGAAATTGAACACGCCCAGATGTATCTGCAGCTGCAGAAAATGCGGCTGAACAACCAGCTGGATTACACGATTGAGCCCGTCAGCCCGGAAATTCTGCAGGTCAAATGTCCCCGTTTCCTTCTGCAGCCCCTGGTGGAGAATGCCCTGAAGCACGGCTTTCAGCAAAAAAACAGACCCGGCCGTATCGTGATCTCGGCCGGGACCTATGAGAAGGGAATCTGGCTTCGGGTTTTCAACGACGGAACCGGACTGACGCCGGAGCGCCTGGAGGAAGTGCGGGAAGGACTCCGTCAGAATCAGCCGATCATGAACACACGCGGAGGGATTGGTCTGGTGAATGTCAATTCACGTCTGAAACTGTTTTTTGGATCGGAGGCGGGGATCACCATCGAATCCGCGCCCGATGAAGGAACGACCTGCACCCTCTGGCTGACTACAAACGGATAAAACCGGCCTCCTCCATGCGGCTTCTGAACACGCCGGGAGTCATTCCTGTCAGTTTTTTGAACACCGTAAAGAAATAACGGGGGGAAGAAAAGCCGCAGTTCTCGCCGACCTCCTGGACAGACAGAACGGGATGGGTCAGGATCAGCCGGCAGGACTCGCTGATCCGGTGCTCGTTCAGGCACTGTACAAACCCTTTTCCGGTTTCCTTTTTAAAAAGCGTTGTCAGGTAATTCGGCTGCAGATGCATCTCCGCGGCAATGCCGCCCACCGTCAGATCCTGAGCGTAATGCCGTTCAAACTCCTCCATAATCTTCCGGATCTCGGGAGACGAGACCGGCTTTGGCCCGGAAAGATTTCGGAGCGCCGCGCCCAGCGCGGGTTCGGATACTTCTTCCCGGATAACGGAAACTGCCAGACCGCAGACCTCCCAGAAGGGCATTTCCCTTCCGGCGGAGTGAATAAACTGCGCCAGAATCAGGGGAGGGCAGTCGCTCCGGCGCATGCGGGAGGCGAGTTCCTGCGCGGTTCGGTCGTCGTCCCAGGTTCCCGAGCGGAATTGCTCCGCCAGCGCATCCGTCTGCTCCGTACTGTCCCGGGCGATCTGTTCACGGATCCGCCGGATCAGCGCGTAGAGCTCTTCCTTGTTGACCGGCTTGATCAGATAATCGCACACCTGCAGGCGGATGCTTTCCTGGAGCAGCGGAACGTCATTCAGTCCCGTCAGAATCGAACAGTACCGGACGCCGGCCTCCCGGACCTGCCGGATCAGCTCGAGCCCGGTCATTTCCGGCATGCGGATATCGGTAATCAGAAGGTCGGCAGGGCTTTTCTTCAGCGTATCCAGCGCTTTGAGCGGATCGGTGAAGACGGCCGTTTCCACGTCGGGAAACTGCCTGGAAATGATTTTTTTCAGGCCCTCCACGATCAGCTGCTCATCATCAACCAGAACGATTTTCATATTCGCAGCCCCCAATCCATAGAATTGATCCGTGATTATTATACTTTTGAGCATTGCTCTTTGCAACCGGATTCATATACTGAAAATATCCGATTCATATACTCAAAAACCGATTCAGTCAGAAGAGCAGGAGAACGAATGATGATGAAAACAACAGGAACAACGGAGAAGGATCCCCTGACCGGTTTATGCGGCGGGATCAACGTGGGAAACAGCCTGGACTGTTTCACGGAGGACGGAAGGGTACCGGATGAAACCGCCTGGGGCAATCCCCGGATCACCCGGGACATGATCCGCATGTTCGCGGAATCCGGGTTTCGTATTCTGCGTGTGCCGGTCACCTGGGACGGCCATTTTATCCCCGGGGAGTCGGACCGGATTTCTCCCGAATGGATGAACCGGGTGACGGAAGTGGTCGGGTGGGGTCTGGAGGAGGGGATGACCGTCATCCTGAACACGCATCATGAATTCAGATGGCTGAGAGCGGAGCTGTCCCGTCTGGCGGACATTCTTCCGCGGTACAGGAATCTCTGGGTACAGATCGCGGATCATTTCCGGGATACGGATCACAGGCTGATCTTTCAGGGAACCAATGAGCCGAACCTGATGGGCGGCGACAACTGCGCCTGGGGAAGCGGCAACCGGGATGTCCGCGCCGCGATCAATGCCATCAATCATACTTTTGTCAGAACCGTCCGGGAAAACGGCGGCAATAACGTCGACCGCCCGCTCTGTATTCCCTGCCTTGCGGCCCGCCCGCTTCCGGACTGCATGCGGGACATGATCATGCCGAAGGATGATCACCTGATTTTCACCGTCCACTGCTATTGCCCGGATCGTTTTGTTTTCAGCCGCGGGGATCGCTATGACACCCCGTTCTTTGATGAAAAAGCCCGTGACGAAGTTCTGGCTATGTTTGACGACATCCGGCAATACGGCCTTTCCCACGGCGTACCCATGATGATTACTGAGTTCGGCGCGGTGGCGAAAAAACTGCCGGACGGTTCCGGCTGGAATATCGGGGAACGACTCCGGTTCCTGCGGCTGTTTCTGCGGACTGCCGAAGAGATGGGCATTCCCTGTGTCTGGTGGGACAACAATTACCTTGAAACAGGCGACGAGGCCTTTGCGCTGTTCGACCGCGGAAATCTGAAATGCCTGTTTC
>JAGCBO010000240.1 GCA_017652125.1 Clostridia bacterium | reverse complement strand
TACCATTACCCGGCTTTTGATGACAGCATGATCAAGACAAAAATCCCGCCGGATATTCAGCCGGATGTGCAGGGACCGAAAAAGCGGGGAAGAAAACCGAAAAAAGCATAAACACATAAAAGGGCCCTCCGTTGCGGATTCTCATCCACAGCGGAGGGTCAGTTTTATAGAAACAATCTGTCTGACGATAACCTTTCCTGATTCAAACCCTACAACCACTCGGAAACGGGGCAACAATCATTTTCCGGAAAAATGTTATCATTCTGTTATCAAAGCCACTTTCAGAATGGCCGGACACGTTGATCCATAAGGGGATTCATGTTTTCGGTCATTATTCCCACTCGATAGAGGCCGGAGGTTTAGTCGTTACGTCCAGAACAACCCGGCTGACATGGGGGACCTCGTTAACTATCCGGGCTGAAACCCGTTCGATCAGGTCATAAGGCAGACGGGCCCAGTCGGCGGTCATAAAGTCGTCTGTGGTCACAGCCCGCAGCGCCACAGTATAGTCATAGGTACGCTCGTCGCCCATGACACCGACGCTTCGGAGATTTGTGAGAACTGCGAAGTACTGGCTGATCTGGCTGTCCAGGCCCGCGGCGGCGATTTCCTCCCGGAAAACGGCGTCGCTTTCCCGGACAATAGCCGTCTTCTCCGGAGTCACCTCTCCGATGATCCGGACAGCCAGCCCGGGGCCGGGGAAGGGCTGACGCCACACCAGCTCATGCGGCAGCCCCAGGGTCTCTCCCAGAGCCCGGACCTCATCCTTGAACAGCATGCGCAGCGGCTCGATGAGCTCCGTGAAGCCCAGCTCCTTCGGCAGGCCGCCGACATTGTGATGACTCTTGATGACGGCTGCATTGCTCCCCTGCCCGCTCTCGATCACATCCGGATAGATGGTTCCCTGCGCGAAATAATCCATCTTGCCCAGGGACCGGGCTTCTTCTCTGAACACCTCAATAAAATCCCTGCCGATGATATGCCGCTTCTCCTCCGGATCAGTCACCCCTTTCAGATCCGCAAAAAAGCGGTCTGCGGCATCCGCCCGGATAAACCGGACCGGGAAAAGATGGCTGAACACATGACAGACCTGATCGCTTTCGCCCTTGCGCAGCAGGCCGTGATCCACAAACACGCAGGTAAGCCTGCTGCCGATGGCCCGGTAAATCAGGGCCGCCGCCACGGAGGAATCCACTCCGCCGGACAGGGCCAGCAACACTGTGCCCTCAGATCCCACAGCGTCCTGAATCTGCTGAACGGCGGCTTCCGCATAGGCCTTCATATTCCAGTCCCCGGGGCACCGGCAGATTTCAAAGAGGAAATTGAGCAAAAGGATCTTTCCTTCCGCCGTATGGGTCACCTCAGGATGGAACTGCACGCCATAAACGCGTTTTTCCCGGTTCTCCATGGCCGCAATGGGGCAATGTTCCGTTTCGGCAGTAGCATGAAAGCCGGGAGGGCATTCCGTTACCTGCCAGGTATGGCTCATCCAGCAAGCAGAGGACTCGGTCAGTCCCTCCATCAGCCCGGCCCGGTCCTTCATCCGCACCGTAATCCGCCCATATTCCCGCTCCCGGGCCCGCTCCACCTGCCCGCCCAGAAGAAGCGCGGTCAGCTGCATGCCGTAACAGATCCCCAGAATCGGAATTCCGGCATCATAGATCGCCGGATCGATCCGGGGCGCCCCCTCGTCGTGCACGCTGGAAGGTCCGCCGGACAGGATGATGCCGCTGGGATGGCGGTCCAGGATTTCCTGAAGGGGCGTATTCCAGGGAATAACTTCCGAATAAACATGGCATTCCCGAACGCGCCGGGCTATCAACTGGGTATACTGCCCCCCGAAGTCCAGGATCAGAATCAATTCTTTCATCGCTGACGCTCCCCTCACTCTTCCGCAATCTCAATCGGCGTGAAAGCTCCTTGGAGCGGAGCTTTCACTTGTTTCGATTGACTCCCTCGGCTCGCTTCCGGCTGCGCCGGACAGCGCACTGCGCTGACGCTCCCCTCACTCGCCGCTGGCGCCGTAATTGGCCAGCACCCGGGCGGACGGATCGTCCACATCGCAGCCCGGCCAGGTCTTATTCGGCATCCAGTATCCCGGAATCAGATGCGCCTGTCCGGGATAGTACTGCTCAAACAGTTCCCGGTACAGGAGGCTCTCCTTGGTAAAGGGTGGGCAGTAATCATACCCGGCTGCCTTTTCCGCGAACTCCTGATCCGTATACTGCTTCTCCGCAAAGGCTTTCAGATCGTTGACCATACTGTGGCCGACCGCGTCGGAAAAGGCGGCCTTCTGGCGCCAGAGAATTTCGTCCGGAAGGATCCGGTCCTCCGCGAAGGCTTTCCGGATCAGGTACTTCCCCATCTGATGCCGGTTCATCTTCAGCTCCGGATCAATGCTCATGGCATAGCGGACAAACTTCAGATCCCCGAAGGGAACCCGGGCCTCCAGCGAATTGACGGAAATGCACCGGTCCGCGCGAAGCACGTCATACACGTGCAGCTCCCGGATGCGCTTTTCCGCCTCCTCCTGAAACGCGGAGGCTGAGGGAGCGAAGTCCGTATACTTGTATCCGAACAGCTCATCGGAGATTTCCCCGGTCAGCAGCACCCGGATATCGGTATGCTCATGAATCCATTTACAGACCAGATACATGCCAATGGACGCCCGGATGGTGGTAATATCCCAGGTCCCCAGCAGCTCAACGACCGTGGGAAGCGCTTCCAGTACATCTTTCTCCGAGATGATGACCTCCGTATGCTCGCTGCCGATATATTCGGCTGCCTTCCGGGCATACTTCAGATCGATCGCGTCCACATCCATCCCGATGGCGAAGGTCCGGATCGGATGATCCAGCATCCGCTGCGCAATGGCGCAGACCAGAGAGGAATCCAGGCCGCCGGAAAGCAGAAAGCCCAGCGGGGCATCCGCGTCCAGCCGTTTTTCCACGCCGTCCATCAGCAGGCGGCGGAGTTTCGGGCACACTTCCTCCTCGGTTTTCATGGTAAAGTATCCCACATAGGCCGGATCCGCGTACTGAACGAACTCCCCGTCCATCCAGTAATGCCCGGGCGGGAACGGCAGAATGGTGTCGCACATGCCGATCAGGTTCTTCGGCTCGCTGGCAAAGGCCAGCCCGCCCCCTCTCACCTCCCCGTAGTACAGGGGCCGGATTCCGATCGGATCCCGGGCTGCGATCAGCTTTCCGAGCTTTCCGTCCCAGAGGATCAGCGCGAATTCCGCATCCAGGGTTTTGAACATTTCCACGCCGTATTCCCGGTAGAGCGGAAGCAGAATCTCGCAGTCGCATTCGCTTTTCAGCTCATACCGTTCCATGAGTCGGGCCCGCAGCGGGCGGAATCCATAGAGTTCCCCGTTGCAGACCACATAGTCGTCCTCCAGACGGAAGGGCTGCATGCCTTCGTCCTGCAGTCCCATGATGGCCAGCCGGTGAAATCCCAGCAGGCCGCCGGGAATATCGACCATGCGGCTTTTATCCGGCCCCCGGGAAATGGTCCGGTCAAAGCAAGTTTTTATCAGGTCCCGGGGAAACCGGGCGCCGGTCATTCCAAAGATAGAACACATACGCGTCTCGCCTCCGAATCAGTGAGATTGTTTCAGCAGCTGTAAAAGACGGGCGGCTGCCTCCCGGGTATCGCCGGGATCTCCAAAGGTGGAAAAGCGGAAGAAGCCTTCCCCGCAGGAACCAAAGCCTTCGCCCGGGGTACCGATCACCTGAATCTCATTCAGCAGCCGGTCGAAGAACGCCCAGCTGCTCTGCCCGTCCGGGCATTCCATCCAGATGTAGGGCGCGTTCCTGCCGCCCCAGTAGCGGATACCCGCCTCGTCCAGGGTCGTCATCAGCACCCGCGCATTCTCCTTGTAGATCCGGATGTTCTCATGAATCTGGCGCTGCCCTTCTTCCGTGAAGACGGCGGCGCCGCCCCGCTGCAGAATATAGGAAATCCCGTTGGTTTTGGTGGTCCGGTTCCGCACCCACATGGCGTTCAGGGAAAGTCCGCTCCGCTCCAGATCCTTCGGAATCACGGTGTAGCCCAGCCGCGTGCCGGTGAACCCGGCTGTTTTGGACAGGGAACAGATCTCGATGGCGCAGGTTCGGGCGCCGGGAATTTCGAAAATGCTGTGCGGCAGATCCTCTTCGATAAAAGCCTCATACGCCGCGTCAAAAAGGATCACCGCGCCCCGTTCGTTGGCCCACTGCACCCAGCGGGAAAGCTGATCCCGGTTATAGGCGGCTCCCGTCGGGTTGTTCGGAGAGCAGATGTAAATCAGATCCGCCTGCAGGCTGTCCTCCGGCAGCGGCAGAAAGTGGTTATCCGGTCCGGAGGGCAGGTGCAGAATTTCCCGTCCGGCCATGATGTTCGCGTCCACATAGGCGGGATAGGCCGGTTCCATAATCAGCGCCCGGTTCTTCCGGTCAAACAGATCCAGCAGATCGCCCAGCTCATCGCTGGCCCCGCTGGATACAAAAACCTCATCGGCGGCAAGCTGCACGTTCCGCTTCAGATAGAAGGCGGCAATCGCTTCCCGCAGGAAAGGCGCGCCGCATTCCGGCATATAGCCGTGAAAGCTGTCCTTTTCCCCCTGATCGTCCACCGCCCGGTGCAGCGCCTGAATCACCGCCGGCGCCAGAGGCAGCGACACGTCGCCAATACCCATACGGAAGAGATGCGCGTCGGGATGCGCACACAGATAGGCCTCCGTCTTCCCTGCGATATGATGAAAAAGATAGGATTCCTTCAGATTTGCGTAGCTGAGATTGGGCGTCAGCATACAATCACCTCCAGCTTTCTCCGATGCGGAAATACGAAAACAAGGCAAAGAATCCTGAACCAGGACGCCTTTGCCTTGTCGGAGGGTATGGTATCATTCCAAAAGGAAAAATGTCAAGAATGAAATACGCAAATCAAAGGGCAGTACAAAGGGAATACAATTCAGCCCCTTGACAGCGCCTGAGCAGAATGTTAGGATACGCGCATCGGGGCAAGGGTGTCGGGATACGATACACCTTGCCCTCTTTTTTATTCCGAAACACGCTGAATGGGAGGTCAGAACAATGAGCAGGTACACGAAGGAAGACATTATCCGGATGGTTCGTGAGGATGATGTGGAGTTTATCCGCATGCAGTTCACCGATATCTTCGGTCAGCTGAAAAACGTGGCGATCACGGCCAGTCAGATTGAAAAAGCCGTGAATAACGAAATCATGATCGACGGCAGCAGCATTGAGGGCTTTGTCCGCATCAATGAAAGCGATCAGTATCTGCGCCCGGATCTGGATACCTTCGCCATTCTGCCCTGGCGTCCCCAGCACGGAAAGGTGGCCCGGCTGATCTGCGATGTGTTCAATCCGGACGGAAGCCCCTTCGCCGGCGATCCCCGCGGCGTGCTGAAAAAGGTGCTGGAACGGGCGTCGAAGCTCGGCTATTCCTTCAATGTAGGCCCGGAATGCGAGTTCTTCCTCTTCCAGACAGATGAGAACGGCAACCCCACCACCACCACCTCCGACGAAGCCGGTTATTTTGATCTGGGACCCCTGGATCACGGCGAAAGCACCCGGCGTGAAATCTGCATGACCCTGGAGCAGATGGGCTTCGAGATCGAAGCCAGCCACCATGAAGTAGCCGCCGGTCAGCATGAGATCGATTTCCGCTATGCCGACGCCCTGACCGCCGCGGACAATATCATGACCTTCAAGCTGGCGGTCAAAACCCTGGCCCAGAAAAACGGTCTGCACGCGACCTTTATGCCCAAGCCGGTCTTCGGCATCAACGGCAGCGGCATGCATACCAATATGAGCCTGTTCCGGGACGGTAAAAACGTCTTCGCGGATCCTTCGGACAAGCGGGGTCTGAGCACGGAAGCCTATTCCTTTATTGCCGGCATCCTGACTCATATCCGGGGCATGGCCGCCGTCACCAACCCGCTGGTCAACAGCTACAAGCGGCTGGTGCCCGGTTATGAAGCCCCCTGCTATCTGGCCTGGAGCGCCAGCAACCGCAGCGCCCTGATCCGGATCCCGGCCGCCCGCGGCATGGGAACCCGCGTGGAGCTGCGCTGCCCCGATCCCAGCGCGAACCCCTATCTGACGCTGGCTGTCTGCCTGGCTGCAGGGCTGGACGGTATTGAAAAGAAAATGACTCCGCCGGATGAAATCACGGAGAACATCTTCGCCATGGACAACGAAACCCGCAAGGCCCGGGGCATCCTGTCGCTCCCCGGCTCCCTGAAGGAGGCCGTGGACTGCCTGAAGGAGGACGAGGTCATCTGCTCCGCTCTGGGCGAACATGTGCTGAGCCAGTATGTGGAAGGCAAGGAAAAGGAATGGGATGCCTTCCGGACCCATGTCAGCAAGTGGGAAACGGACCGCTATCTGGTGATGTACTGATCCTCCCCCTGATCGTTCGTTGATCGGAATTCTATCAGAGAAGGCAGGTGAAGCCAATGGCCAGAATTGTGATTGTCAGTCCTCTGGAGGACAGCCGTTCAAAGCTTGCCGGGCTTCTGACCTCCTCCGGTTTTCAGGTGTTCCGCAGCTGTTCCTCCGGAAGCGAACTCCGGCGGGCCCTGAACGAAAGCGAAGACTGCGTGGTTATCATGGTCGGCTTCATGCCGGACTGCAAGCCGGATGAACTGATCTGGGATTACCGGGACAGTATCCAGCTTCTGCTGATCGCCAAACAGCAGGTGCTGGACAATACCGAATCCCCGGAAATCTTCCGCCTGACCCTCCCGGCTTCCGGACAGGCGGTGATCGGGGCAGTGCAGATGCTGTCCCAGCTGCACCGGATGCGCCTCCCCCGCCGGACAGGCGAGAGCAGGGATATCGTAAACCGGGCCAAGGCGCTGCTGATGAAGCAGAAAGGTCTTTCAGAACCGGAAGCGCACCGGGCCATGCAGCAGTATGCCATGAACCACGGGATGAAGATGGCGGATTTCGCCATGCGGATTCTGGAAAAATCGGAGGAAACATAATGAGAGACCGGCAGTATCCTCTTTATCATATGGAACTGGAACACGAAAGCTGCGGCGTGGGCGCCGTGGTGGATCTGAACGCGAAGGCAACGCACCGGACGGTGGATCAGGCTCTCTCGATCGTGGAGCGCCTGGCCCACCGGGCGGGCAGCGACGCGGAGGGAACAACCGGCGACGGCGTGGGAATCATGACCCAGCTGCCCCATGCCCTGTTTGCCGCCTGGGCGAGGGAGGAAGGCATTCCGCTCGGCGCTTCCGGCGATTACGGGGTTGGCATGTTCTTTCTGCCGGAGGATGACGTCGGCGCCGGAGACGCAGTTCAGATTTTTGAACAGCTGGCGGAATCCGAGGGGATTCCGGTGCTCGGATGGCGGGAGGTTCCCTGCCATCCGGCCCAGCTGGGCGCGAACGCGCGGCGGACGATGCCGCGCATCCGTCAGTGTTTTTTAGCCAGACCCAGGGATATCGGCGCCGGAAGGGATTTTGACCGGCGCCTTTTTATCCTGCGCCGGGTTTTTGAGCGTCAGCAGACGGGCGCCTATATCTGCTCCCTTTCCTGCCGGACGATCGTATACAAGGGCATGATGCTGGTCGGACAGCTGCGCTCCTTCTATGACGATCTGCAGGATGTTCGCTATACCAGCGGTATGGCCATGGTTCATTCCCGCTTTTCCACCAATACTTTCCCCTCCTGGAGCAAGGCGCACCCTTTCCGGATGCTGCTGCACAACGGCGAAATCAATACGATCCGCGGAAACCACGACCGCATGAAGGCCCGGGAGGAAACCATGCGGTCCGCGATCATGGGAGCGGAAATGAACCGCGTGCTGCCGGTGATCGATCCGGAGGGCAGCGACAGCCAGATGCTGGATAACACCCTGGAATTCCTGGCCATGAACGGCTTCCCGCTGGCCCTGGCCGGCATGGTGCTGCTGCCGGAGCCCTGGCAGAAGGCGTCGGAGCCCGCCCCCTGGCGGGATCTGTACCGCTATTACGCCACCATGATGGAGCCCTGGGACGGCCCTGCCGCGATCCTTTATTCCGACGGGGAAAAGCTCTGCGCCTCCCTGGACCGGAACGGCCTGCGTCCCCTGCGCTGCGCCCTGACGGACGACCGCCGTCTGATCCTCAGCTCCGAAGCGGGCGTCCTGTTCGAGGAAAACGCGCATATCCTCCGCCGGTGGAAGCTGAAGGCCGGGGATGTGCTGGAGGTGGATCTGAAAACAGGACGGCTGGCCGAAAGCGAGGCGCTCAAATCTGCCTTTGCCCGGGAGCATCCCTACGGCGAATGGATGCAGAAGCTGGTACGTCTGGAGGATCTTCCCTGCCGGGAAACCGCTCCGGACAGCTTCTCCGGTGAGGAGCTGGAGACCCTCTGCAAAGCCTTCGGCTATGGCTGGGAGGATCTGCAGGATCTGCTCCTGCCCATGGCGGAAAAAGGGACGGAACCGATCGCCTCCATGGGCGCGGATGTCCCCCTGGCCGCCCTGTCGAAGCGCCATCCCTCCGTGTACGATTATTTCCGCCAGCGCTTCGCTCAGGTCACCAATCCGCCTATCGACGCCCTGCGGGAAGAAGTGAAAACCGACTGCTCCATCTATGTGGGGGACGACGGCAACCTGTTGTCCCGGGAAGCCGGCAACAGCGCTGTTCTGGAGCTTCCCTCCCCGGTTCTGACGGAAGCAGAGCTGCAGCGTATCCGGGATATGCGCCGCGAGGATTTTTCCGTGCGTACCGTTTCTTTGCTCTATCCGAAGCGGAGCACCCTGCGGGATGCCCTGAACGGTCTCTTTGCCGCCTGTGATCAGGCCTGCCGGGACCGGATTAATATTCTGATTCTGTCCGACCGGGGCGTGAATCCGGACCGGCTGGCGATTCCGTCGCTGCTGGCAGTCTCCGCCCTGGAGCAGCATCTGATCCGGATCCGGAAGCGCACCGCCGTCTCCGTGATTCTGGAAAGCGGCGAGCCCCGGGACGTGCACCATCTGGCCATGCTGACCGCCTACGGCGCCCGCGCGGTGAACCCCTATCTGGCGCACGCCTGTATCCGCGCGATGTGCGGCGACGGCCGGATCGGCAAAACGCCGGAGGACGCGGTCCGCAGCTATGATCAGGCGCTGACCGCCGGTATCCTGAAAACCGCCTCCAAAATGGGAGTCTCCGTACTCCAGGCCTATCAGAGCGCCCAGCTGTTCGAAGCCGTGGGCCTGGATAAGGCCTTCATCGACGTCTATTTCTCGAATACACCCTGCTCCCTCGGCGGCACGGATTTAACCCGGATTGAAGCGGACAGCCGTTTTCATCATGCGGAAGCCTTCGCCCCGACCGGTGTCTCCGGGCTTCCCGCCGTGGGCATCCATAAATACAGAAGAGGGGAAGCCGCGGAGGAGCACCTCTATTCCCCTGAAACGATTCACCTGCTGCAGCAGGCCGTCCGGACGGACAGCCGGGAAACCTTTGAGCGTTATGCTGCCCGGGTGGAAAATGAAGGTCCCCGGACCATCCGTTCCATGCTCACCTTCCGCTTCGACGCCTGCCGGGCGGTTCCCCTGGAGGAAGTGGAACCCGCGGCGGAGATTGTGAAGCGGTTCCGGACCGGTGCAATGAGCTATGGCTCCATTTCCCGGGAAGCCCACGAATGTCTGGCCCGGGCCATGAACCGCCTGGGCGGCCGCTCCAACAGCGGCGAGGGCGGCGAGCTGCCGGATCGCTTCGGCACGGACCTGAATTCAGCCATCAAGCAGGTAGCCTCCGGCCGCTTCGGCGTCACCCGGGAATACCTGCTCTCCGCAAAGGAAATCCAGATCAAAATGGCACAGGGAGCCAAGCCCGGTGAGGGCGGACATCTGCCCGGAGCCAAGGTCACCGAGGATGTGGCCCGGACCCGCTGCTCCACGCCCGGAATCTCCCTGATCTCCCCGCCCCCGCATCATGATATTTATTCCATCGAGGATCTGGCGGAGCTGATCTATGATCTGCAGTGCGCCAACGAGGAAGCGAAGATTACGGTCAAACTGGTCTCCTCCGCCGGGGTCGGCACGATCGCCAGCGGCGTGGCCAAGGCCGGCGCCGGCGGCATTCTGATTTCCGGCGGCGAAGGCGGTACCGGCGCCGCCCCCCTGAGCAGCATCCACCATGCGGGGCTTCCCTGGGAAATCGGTCTGGCGGAAGCCCATCAGACCCTGTGCCGGAACCGGCTGCGCCGCAAGGTGACGCTGGAGTCGGACGGAAAACTGATGACCGGCCATGACGTCATGGTCGCCCTGCTGCTGGGCGCGGAGCAGTTCGGATTCGCCACCGCTCCGCTGATCACCATGGGCTGCCGCATGATGCGCGTCTGTCATCTGGGCACCTGTCCCTTCGGTATCGCCACCCAGAATCCGGAGCTGCGCCGCCGCTTTCAGGGCCAGCCGGAATATGTGGAACGGTTCATGCTTTTCATTGCGGAAGAGCTGCGGGAGCTCATGGCAAAGCTCGGCGCCCGTACGGTCAGCGAGCTGGTGGGCCGCAGCGATCTGCTGATCCCGAAAAATGATTCGGCGATGGATCTCTCCGACCTGATCGGTTTCGCGCGCAATATCCATTTCCAGCCCCAGGCCCGGCATGATTTCCACCTGACGGAACGGGCGGATGTCCGGCTGTATCAGGATCACGTCCATCTGATGACCACCGACCGGGCTTTCGGCACGACGCTGAAGGGAAAGCGGCAGATCCAGGCCCGGGGCTGCGGCGGCCAGTCCTTCGGCGCCTTCCTCTCCGCCGGGCAGGAAATCACCCTGTACGGGGTCGCCAATGATTATCTGGGCAAAGGCCTTTCCGGCGGTACCCTGGCGATCTGCCCGCCGGCAGACGCGGTCTGGAAGGCGGAGGATACCCTGATCGGTAACGTCGCCCTGTACGGAGCCACCGGCGGCTGGGCCTTCGTGGCCGGCATGGCCGGGGAACGCTTCGCGGTCCGGAATTCCGGCGCCTGGGCGGTGGTCGAGGGGGTCGGCGATCACGGCTGCGAATATATGACCGGCGGCCGGGTCGCCGTGCTGGGGCCGGTCGGCGACAATTTCGCCGCGGGCATGTCCGGCGGCATCGCCTGGGTGCTGGATGAGGACGGGTGCCTGGAAAGCCGGCTGAATCCCGGCCACGCCCGGCTGTATCCCGTATCGGAAAGCCAGGCGGACGAGCTTGTCCGCCTGCTGGAAAAGCATCTGCAGGCGACCGGCTCCCGGAAGGCCGCCGAAATCCTGGATCACTTCAGCGACTGGCTGCCGAAATTTAAAGCGGTCATTTCCGACGAATATCTGAACTGGCTGAAGGAGGCTTGAGGCGATGGGCAGCATGACAGGTTTTCTGGATACGGCCAGAATGGAAAACCCTTTCCGGGAGGAAGCCGAGCGGCTCGGCGACTTCGAGGATCTGCATCTTTCCCAGTCCGGCGATGTCCGCTGGGCCCAGGCTTCCCGATGCATGAACTGCGGCGTACCCTTCTGCCAGTCTGATTTCGGCTGTCCCCTGCATAACCTGATTCCGGAGTGGAATGATCTGCTCTGCCGGGGGCAGGAGGAAGAGGCCCTGAAGCGGCTGCTGATGACCGCACCCTTTCCCGAGTTTACGGGGCACGTCTGCCCGGCGCTGTGTGAAAAAGCCTGCAATCTGGCGGACAGCGGCGTGACCAACCGGGATAATGAACTCTATCTGATCGAAACCGGCTTTGCCAGAGGCTGGATCCGGCCCCGGGTTCCTTCCGCGCGCAGCGGGAAAAGAATCGCGGTCGTCGGAAGCGGACCCTCCGGCCTGGCGGCGGCGGATCTGCTGAACCGGCTGGGGCATGAAACCGTCGTGTTTGAAAAGGCGGACCGTCCCGGAGGCCTGCTGATGTACGGCATTCCGAACATGAAGCTGCCCAAGGAAACTGTGCTGCGGCGGATCCGGCTGATGGAAGCGGAAGGCGTCCGCTTCCGGCTGAATACCGAGGCCCGCCCGGAGGAGCTGGAGGACTTCGACGCGGTGCTGCTGTGCGGCGGATCCCGCAAACCGCGCTCTCTGAATCTGGAACGAATGGACGCCGCCGGCGTGGTTTTCGCCGTGGACTATCTTACGGCGGCCTCCAAAGGCCTCCTCGCCGGCCGGGATCCCGCCGTTTCGGCTGAGGGAAAGCGCGTCGTGGTCGTCGGCGGGGGCGATACCGGCAATGACTGTGTGGGTACCGCCCTCCGTCAGGGCTGCCTTTCCGTTGTCCAGCTGGAAATGATGCCCGCGCCTCCGGAAAACAGACTGCCGGGCAACCCCTGGCCGGAATGGCCCCGCATCCTGCGCACGGATTACGGTCAGCAGGAAGCGATCTTCCGCCAGGGCAGCGATCCGCGAATTTATGAAACCACCGTCAGCCGGATTCAGACGGATGATCGGGGCTGCGTTTCCGCCCTGGAAACGGTCCGGCTCCGGCGGAAAACGGAAGGCGGCTTCGAGCCCGTACCCGGCAGCGAACAGATTCTTCCCTGCGATCTGCTCCTGATTGCCGCGGGCTTTATCGGCTGCGAGCAAAGCACGCTGGACGCCTTTTCCCTGAGAGCAGACGCCCGGGGCAGGCTGATGCCGGAGGACGGCACCCATCATCTGTCAGGCCGCTTTTTCAGTGCCGGAGATATGCGTACGGGCCAGTCCCTGGTGGTCCGCTCCCTGGCGGACGGCCGGGACGCCGCCCGCGAAATCGATGCCTGGCTGAAGAAGGCGATGGAGGAATCAGAATAGAAAAGCGGGCGGCCGGGAGCCGCCCGCGAAACCGATGTACGGATGAATCAGAAGGAGGATGATAAATCATGATCAAAGGCGCACAGCTGTATGAGGGAAAAGCCAAAAAAGTATATGCCACGGAGGATCCGGAGCTGCTGATCGTGTCCTATAAGGACGATGCCACGGCCTTTAACGGCCTCAAGCACGGAACGATCAGCGGTAAAGGCGTCATCAACAACCGGATGAGCAACGCCCTGATGCGGCTTCTGGAGCAGCAGGGCATTCCCACGCATTTCGTGCAGGAGCTCAGCGAGCGGGAAACACTGGTCAGAAAAGTGAATATTGTCCCGCTGGAAGTGATCGTGCGGAATCTCTCCGCGGGCTCCTTTTCGAAGCGTTACGGCGTGGAGGAAGGCATTCCCTTTAAGGAACCGACGGTGGAGTTCTCCTATAAAAACGACGCCCTGGGCGATCCCCTGCTGAATGATTCCCATGCCCTGGCGCTGGGTCTGGCCACCCGGGAGGAGCTGAATCAGATCCGGCAGTACGCCCTGGAGATCAACCGTCTGCTGCGGGAATTCTGGCTCTCCTGCGGCGTGACCCTGGTGGATTTCAAACTGGAGTTCGGCCGGCCGGCGGACGGCAGCATCATCCTGGCGGATGAGATCAGTCCGGATACCTGCCGCCTGTGGGACAGCGCCACCGGGGAAAAGCTGGATAAGGACCGTTTCCGCCGGGATCTGGGCGGCGTGGAGGACGCCTATCAGGAAGTCATGGCCCGCCTGGAGCGCCGGTTCGGTTCCTCCTGCTGAAGTCCTTTTCCGTCTGCTGAATGGGCCGAATGTTCCGATGCTGTTTTTTGTCGGATTTCGGCTTGACAGCCGGACGCTTTCACCCTATAATGCGTGCATCCCGATGAGGCGCGAGGGTGCGTACAGCACCCCGGCGCCTCTTTTTTCGTACAAGGGCGTACAGACGGGGAATATATATGGAAACGGAGTGATCTGTATGACGTTCTCTGCTGCCAACACCATCTGGGTCCTGCTCGGGGCCGCGCTTGTCTTCTTCATGCAGGCTGGATTTGCCATGTGTGAGGCGGGTTTTACCCGGGCCAAGAACACCGGCAATATCCTGATGAAGAACCTGATGGATTTCTGCATCGGCACGCCGCTGTACTGGCTTTTCGGCTACGGCATCATGTTCGGAGCCGGTACCGCGCTCTTCGGCTGGATCGATCCCTTTATCATGAAGGATTACAGCCATATTCTTCCGGCGGGCGTTCCCCTCTGGGCCTACGCCATCTTCCAGACGGTCTTCTGCGCCACCTCCGCCACGATCGTATCCGGCGCCATGGCGGAGCGCACGAAATTCTCCGCCTACTGTATTTATTCCGCTGCGATCTCCCTGTTCATTTATCCGGTCTCCGGCCACTGGATCTGGGGCGGAGGCTGGCTGGCCGAAATGGGCTTCCATGACTTTGCCGGCTCCACGGCCGTGCATATGGTCGGCGGCGTCTGCGCGCTGGTCGGCGCGAAGATTCTCGGACCCCGCGTCGGCAAGTACGGAAAGGACGGAAAGCCCCGGGCGATTCTCGGCCATAACCTTTCCATCGCCGCCCTGGGCGTGTTCATCCTCTGGTTCTGCTGGTTCGGCTTCAACGGCGCCTCCACGGTCGGCATGGACAGCGACGAGCTGATCGCCAGCGCTTCCCTGGTCTTCTTTAACACGAACCTGGCCGCGGCCGTGGCCACCCTGACCACCATGATTTTCACCTGGCTCCGCTACGGCAAGCCGGATGTGTCCATGACCTTCAACGCGGCCCTGGCCGGCCTGGTGGGCATCACCGCCGGCTGCGACGCGGTCGATCCCTTCGGCGCGGCCCTGATCGGCCTGGCCTGCGGCTTCGTCATCGTCTTCGCGGTGGAATTCTTTGATAAGGTAGTCAAAATCGACGACCCGGTGGGCGCGATTTCCGTGCACGGCGTATGCGGATGCCTCGGCACCGTGCTGACCGGCCTGTTCGCCACCGGCGGAACAACCATGAAGGGTCTTTTCTACGGCGGCGGCTTCCGCTTCCTTGGCATTCAGGCCATCGGCGTGCTGGCGACCATCGCCTGGACCGCTGTGATCATCGCCATCGTGTTCCTGATCATCAAAAAGACCATCGGCCTGCGGGCGGATGCGGCGGACGAGGTCATGGGCCTGGACCGCAGCGAGCACGGCCTTGTGACGGCTTATTCCGGATTCGTCATCAATCCGGAGGAGGGCTATGAAGCTCCGGCCGAAATGGCTCCTGCCGTAACCCCGGGTCCGGTGCCCGCGCCGGCCGCTGAGCCCGTCGTCCGGGCGAAGCCCGAAAAGGCGCCCGGCGAACCGGTATATACCCGCGTCCAGATTATCTGCCGGCCGGCCAGCCTGGAAAACCTGAAGCAGGCGATGAACAAAATCGGCATTACCGGTATGACCGTAACCAATGTTATGGGCTACGGCATGCAGAAGGGCAAGCCTGAGTATTACCGCGGCACGCCGGTTGAGGTCACGCTGCTGCCGAAGGTGCAGGTGGATATCGTTGTGACGAAGGTGCCGGTCAGCCAGGTCGTCGAAACGGCCCGCAGCGTGCTGTATACCGGCCACATCGGCGACGGCAAGATCTTTGTGCAGGATGTGGAGAACGTGATCCGCGTCCGCACGGGCGAAGAAGGTTATG
>JAGCBO010000239.1 GCA_017652125.1 Clostridia bacterium | reverse complement strand
CTTCGCAATATTGTCCAGATCCACATCCGGTCCCAGCGTTTTGCCCTTGCTGTGCACCTTCAGGATAGCTACCCGGCCCTGCTGATCCGGATAGTTGACCGTCACCTGGCGGTCAAACCGGCCGGGCCGCATCAGCGCCGGATCCAGGATGTCCCGGCGGTTGGTGGCCGCCATCACGATGATTCCTTCGTTCACCGCGAATCCGTCCATCTCCACCAGCAGCTGGTTCAGGGTCTGTTCCCGTTCGTCATGTCCGCCGCCGAGACCCGCGCCGCGGTGACGGCCGACCGCGTCAATTTCATCAATAAAGACGATGGCGGGAGCCACTTTCTTGGCCTGGTCAAACAGATCGCGCACACGGCTGGCGCCGACGCCGACGAACATTTCCACAAAATCGCTGCCGCTGATGGAGAAGAAGGGCACGCCGGCTTCGCCGGCCACAGCCTTGGCCAGCAGGGTTTTGCCCGTTCCGGGAGGGCCGACCAGCAGCACGCCCTTGGGGATGCGCGCCCCGGCCTCGGTATAGTTCCGGGGATTCTTCAGGAAGTCCACCATTTCCTTGAGTTCTTCCTTCTCCTCCTCCGCGCCGGCCACGTCGGCAAAGGTGACCTTGTTCCGGGAAGGATCCTGCACTCTGGCCCGGCTCTTGCCGAAGGACATCACCCGTCCGGTTCCGCCGCCCTGCGCCCGCATCATGGCAAACCAGATGATTCCCATCACCACGAGCATGATGAGATAAGGAAGGAAATCGTACCACCAGGGCACGACGATCGGCGCCCGGTATTCCAGATCGAAATCCAGGTCATTCACCGATACGCTTTCCAGCGGAACGCCGGCTTTCTTGGCCTTCATCTGCCGGACGGTCTCAATAAAATCGCTGCCGATGGTCGTCTCAAAGTCATAGCTCCGGTCCGGAAAATCCACGGCCGGCACCATCGTGGTTTTCGTCAGACCGACCAGCGATGTATTCCGGATGGCTACCCGGCCGACCTGACCTTTTTCAATCATCTCCAGAAGCTTCGGGTACTCGATCCGCTTGCTCACGGTCTGATTCAGACCGCCGTTCAGCAGGATGGCAATGACCAGCAGCGTTCCCAGCAAAATGATATAACCGAGATATCCTCTCGATTGTTTTTTCATCTTGTGCTCCTCCTTGTGTATTTTCCCCTCCGGATGATTCAGGGCTTTTCATAAATCGCCGGGGAAAGGACTCCGATATCCGGCAGGTTCCGGTACCGCTGATCGTAGTCCAGCCCATACCCTACCACAAAGGCATCCGGTATGTCAAAGCAAACATAATCCACTTTCAGATCCTTGATTTTCCGCCTGGCGGGCTTGTCCAGCAGCGCGGCAATCTTCAGGGAAGAGGCTCCCCGCTGGATCAGGATCTGGCGCAGATAGTTCAGCGTCACCCCGGTGTCCACGATATCCTCGACGACGATCACATCCTGGCCGAGAATGGGCTGATCCAGATCCTTCAGCACCCGGACCACGCCGGTCGTCTTCGTGGCGCTTCCATAGCTGGAGATCGCCATGAAATCCATCGTCAGGGGAAGATCGATTGCCCGGACCAGGTCGGTGAAAAAGACGCAGGCCCCTTTCAGAATACAGATCAGCACCGGAGAACGGCCTTCATAATCCCGGGTGATTTTCTCTCCCAGTTCCTGAACCTTCCTGGCGATTTCCTCCCGGGTCACCAGAATGCGGTCCAGATCCTGATACATCTTGGAATCGTTTCTCATACTGTCCTCCCCGTTTCCCTCATCCAGGGCATTTCTCCCTGCCAGAGAAGCCTCACGTTTGACGCTTCCCGGTTCCATTCCGGGATGGCTCCTGCGCCGACGCCGGCGGCCAGGATCACTTCCGTTCCTCTGCACAGAAGAGGAATCTGATCTCTCCAGGGTTCTCCGATCTTCCGGTCCGTCAGGTAATCCTGCAGCTTCCGGCTTCCCGCGCATCCGAAGGGGCGGATCCGGTCCCCCGGTCTCCGGGTCCGCAGCACGCAGCCCTCCGCGAACCCCGCCGGAACCTCCTGGCAGGTCTTCCCGTCTCCCGGGTTTCCCGCGGAAGGCGCCTGTCTCAGGGTCAGTCCGCCGAATTCCGTTGCCGGTTCCCGCCACGCGGCCGGTTCCGGAACGCTTCTTTCCGGCGGAATCAGATGCAGGAATCCTCCGCTTTTCACGCAGCGGTATCCGGCCGGCAGGTTGACGGTTCCGTCCGGAAGCTCCGTCAGCGCCGCCAGACGCTCCGTCGTCTCTCCGTTCAGCTCCCGCTCCTTCAGCGCGGGCCCCTGGGCTTTCCACCAGGAGCGAAGCATTCTGGACCGGATCGCCGGCAGCTGCCCCAGCAGAATCTCCGCCGGCATCCAGGAATGCCTTTCGCCCCCGTCCAGCGCCCGCTCCGCCAGCGCCTGCAGAACCTCCTGATCCGCCTGCGCCAGCGATGCCGTATGCGCGATCCGCGCGGAGGCGCCCGGCGCCAGACGGTTCATCAGCGGAATCAGCTTTTTCCGGACCGCGTTCCGCAGATAGCGCTCATCCTCGTTGCTGGAATCCTCCCGCCAGGGAATACCGTCCTCCCGTAAGGCCGCCCGGATTTCCTCCCGGCCCAGGGAAAGCATCGGCCGCAGCACCCGGAACCCCATCCGGCTGTCCTCTTCCCCCATGCAGGCCAGCCCTTCCGTTCCGCTCCCGCGCAAAAGACGCATCAGGAAGGTTTCCGCCCTGTCGTCCCGGTTATGGGCCAGCAGCAGGGCCGAAGCGCCGGATTCCGCCATGATCTGCCGGAAGCAGGCCATGCGGGCTTCCCGGGCGGCGTTTTCATCCCTTCGCTCTCCCAGATCGGGGCGCCGGACCTCCAGCGGGATCCCCTTCTCTTCGCAGAGAGCACGGACAAAGGCTTCATCCGTTTCGGATTCTCCGCCCCGCAGTCCGTGATTCACATGCACGGCGCGGAGATTTTCCCCGTTTCGGTCCGGATCCAGCAGCGCCGCCAGCAGCAGCGCCACGCTGTCCGCTCCGCCGGAAAGGCCGATCAGCAGCCGGCCCTCCGGCAGGGGATTCATGCGGGCTTTCAGCCTTTCCAGTCCCGTCATGGCCGCAGGGGAGCGCCGCACACGTTGCAGGGCGACAGCTTTACGTACTGGCTCTTGTTGATCTCAGCGAACGTAAAGTGCCCCTTGAAAGGAAGATATTTCTGGTGCGTGCTCTTGCAGTTCGGATCCAGATGATACTTGGTGCCTCCGTCCGGGTTGTAGTAGAGCACCGTGCTTCCGTCCACCTGCGGCTCCGCGGTCGGAGCGGGGGTGGGCGTCACATTCGGATCCGGCGTATCCGCCGCCTCATAGGTCTTCAGACTCTGCGGATCCACATACCAGATGTCGCCTTCCTTGACCATGATCACATTCAGCCGGTACCGGGACGCATCCTTCCCGTTGTTCCGGTCGATCAGCGTATTCAGCGTGATCGTGCGGCTCTGGTCGTCGTTGGTGCCCGAAATGTTCTCGAAATGATAGTCCTTCGGCGTCCGGTTGGCCAGGATGCTGAACAGGTCGGCCTTCGGCGTTCCCGTCTTGCTCTGCCAGGACGGCGAGCAGAGGGTCAGCATTTCATCGGTCTGGTTGACGCTCCAGTACTGGAAGAACATGTAAAGCCTGTCCGTTACGGCGGAATCATCGCTGGGCTCCGGCGTAGCGGTGGCCGAAACCGCCGTGGGCGCCGCGGTCACGACGGCGCCGGAGGCTCCGCCCGTCTGCCCGCCCGATCCGGAGGAGGAAGCGGTTCCCCGGCCGGTCTGCACATCCGCCGTCCCGTTCCTCCCCGCGCCGATGCCCAGCGCGCTGATCAGCGCCACCGCGGCCAGCGCGCCCAGAACGATGGTGATACAAAGGCGCCGGTTCTTCTCGGTGACCGGCCGGATCCACAGAAATGCGATCAGTCCGGCCGCCAGGGCGATAAAGACCCATTTCAGCGCGGCCAGCCCCGGCACAAACAGCCCGGCGGCAAACAGCGCCAGCAGGAGCGCGCAGCCCGCGATCAGCAGCTTATCGTTCATCACGAAGGGCTTCCGCCGGAGCGGAACCGGCTGCGGCACATAGCCTCCGCCGTTCAGCGGCACCTGGCCCCCCTGGGCGGGTGAAGCGGCCGGCTGCCGCCCCATCTGAGGATAAGGCATCTGCGGCTGCTGGGAAGTATACGGACCCGGGTAGCCCTGGCCGCCGTACCCCTGCGGGGGATACCCCGCGCCGCCGTATCCCTGCGAAGGATTCCCCTGGGCGGGATAGCCCTGGGCGCCGTAGCCCTGCGGCGGATACCCCTGCGCCGGATTCCCCGGAGCGGCGTAACCCTGCCCGGTATAGCCCTGCCCGGTATAGCCCTGCGCGCCGTAACCGGCGGCAGGATTCGGCTGAGCGCTGTAACCCTGCGCCGGATTCCCCGGCGCGGTATAGCCCTGGGCCGCGTAATTCTGCGGCGCGTTCATCTGTCCGGAATATCCCTGGGTTCCGTATCCCCCCGCGCCGTAGCCCGGATCGGCGGATGCCCCGTAGTTCCCGGCAGTCATCCCCTGACCCGTATACCCCTGCGTTTCATAGGGATTCGCAGGCGCGCCCGCGCCTGGCGCTCCGCCGTAGGTATATGGATAGCCGGGGTTCTGCGGCGGATATCCGTTCGGACCGCCGGCCTGTTGATTCTGATAAAAAGCATTTCGCTGATCCTGGTTCATTCCCCGCTCCTTTCAGCTCGTCGTCCTCGGCCAATAGACATACAGGGTCAATTTTAAATTTTATCATTAGAAAGTAGTCTTGTAAATCCCCTTTTTCCCTTCCGCGGCGCGTCCGGTCTTCGTTTTTTTCGGTGCGTCCCTTGTGTTTCCATCCGTTCTGTTGTAAAATTTTCATCGGTTTTTTGATTTGTGAAACGAGAGGAAGTGTTGGCTTTGACAAAGCTGGAAACAGCCCTTCTGGACCTGCTGAAGGAGGATTGCCGTCTTCCGCTGGAAAAGCTGTCCGCGATGACAGGCGCCTCCATGGAAGAAACGGCGGAAGTCATCGACCGTCTGGAAAAAAATCATGTGATTCTGCGCTATTCGCCCGTGATCAACTGGGATCTGACGGACCGGGAGCGGGTGGAAGCCATGATCGAAGTCCGCGTCACCCCCCAGCGGGACATGGGCTTTGACGCGGTGGCCCGCCGGATCTACCGGTTTGACGAAGTCAAAAGCGTCTATCTGATGTCCGGTTCCTATGATCTGCTGGTGCTGGTGGAAGCGCGTACGCTGAAGGAGCTGGCCTCCTTCGTCTCCAGCAAGCTGTCCACGCTGGAAACCGTCACCGGGACGGCCACCAGCTTCGTGCTGAAGCGCTATAAGGAAGAAGGCGTGATTTTCGAGGGAGAGGAATCTGATCGCAGGCTGGTGATTTCTCCTTGAACTACGACCGGTTTCTGAACCCCGCCATCGTCGCCGTTCCCCCCAGCGGGATCCGACGTTTCTTTGATCTGGCCTCCACCATGAAGGACGCCATCTCCCTCGGCGTCGGCGAGCCGGATTTTAAGACTCCCTATCACATCCGGGACGCGGCCATCAATTCCCTCGTGGACGGGGAAACCCAGTATACGGCCAACCGGGGCCTTCCGGAGCTTCGGGAAGAAATCTCCGCCTATCTGGCGGGCCGGTTTTCGCTCCGGTACCGTCCGGGCGATCAGGTTCTGGTCACCATCGGCGCGTCGGAAGCGATCGACCTGGCGCTGCGGGCCATGCTCTCTCCCGGGGATGAGGTGCTCATTCCGGATCCCAGCTACGTTTCCTATGCGCCGGGCGTCATTTTTGCCGGCGGCGTTCCCGTGTGCGTTCCCACGGACGAAGCGCATGATTTCCGTCTTCTGCCGGAGCATCTGCTCCCCCGGATCACACCCCGCACCAAGCTGCTGATCCTTCCCTATCCGAATAACCCCACCGGCGGGATCATGGAAAAAGCGGATCTGGAAGCGCTCGCTCCCGTGATCGCGGAGCATGATCTGATGGTGCTCTCCGACGAAATCTATGCGGAGCTGGTCTATGACGGCCGGAAGCACGTTTCCATCGCCTCGCTGGAGGGGATGGCGGAGCGGACGGTTGTGATTAACGGTTTCAGCAAGGCTTTCGCCATGACCGGCTGGCGGGTCGGTTATATCTGCGGCGCGCCGGAGCTGATCGGCATCATGAATAAAATCCATCAGTATACCATCATGTGCGCCCCCCGCCAGGGACAGGTAGCGGCCCTTGAAGCCCTTCGGACCGGCCGTGAAAACGATTATGAGGATATCACCGTCATGCGCGACAGCTATGACCGCCGGCGCCGGCTGATGGTCTCCTCCTTCCGCGGCATGGGGCTTCACTGCTTTGAGCCATACGGCGCTTTTTACGTTTTCCCTTCCATCGCCTCCACCGGCCTGAGCAGCGAGGATTTCTGTTCCCTCCTGCTGCGGGAAAAGAAAGTGGCGGCGGTTCCCGGAAACGCCTTCGGTCCCAGCGGCGAAGGCTTTATTCGCTGCAGCTATGCCACGGCTCTGGATAAGCTGAACATTGCGCTGGAGCGGATTGCCGAGCTGATCGGCGAGATTGCGCGGAAAGAGGTATCGCCCTGATGAAAAAATGGATCCTGTTTTTCCTGGCCCTGTCCCTGCTTCTTCCCCTGCCGCTGCTGGCGGAAGAGGATGATCTGCTGATCGAGGAGGTCATCGAGAACGTTCCCGTTCAGGAAGCCGCCAGCGTGTATGACTCCCGGGGAACGGCCCTGATCACCATTACCTGCACCGGCGATTTTACCATCGGGGACAGCTATGGCCGCTCCAAATCCTCCATTTTTGCCAAAGCCCTGAGCAGTCATAATGACGATATCAATTTCACCCTGGCCAACACCCGGAATATCTTCCTGCAGGATCAGCTGACCCTGGTGAATTTTGAAGGAACGCTGACGGAGACCCGCAATATTCCCGCCAATAAACGTGAGAATGATTTCCTTTTCAAAATCTCCCCTTCCTATGTGCATGTGCTGAAGGAGAACGGCATCGAAGCTGTCTCGCTGGAAAACAACCATGTCATGGACTTCGGCGAGGAGGGGTACGAGGACACCAAAACCGCCCTGCGGGAGGCCGGCGTCATCTATTCCAATTCCACGGAGATGGGGATCTGCAACGTGGAAGGCATCCAGATCGCCATGATGAGCTATCTGTGCATCGACCGCTATAACAAGCCGGTCGACGGCTATAACAGCCTTTTTGAAAAGGTGGAAGCGGATATCCGGGCCATCAAGGAAAAGTACCCCATTCTGATCATTTCCTTCCATTGGGGAAACGAGCTGGATTACGCCCCGACGGAGAATCAGATCAAAATGGCCCACCTGGCGGTGGATGCCGGCGCGGATCTGGTCATCGGCCATCATTCCCACCGCATCAATCCCATCGAACAGTATAACGGGGTATATATCTGCTATTCCCTGGGCAATTTCTGCTTCTCCGGCAACAGCCGCCCGAAGGATATGTCTTCCTATATTTTCCAGACCCGCTTCCGGCTCAGCGAAGGGACGATTCTGGACAGGGATTTCCGCATCATTCCCATCAGCATCTCCTCCCGGGAGGATCGGAACGATTTCATTCCCACCGTTGAAACGGCTCCGACGCGGATTGATTCCATGATGACGGTGCTGAAAACCAACGGCCGCAAGCTGCAGTACGCGGTCAGCGAATATCCCACGGAGTGGAAATAAGGAGGAACGGGTTATGCTTTCTTCAGTGCTGCTGGACGCCTGTCTGGACGCGGGCATTGATTTTTTCACCGGGGTTCCGGATTCTTTCCTCAGCGGTCTGTGCGATGAACTGTACGCCCGCTGGGGCACGGACGGCCCCCGGCATACCGTCGCCCATAACGAAGGCGGCGCCATCGGCCTGTGCGCCGGTCATTATCTGGCCACCGGCCGCCCCGCCCTGTGCTATATGCAGAACAGCGGACTGGGAAACACGGTCAATCCCCTGGCCTCGCTGATGGATACCCGCGTTTACGCGCTTCCCTGCCTGCTGGTGATCGGCTGGCGCGGAGAGCCCGGCGTGAAGGATGAACCTCAGCATGTCCGTCAGGGCGCCGTCACCCTCGGCCAGCTGGAGCTGCTGGATATTCCGTACTTTATCCTGTCCCCGGAGGATACGGAGGAACAGTTCCGGGAGCGTTTTGCTGCCCTCCTGACCGCTCTCCGCCAGGGACGGGTGGCGGCCGTCGTGGTTCGCAAGGGCGCGCTCAAAGCCTCCCTGAAGCCGGATTACGGCAATGGCTATACGCTGACCCGGGAGCGGGCCGCGGAGATTCTGCTTTCCCGGATGGCCCCGGAAGACATTGTCGTTTCCACCACAGGCAAGCTTTCCCGCGAAGTCTTTGAAATCCGTGAGCGAACCGGCTGCGGCCATGAAAAGGATTTCCTGACGGTGGGCTCCATGGGCCATGCTTCCATGATCGCCCTTCAGATCGCCCGGGAGAAGCCGGACCGCCGCGTCTGGTGTCTGGACGGAGACGGAGCCGCCCTGATGCATCTGGGAGCCCTGCCGCTCATCGCCCGCTCCGCTCCCGAAAACCTGATGCACGTGGTCATTGAAAACGGCGCGCACGAAACGGTGGGCGGCATGCCCGTCTGCTCGGGCCAGCTGCCCCTGGCCGCGCTGGCCTCTGCCGCCGGATACAGGACGGTGCTGGAGCCGGACGGCGAATCCGCGCTGAAGGAAACCCTGGAACAGATCCAGGGCAGGCCCGGCCCCGTCCTGATCGCCGTACGCTGCGCCTGCGGCGCCCGCGCGGATCTGGGCCGTCCCACCACGACCCCGATTCAGAACCGGGATGCGTTTATGGGCTTTTTGAAATAATTGTCATGAAATTTTAATCATTTTTGAACACAATATCTTGTGGAAATTACTTGACGAAAACGGCATATTTAGCTATCATGGGCACATGCGATAACGAAGGGAGGGGACGGGCCTGTGATAGCCGGATATGGCTATAAGCCGGTTTTTCAGTATAAGTTTCGTCCCCTGATGCCGGACGGGCGCGCGCCGGACGGCGGTTTTTCCGTCATCCTGTATGAGAACCGGATTCTTTCCTTCAGCACCTACGATGCCAACGGCGCCTTTCTGGATGAGCTCTGTTTTTCTCTTCCCGGCCGGGTGATGCAGTGCTTCTACAGCCTTCTGCGCAACGCGGCCAGCTGGCTGGGGATGACGCCCTGCGATCTGCGCGGCGGCGCCTACACGGCTTACGCTTCCTCCTTCGCCTTTGACGGGTATGAGCCCATCCGGGTCTGGGGGATTAACGAGCTCCTCTGTGAGCCGACAGGGTCGGAAGCCGGCTTTTTTGCCCGCCATCTCTATGTCCTGTTTGAGGATGTGGCGAATCTGTTTGCCGAAAACGGGATTCGTCTTTCTCTCGACGGTTTCACCTGGAACGGGCAGGAGATTACTCCGTTCCGGAAAAATCAGTTCTATGCCTCCGGCCAGCAGGGAGTTGTCTGACCCTGCCCCGGAGTCTTTTTTTATTTTATTTCCAAGGAGGAATTCCCCAATGTCCAGTGAATCCGCGATCCGTGAAATGAAAAACCAGTGGCTGTCCTGCCCCGCCATGCCGGAGGAGCTTCTGAAGGAGCTGCGCGAAATGTCTCCGGAGGCCGAGCATGACAGCTTTTACCGCAGCCTTGCCTTCGGGACCGGCGGTCTCCGGGGCGTGCTGGGCGCCGGAACCAACCGGATGAATCTGTTTACCGTGGCGAAGGCGACCCGCGGTCTGGGAAGCTATCTGAAAACGCAGTCGGATGCCCCTTCCTGCGCGGTCAGCTATGACAGCCGGATTCACAGCCAGGATTTTGCCGAACTGACGGCGGCGGTGCTCGCTTCCATGGGGATCCGGGTGCATCTTTATCCCCGGCTGATGCCCACGCCCATGCTGTCCTATGCGGTCCGGCGTCTGGGCGCCACCGCCGGCGTCATGGTCACCGCCTCCCATAATCCGGCGAAATTCAACGGCTATAAGGTTTATGGATCCGACGGCTGCCAGATCACGCTGGAGGCGGCCGACCGGATTCTGGGCTTCATCAGCGCGGAGCCGGATCTGACGGAGCATCTTCCCTCCCTGCAGGACGGGCTGAACTCCGGTCTCGTCCGCTATATTTCCGAAGATACGGTGGAAGCCTATTATCAGGATATCTGGAAGCTGCGGATTCAGCCTTCCGACTGTCCCCTGCATGTGGTTTATTCTCCGCTGAACGGCACCGGCAACCTGCCGGTCCGGGAGATCATGCGCCGCATGGGCAATATCCGGGTGGACGTCGTTGGCCCCCAGGAACTGCCGGACGGTCACTTCCCCACCTGTCCTTATCCGAACCCGGAGATCCGCGCCGCGATGGAGCTGGCCATCCAGAAAACGGTGGAAACCGGAGCGGATCTCTGCTTTGCCACGGATCCGGATTGCGACCGCATGGGCGCCGGCGTCCGTCAGGGGAATGACGTGGTGCTCATCAGCGGAAACGATATGGGCATTCTCATGCTGGATTATCTCTGCCGGCATAAGCGCCCAGGTTCCCTGCCCTTCGTCGTGGTCAAGACCATTGTCAGCACGGAGATGGCCGTTCCCATCTGCGCCCGTTACAACGTGGAGCTTCGGAATGTTCTCACCGGCTTCAAGTTCATCGGCGAGCAGATCGGCCTTCTTGAAAAAGAGGGGCAGCGCGACCGTTTCCTCTTTGGCTTTGAGGAGAGCTACGGCTATCTTTCCGGAACGGACGTGCGGGATAAGGATGCCGTGAACGCGGCGCTGCTGCTCTGTGAACTGGCCTCCAATCTGAAGGCGGAAGGAAAAACCCTGCTGTCCCGTCTGGAGGAACTGCGCAGGGAATATGGCTGTTTTGCTCAGCGTCTGCTGACCTTTGAATATGAAGGGGAAGACGGAAGCCGCCGTATGCAGGGCATCATGGAAGCGCTGCGGTCCCCGTCCCTTTCCGGGCGGGATGAGCGTCTCCTCTCCGCCGAACGGGTGGATTACCTTGCCGGCATCGGTGCGCTGCCGAAAAGCGACGTGCTGGAGTTCCACCTTCCCGGCGGCTTCAAGTTCATCATTCGTCCCTCCGGAACCGAACCGAAGCTGAAGGCGTATCTTTTCGCCCAGGCTCCCACGCAGCCGGAAGCGGAAAACTCCCTCGATGACCTGGAATCGCTGGTCTCCTCTCTCTGCCGGGCCTGACGGGTTTTATTCCTCGTCGCCGGCCGTTTCATCCACGAGCTTTAAAAACTGTTCATACACCTGGTCGGACACCTCTTCGTCCGGAACGGTGTAAATATCCTGGCCCTGTTCGTCTGTCTCGATTTTCAGGATGAAAACCTCCAGCCCGTTCTCATCGTTTTCATCCGCGTCGGGATCGCACAGGGCCAGGTAGCTTTCACCCTTGTATTCCAGGGTCGCCAGGTGTTCAAACCGGGTTGTTTCTCCCTCTTCGTCCACCAGTTCAATCAGATCGTCTTCCTCTTCTTCGGGGCGGTTTTCGGGGTTCTGATTCATTTTCTCTTCCTCCTGATTTTTTATTTCCGGTGAGCCTGCCGATCCAGCCATTCCTGCAGGATCAGCGCGGCCGCCACCTTGTCCACCATCTGCTTCCGTTCCTCCCGCGGCCGGTTGTCCTCCAGCAGCGCTTCTTCCGCGGCAACCGTGCTCAGCCGTTCATCCTGAAAGGAAACCCGGAAGCCGGCTTTTTCCAGCTGGGCGCAGAGCGCTCTCACCTTCCCGGCCTGAAAACCTTCGCTGCCGTCCATGTTCAGCGGAAGCCCGGAAACGATTTCCCGGGTATCGAACCGTCTGCACAGCTCCGCAATCTTCCGCACATCCGGCCCCCACCCGACCCGGCGGATCACGTCCACCGGGGTCGCGATGGTCCTTCCCGGATCAGACACCGCCGTGCCGATCCGTACGTCGCCGATATCCAGACCCAGAACGCGTTCGTCCATTCTCCTGCTTTCCTTCCGCTTTCCTGTCGCTTTTCTCTCGCTTTTCCGCGGTGAAAAAAGAGGCTGCCGCCTGTCCGGATGGGGATCGGCGGCAGCCTTCTGAAACTCAGTTATTGCTGTTCCTGCGGGGCGGGCGGCGATTGCCGTCCGCGTTCCGGGCAGGTTCACGGCTGGTGTATTCAATATCGTTCCGAACCAGATTGATCCGGCCCTGAGCATCGATTTCGTTTACGCGAACCTCCAGCTCGTCGCCGATATTGACCACGTCTTCCACCTTCTCCACCCGCTTGTTGTCCAGCTTGGAGATGTGAACCATGCCGTCCTTGCCGGGAGCCAGCTCCACGAAGGCGCCGAAGTTCATGATGCGGACCACCTTGCCGGTGAACACATCCCCGACCTCGATATCCTTCGCAATGCCCTCGATGATCTTCCGGGCCCGGTCGGAAGCGGCCTGATCCGGCGTGGAGATGAATACCCGTCCGTCGTCCTCAATATCGATCTTGACGCCGGTCTCCGCGATGATCTTGTTGATCATCTTGCCGCCGGGTCCAATAACCTCGCGGATCTTGTCCGGATTAATGGTGAACTGAACGATCTTCGGCGCATAGGGGCTCAGATTCTCTCTCGGCTGACCCAGCGTATCCAGCATGATCTTCAGGATGTACAGGCGGCCTTCCAGCGCCTGATGCAGCGCCTGCTGCAGGATCTCCCGGTTGATGCCGGCGATCTTGATGTCCATCTGCAGCGCGGTGATTCCGTTCATGGAACCGGCAACCTTGAAGTCCATATCTCCCAGGAAGTCTTCCAGACCCTGGATATCCGTCAGCACGGCCAGCTTGCCGGTTTCCTGATCGGTGATCAGACCCATGGCCACGCCGGCTACCGGCGCGTGAATCGGCACGCCGGCATCCATCAGGCTCAGGGTTGAACCGCAGACGGAAGCCATGGACGAGGAACCGTTGGAGGACAGGATTTCGCTGACCAGCCGCATGGCATAGGGGAACTCTTCCTCCGTGGGAATGACGGGAATCAGGGCCCGCTCCGCCAGCGCGCCGTGACCGATTTCCCGGCGGCCGGGGCTCTTCAGGCGGCCCGCTTCACCGGTGGCGTACGGCGGCATGTTGTACTGATGAATATACCGCTTGAAAGTCTCGCTGCTCAGCCCGTCCAGGGTCTGACCGTCGCTCATCGTGCCCAGGGTCGTAACCGTCAGCGCCTGGGTCTGCCCGCGGGTAAAGATCGCGCTGCCGTGCGTCCGGGGCAGAACACCCACGTCGCACCAGATCGGGCGGATCTCGTTCACCTTCCGTCCGTCCGGCCGGATGCCCTCGTTCAGGATTTTCGCCCGCATCACTTCTTTGTTCAGATAATACAGGGCGTCGGCGATTTCGCTCTCCCGCTCGGGGAACTGCTCCGCCAGAGCGGCCAGGGTTTCTTCCTTCGTCTGCGCTTCCCGCTGCTGCCGTTCGGCCCGCTCAAAGGTGTCAAAGGTCCATACGCACTTGTCATAGGCGAACGCGCGCACAGCGGCCTTCACGTCGTCTCCGGTGGTGATCAGCGGCACTTCCTGCTTTTCCTTGCCGATTTCGGCAACGATCTGCTTCTGGAAAGCCACCAGCTTCCGGATTTCCTCATGACCGAACAGAATCGCATCCAGCATGGTCGCTTCGGAAAGCTCGCAGGCGCCGGCTTCCACCATCATGATGGCTTCTTCCGTTCCGGCAACATACAGGCTCAGATCGCTCTTTTCCCGCTGCTCCTCGTCCGGGCAGATCACAAACTGCCCGTCCACCCGGCCGACCAGCACGGCGCCGGTGGGGCCGTTCCACGGAATATCGCTGACCGCCAGCGCGATGGAGGAACCGATCATAGCCGGAATTTCCGGCGGAACATCCTGCTCCACGCTCAGAATGGTCACCACGACCTGAACATCGTTGCGCATTCCCTTGTTGAAGAGGGGGCGCAGCGGCCGGTCGATCAGGCGGCAGGTCAGGGTCGCTTTCTCGGAAGGCCGGCCTTCCCGTTTGATAAAGCCGCCGGGAATCTTTCCGACCGAATACTGTTTCTCCTCCACATCCACCGCCAGAGGGAAGAAATCGACTCCCTCCCGGGGCGTGGGCGCCATGGTGGCATTCACCATGACCACGGTATCCCCCAGGTGCACCCAGACAGATCCGTTGGCCTGTTCGCAGTATCTGCCGAACTCCAGGGTCAGCGGACGCCCGGCAAAATCCATTGTAAACTTTTTGGATTCCATACTTTTTCTCCTTTCCGTCTTTTCGTTCAGAAATTACCGAAGCCGGAGAAGCGTATGCTATCATATGAAAACCCCGCCGGGGATTTTCAAGGGATAACACGCGCTCTCCGCCTTTTTTTGAAAAAGCCGCCGGAAGAAATCAGCACTTCCGGCGGCTTCCAAAAGCGACTCTCAAACCGGGTTGAACCTTACTTGCGCAGGTTCAGCTTCGCGATCAGCGTCCGATACCGCTCAATATCCGTCTTCTTCAGGTACTCCAGCAGATTGCGGCGGCGGCCGACCATCAGCAGCAGACCACGGTTGGAATGGTGGTCATTCTTGTTCAGCTTCAGGTGCTCGTTCAGATGATTGATCCGATCCGTCAGCAGCGCGATCTGCACCTCGGGAGAACCGGTATCCCCTTCGTGCTGGGCATAAGCGGCAATGATTTCAGACTTGGTCATGGGACATCCTCCTTATTCGCTTTCAGCGATATTCCGGCCGAATCGCCGCAAACTCAGCGGAGCGTCGGAGAATCGACAACCCGAGCATACGGTTCATGAAGGCCGGAAAATATTCTATCAGACTATTGTGCTTTTGTAAACTGTTTTTTCAGGGTCATTTTCCCTCTTCCAGCTGATACAGGGCCACGCCGGTGCGTCCGTCAAATTCCTCCACCATGACGGAAACCACTTCCGAATGGCTGGTCGGAATATTCTTGCCGACATAGTCCGGCCGGATCGGCAGTTCCCTGTGTCCCCGGTCAATCAGCACAGCCAGCTGAATCGCCCGGGGACGTCCGTGATGAAAGATCGCATCGATGGCAGCGCGAACCGTCCGCCCGGTATAAATGACGTCATCCACCAGGATGACCGTCTTTCCGTTCAGATCAAAGGGAATCTCGCACTGTCCCGCCTCCGGAAGATCGCTCAGTTCCGTCAGGTCATCCCGGTAGAGGGATACATCGATCCGCCCCAGCGGAATCTTCTTCCCCTCAAAGCGGAAAATGTTTTCCTGCAGCATGGCCGCCAGCGGCAGCCCTCTCCGCTGGATGCCCAGCAGCACTACGTCCTCCGTCCCGCTGTTCTTTTCAATGATTTCATGGGTGATCCGCACCAGGCTCCTCCGCATGGCGTCCGCATCCATGATGGACGATTTGAACTTCATGTTCCTCTCCCGCTGCCTTCAGCCTTATTTCTTTGCAGGCCGGTTGAACAGCATGTTCACCACGATGCCCAGGATCAGCGCGCAGGCGATCTCGGTCATGGTCACGGAACCGATCTTCAGCGTCATCCCGCCGATGCCGGCGATCAGGATCGCGGAGGCCGTGAACAGATTCCGGTTATCGTTCAGATCCACCGGCTGCAGCATCTTCAGACCGGATACCGCGATGAATCCGTACAGCGTAATGCACACGCCGCCCATCACGCAGGAGGGAATCGTGCTCAGGAAGGTAACGAAGGGGCCGAAGAAGCTGGCGACGATCGCCAGGATGGCGGTTGTCAGGATGGTCACGATGGAAGCGTTGCCGGTGATCGCCACGCAGCCCACGGATTCGCCGTAGGTGGTGTTGGGGCAGCCGCCGAAAACAGCGCCGACCATGGAGCCGATTCCGTCTCCCAGCAGGGTCCGGTGCAGACCCGGCTCCTCCAGCAGCTCCTGTCCGATAATCGTGGAGAGATTCTTGTGGTCCGCAATGTGCTCCGCGAACACGACGAAGGCGACCGGGATATAGGCGACAGCCACCGTGGCAATATACTGACCGGTTAACGCATTGACGCCCTTGAAGGCTTCCACAAAGGTGAAATCCGGAACCCACTTCATATTGGAGAAGGCGGAGAAGTCGATCACCTTCAGCGCCTCATTGCCGGAGGCGTTTCCGATCAGGGTAAAGATCAGCGCCACCAGATAGCCGGCGATGATACCGATAATGAAGGGAATCAGCCGCATCATCTTTTTGCCGCGCACGGAGCAGAATACCACCGTCAGCAGCGTCACCAGGGCGCAGATCAGGCTGATCCAGCCCGCGGTATTCATGACGTGGGTGCCGTCCTCCAGCAGCTCCGCCCCATGCAGCGCGTCGCCGATCGCGTTGCCCGCCAGGCTCAGACCGATAATGGCCACCGTCGGACCGATGACGACCGGAGGCATCAGCTTTCCGATCCAGTTCACGCCGGCAACCTTCACGATGATGGCGATCACCACATACACCAGGCCGGCCAGCGCGGCGCCAATGATCAGGCCCGCATATCCGACCTGCACGGATGCCGCTCCGCCGAAGGCGGCGAACATGGAACCGAGAAAAGCGAAACTGGATCCCAGGAAAACAGGGCTCTTGAATTTGGTAAAGAGCAGATAGACGATCGTGCCGACGCCCGCGCCAAACAGGGCGGCGCTCTGGCTCATCCCGTTCCCCACGATGCTGGGTACGGCGATGGTGGCCGCCAGAATGGCCAGCAGCTGCTGCAGAGCGAAAACAATGGTTTCACCAAACCTGGGCTTGTCCTGGACCCGGTAAACAAGATTCATGCAGACGCCTCCTCACTCGCAATAAAAAAACCTGCCGGCAGTCAGGAGCCAGGCAAGCAAAGCGAATGAGCGCATCTTACCGGTATCCCGTACCGCCTTAAAGACCCACCAGAACATACTATATCACCGGAGGGCCGCGGAAACAAGGGGATAATCATTACAATTTAGCGAAATCGTGAAAAGAAAAAAATGCTTGACAAACCCGCCGACCTGTTATATGATGTTCAAGCCGCTTGTGAGGGAAGCCTCCGAGTAGTGTTCGGGAGCATAGCTCAGCTGGGAGAGCATTTGCCTTACAAGCAAAGGGTCACAGGTTCGAGCCCTGTTGTTCCCACCATTATCTGGCCCGGTAGCTCAGTTGGTTAGAGCGCCAGCCTGTCACGCTGGAGGTCGAGGGTTCGAGCCCCTTCCGGGTCGCCATTATATCTGCCTTGGTAGCTCAGTCGGTAGAGCATGTGACTGAAAATCACAGTGTCGGTGGTTCGATTCCGCCCCAAGGCACATTGTGCGGTAGTAGCTCAGTTGGTAGAGTGCCACCTTGCCAAGGTGGATGTCGCGGGTCCGAGTCCCGTCTACCGCTCCATTTTATTGGTGCCATAGCCAAGTGGTAAGGCGAAGGTCTGCAAAACCTTTATTCTCCAGTTCGAATCTGGATGGCACCTCTCCCTGTTCCTGCGGCTGTGTGCGGCAGGTTTTTTCTTTTCCGTTTCGCTTCCGGATGTCCCCTCTTTCCAACCCCCGCGGCCCTGTGCAGCTCCCGTTCTGCGGGATTTTTTTATGTCTGAATAGAAAAAAGGCTGTACAAAGCGAAATCAACGTGTTATAATCTCCCGGTAAGCCCCGGCCTGGTTACTGCGGTTGGTTCATTTCCTCCATGGTTGTTTCTCATAACCATTGTATGGAACGTAGCTTTCTTCTTCACCAATGGTGCGGGTAAACAACATTTTTGAGGAGGGTATTTAAATGTACGAAGACAAAACCTTGACCAGACTTGACTGCGGCAATGAGTTCGTGTTCTCCGCCAGCGAGCAGGAGTTCTTTGCTCAGAAGGGCTTCCAGAATGAGCCCAGCCGCTGCCCCGCCTGCCGCGCTGCCCGTCGTGCTCAGAACGGCAACGGCAATGGCCCCCGCCAGATGTACACCGTGATCTGCGATGGCTGCGGCTGCGAGACTCAGGTCCCCTTCCAGCCCCGCGGAGATCGTCCCGTGTACTGCCGCGAGTGCTTCGAAGCGCAGCGTCAGAGCCGCTTCTGATTTCAGCAAGCAGTCAATCACCGGCCGCGCAGGAGTTCTTCTCCGCGCGGCCGTTTTTTTGTCTGTCTGCAAAACGGGGCCGCAGCCTGTATGACTGCGGCCCCGCCGTGTTTTCCGGATTGTTTTTATCAGGTGGATGCCGTGCTCTGGGATTCACTCTCCGCCGATGATTCCGAGGTGTCTTCCGTCTCTGCGGAATCCGTGTCGGCCGCAGTGTCTTCCGTCTCCGCGGAATCCGCGCCGGCCGCGGCTTCCAAATCCCCTTCCAGGAACTGAACCATCATGTATCCGGTCTTGTCTCCGACCTGTACCTTGACCCATTCCTCCCCGACTTCCAGGATCCGGACTTCCGTTCCGTTTTCAAAGGAGCCGACGATTCTGGAACGCTGGCTGGGATCTTCTCTCATCCGCAGAGGAGCCTTGTTTCCCGTCCGGACGGTTACCGGAGCCGGAGGCTGCTGCCCGTTCATCCCGTTCTGGTCCTGACCCTGTTCGCTGCCGTCCGGCAGAGCCGGAGGCTGCTGCCCGTTCATCCCGTTCGGGTCCTGACCCTGTTCGCCGCTATTCGGCAGGGCCGGAGGCTGCTGTCCGTTCATCCCGTTTACATCCTGTCCCTGGCTGCCGCCGTTCGGCAGAGCCGGAGGCTGCTGCCCGTTCATCCCGTTTGCGTTCTGTCCCTGGCTGCCGCCATTCGGCAGGGCCGGAGGCTGCTGCCCGTTCATGCCGTTTGCATTCTGTCCCTGGCTGCCGCCGTTCGGCAGGGCCGGAGGCTGCTGCCCGTTCATTCCGTTTGAATCCTGTCCCTGGCTGCCGCCGTTCGGCAGGGCCGGAGGCTGACGCCTGTTCATCCCGTTAGCATCCTGTGCGCCCGGCGCGGTCTCCTGGGTCGTAATCGTATCGGTTGCCGGGGTTTCCGCGGCGGCGAAAGCCCCCAGCAGCATGCTCACACACAGGCCGGTCGCCGCAATTCGTTTCAGATTTTTCATGCCTTTTCCTTCCTTTCCTCCGATTCATTCCGATCGGAATCCAAGTCTTTTCCGTTCCGGAAGAACCCTGCAGTGATCCTTCCGACGGTCTTATTCTGGCATGAAAACCTAAAATGAAATTAAAGCGGCGTCATCCCCTCTTGTTTCGTTTTT
>JAGCBO010000022.1 GCA_017652125.1 Clostridia bacterium | reverse complement strand
GTTTGCACCCTTCCCGGACCCTTCCCGCTGCCACCGTCGTTGTTTTCATTCCTGACGGTGGTCTTTTTGTTCATTTGTTAATACTCCATACAAGCCTTGGAGTGCGGAACCGATCCCGCGGTTTCCGAAGGCTGACCCTCCGCCGGTACCGTGCCGTCTTTCCGGCTGCCAGTTTTATGCTGATCGTTCTCTCCGCGATTACCAGCTCGCGGTCGCTGTAATAGGAAGTTATCCTTCCTGGTGGACAGGGCCGGAGTTGAACCGGCCGGTGGTATGGCACGTCCTCAAAGTCCCAGGAGCTTCTCCTTTCATTTTCAGATCATCCGCCCGTCCCCGCTGCCCATGAGATCCGGATAGCGTAGATCACTGTGCGCCTTAATCCGGATTATTTTTGCCTTTTAGTCAGTATTCCATCCAAATTGTTGCTTCATCTTCTCTTTGAAGAACGCAATGTTTTCCTCGTCTGTTAACCACGCATCTCCGTTATCAATGTGTCTGCAAAACTTTCCAAGCCAAAACAGTAACCGTCTATGTTCCTCGTCCTGCTCTTTCAGCAGTTCAAGAACATATCCAGCTTCACTAAACCAAAGCACGACGAATTCATTTGTTGGTTCGCTAATTTGTCGTTCAATGTCTTTGATAAGTTTCTCCCTGTCCATTCACTTCACCGACCTTCTTGCTATCTTTTTCCCACACATTGGACAATATTTCAGTGGATATCCACATCCTCTGAAACCATAATCTGTTGTTCTTCCGCATTTTCCATACGGTCCTAACGTCCTGTTTACAAGTGCAACAGAATACTTCTCTTTGAATAATTGCTTTTCGAGTTCTGTTCGTTTTGTATTCAGTTCTTTCCGAAATTCCAATGATTTACAGAAACGGCAATCATCCATTACATCACCCACTCTGTGCTAAAGTGTCACATTGCTTTTATCTGTCTCACAATCGGATTGAACAGCATCATCTCCCCGCCAACCTTCCGGGCCACCCGCTCCGCGTCGTCCTTCCTCCGCGTCCGCCAGGCGTCGTATGCGTAGATGCTCCACCTCAGCTCTGTCGAATAGCAGACCGTACCGATCAGGTACTCCCCGTCCTTCCGGATGATGATGCACGTCGCCCGCCGGATGTCCATTATTCCTTCCTCATCACTCTCAGGATCATGTTCAGCGTGTCGTTGATGTGGTCCAGTTTCAGCACCAGCTTGTCGATCTGTCCCGCCTGGAAGCGCATCAGCTTCACCTGGTCCGTCATTTCCTGCGGTTTCGCCGCCACCAGTTCCATCTCGATCTGGCCCGGCACCTGTTCCTCCGCCTGTTCCTGTTCCTGCGGCTGTTCCTTCGCTTTCTTTTCCTTTTCCTTCGCGATCCGCCGGTTCTCCATGTACTGGTCATAGTTGAATCCGGCTTTTTCGATCCTGCTGATCGTGCATGGATTCACGCCCAGCAGCTTCCCGATCTCCGTCTGGTTCGCGCCGCCTCGCCTCATCAGCTGCGCCTGTTTGCAGATCTGATCAGTGACCTGCACCTTTTTCGCTTCCTTCATGTTCGTGCTTCCTTTCTGTTTTGTTTAGACTTCCATTTCCGATTTCGTCGCGTCCAGCTGCCGGATGGCCACCAGGATCTCCTCCGTCAGCTTGAACCACTCATACGCCGTCAGTCTGATGCAGTAGTCTGTATTCACCAGCATCATCCCGCCGTCCATCTTTTTGAACCGCGCCCCGTCGATCGTCCGGCTGTAAACCGCCGCCACCGGCAGCGGCTGGATCCCGTCGATCATCTGCTTCCTCATCTGATCCGCCCGGTCCAGTCCCTCCGCGATCCGCCGGCCACGTTCCTCTCTCATGGCGATCTCCGCCTGTTCCTCCCGGTATACGTTCTCAATGTCCGGATCATAGACCAGTTCCACCTCCGGCTTTTCCTTTTTCTTATGGCCGAACGTGTTCGGCAGTTTCCCTTCGTATTTCATCGGATCATCCCGCACCGCGCAGTTCCGGATATAATTCCATGTCGCGGACGGATTCGCCGCACCGCATTCCTTCAGAAACGGCAGCGGGCTTTCCCCGTCCATCGCCATCTCCAGCGCCCTGGCTTTCTGTTCCGGTGTGATCGTTTGCTCTCCCCTCATATCTTCGCTTCCTTTCTTTTCGTCTGCTCTTAAACATCCCCAGCTGCAGAAATACTCATATCTCGCGCCCTTCGGCCGCTTGTACGCCCACCGCGTCGGATGCAGCACCCCGAACTGTCTCCCGCAGTTCCGGCATCTCCTGACCTCCGGCTCCCATGTTTCCCTGCTCATCTGGCGCTCACATCCAGATATTCAGCCCGGATATATCCCCGGCTCGTCACGGCCCAGCCGTCCGCCATCAGAAACACGTCCACAAACTGGCCGTTTTTCAGCCAGGGCGATC
>JAGCBO010000238.1 GCA_017652125.1 Clostridia bacterium | reverse complement strand
GTCTATATCAGGGTGCTGATGAGGAAGAGAGGGGGACGAAAGAATGAAAAAGTTTTTCAGCGTGATCGTTCCGGTGCATAACGCGGCGGAGTTCATGCGGAAGGGAATGGACAGCATATTCAGCCAGGATTTCAAAGACTATGAGGCAATCATTATCTGCGATGCATGTACGGATGAAACAGAGTACATCGTGAACGAATACACAGCGTACACACATCACAAGAAACTATTCACGGACTACGGACGGGCAGGAATGGCGAGGAACGCAGGACTGGACGCGGCGGAGGGTGAATGGATCCTGTTTATGGATGATGATGACTGGTATCTGCCGGGAGCGTTCGGAAAGATCGCGACAGAGCTGGACAGGCATAAGGACATCGACATTCTGGCGTATGGTTTCGAGTGGAAACACATGAAAACAGCATATCAGAGTGAGGCGCGGATCTATCCGGCGATCTGGAACAAAGCGTGGAGGCGTGAGTTCATCGGGGACGAGCGTTTCCCGGACTGGATCCACACGGACGACCTGGGTTTTGCTAAAAAGATGCATCCGCGGGCGCGGTTCGCTTTCCTACACGAGGCGCTGTATTATTACAACTTCATGCGGGTGGGAAGCGTGAGCGACAAGATCCGGAACGGAGAATACGACAACAATCAATTTCCGGACGATGTAAGGGCAGCAGCAGAAGGATATGAGAGATGGCTGAAGAGTAAGGAGTTCTGACGATGAGATATTTACCATGCTGGAAACAGATCGGGATCAGCCAGGACAGATACCAGGAGCTGCTGCATTTTTGCCGTCAATATCCGGAATGGAAAACAGAGGCAGCCAGCCTGTTGGGGATCAGGGCCATAAAGGTCGACGGGCTTCCACACGGAAACGGAACATCGGATCCGGTTCACATGGCAGCAGAGCGAAGGGAAAAGCTAATGGAGAAGATCGCAATCGTGGACGAGTGCGCCAAAGCGATCGAGGGAGGAGAATGGCACGCGGCGATCATACAAAACGTATGCATCGGGAAATCATATTCACAGATGGACCGGGCGCTGATGCCGACGTCGGATTCAAATGCGTTTTTCAAAAGGCGGAGGGAATTCTTCGACATCCTGAACAAAAGGAAAACTGATTGATTTTTCATGTTCGATGGGGAATGATTCTGTGATATTGTTTTAACGTCGGGTAATAGCAGTACAGCATTATCCGGCATTTTCATCTGTTCACAGATGGAGAGCGGCAGGGCTTCCACTCCGGCCTTTGTCGTCGGGCGGTTCATCCATGTGTAGCAGAGGCGGGAGCTGATGAACCATTGAACAGATCGAACGAAATCGAATCTTTCTACACTTCGAGGCAGTGGCGCAAGTGTAGAAAATCTTTTATTGCATACAAGGGAAACCTGTGCGAGAGATGTCTGAAACGAGGGATCGTTGAGCCAGGATCAAAAGATAGACCGCTGGAAGTGCATCACAAGATTCCACTGACAACTGCGAACGTAAAGAATCCAGACATCGCGCTGGGATGGTCAAACCTGGAGCTGCTGTGCAAAACGTGCCATGATAAAGAACAGGAGCGCAGAAAGAAGCGCTGGAAGATCGGAAACGACGGGCGCGTGATCCTTTGACAGCCCCCATAGGGAAAAAGAAATTTCGCCGTGGCGGCAGG
>JAGCBO010000237.1 GCA_017652125.1 Clostridia bacterium | reverse complement strand
TGCCGGGCCGCTCCCACCGTCTCCGCCAGCGCCTCCTGGGTCAGCCCCTTCTGTTTCCGAAGTTTCTGACGGTTCTTCCCGATCATACATTTCCCACCTTTCGGAAATATATTATTTCTCCTACGTGCATAAGTCAATCAGTGCTGGATGACAAGCCGGCCCGGAAATGTTACTTTTCATTGACATTATCCCTCAGTCATCCCTGTTTTCTGTATTCCAAACAGAAATGATCTTTCCTCATGCTCCGTAAAGGCGGTATTCCGGCGGATGCTTTTGCAGCTCCCGGTTCAGCTCCGCGAAGGTTTCCGGCCCCGTTCCCGGAATCAGTTCCGCGGCCACGATCACCTTCAGACACCATTGGGCGGTAAAATTGGTTGTAATCCACGGGATTTCCTCAAGCGGGGTTCCGTCTGCCCGGGTTCCGTAAGCAGCCTTCCGGAAGCCTTCCGGCGCCTCCGGCCGGTACAGAAGCGCCAGCAGATTCCGCCAGATGGCCTGCGCCATCCTCCGGTCCTTCATCTCCCGTGCGGCCCAGGCCTGCATTTCGGCGGAATAAACCGGACTGCCGAACTGCCTGTCCCGCAGAAGTTCCCCGGAGCGCTCTGTGCGGTCTTTCTCCGGAAGGAAGAAAAACAATCCATTCCGCGCAGTCATTTCGGCCAGCTGCCGGCTGTCCAGCATCTCCGCCGTTTCCAGCCAGACCTCCGTTTCTCCCATGCAGGCCTGCAGATGCATGCTTCGGTTCTTTCCCTCTCCTTCATAAAAGAGCCGCCCTGTTTCCGGATCAAAGCCGAATTCCGGTCCGGAGGTCAACCCCAGCGGCGCCCGGCTCAGATCCCCGATGCCCGTTTCAATCATCTGCCGCCAGACGGGATCCAGGGTTCGTTCATACGCCGTCATCCAGTCCGAAACCAGCGCCGCCCAGTCCGGTCCGCTCCGCACCTTGACGCTTCCATCCTCCCGCCGGAACCAGGGCATTTCCCGCAGGGATTCCGCCGCAGCCAGGCTGTCGGTCATACAGTCTCCGATTCTTCGGTCTCCCGTCAGGTAGAACAGGGGCCGGTGATGCCCTGCCATGGAAATCCGGGGTTCCTTGCAGGGACAGCCCCAGTGGCGCACGTTATGCCTTGATCCGAGGCCCTTCATCGGACCAAAGTGATACATATCCACATCCGCGGCATGACGGCTCAGGGCTTCCGCCACGCGGAATACCCGTTCGCTCCCCGTACGAAGGAAATACAGCCACAGCCAGTAGGTCGGCGCCAGTTCCGTGTTATCCCACGCATAGCCGCCCACATCCCACCGCCACATATGGCGGCAGGCCTCATAGGTATGCATGAAATCGCCGTAATTGAACAGCCCGTACCAGCTTCTTGCTTCGACCTCCGATTCATAAAAATCAAAGGCCGCTTTCAGCTGATCCTCCGTCCATCTTTCGACTTCCGTTTCCCTTCGGGGAAGGCTCCAGAAACCGAAGGCCCTGTGCTGATGATAATATTCCGGATCTTCCAGATAAACCGGCGGCCGCCGGATGGCTTCAGATTGCTCCGCAAGCTCCGCATCCGTGATCTTTCCGCCTTCGAAGCGGACGGAAACGCGGCAGGTGACGGCAATTCCGCAGGGATCCGGCCGCATATAATCGAAGCCTTCATAGCAGCCCGTTGGATAAGTACGCCGGTCATAGTGCCGGAAGTCAAAAGCGGGCGCGAAGGGAGAATAAAACCAGACCGTACACTCCGTGTTCTCTCCGGACAGACCGCTGACTTCCAGCCCCGCCGGATGCTTTTCCCGGCATTCCCTCAGATGAAAACTCAGGGTTCTTTCCGGATCGTTGAGCGCCATGCTGCCGGGAGCCTGCCTTCCGTGAACGCCCTCCAGCCAGCAGCCTTCCTCCCAGGCCTTTTTCCGGATGCAGAAATGTTCCGCCGAATCCTGACACATTGCAAAATGATCCCACCGGGGCAGATCTTCCGCCAGGGCATCCAGCTCGGGAGAGGCTTCCACGGTCTCTCCCCGGTTCTGCGCCTCCAGCAGGGCGGGATCCAGATGCTTTTTCCAGTAAAACAGCTGCGTCGGGTAATCCCGGTAGACCGCTCCGTCCGTCAGCATCCGGAT
>JAGCBO010000236.1 GCA_017652125.1 Clostridia bacterium | reverse complement strand
GAATCAGGCTCTGCGGCACCGGTTGCGCACCGATGTGCATCAGGCGCCACTGGCTCAGTTCGTAATCCGAGATCTTCAGTTCCCCGCTGTCCCGCGCGGTCAGGATATCCTGCGCCCACGGCACAAGCAGCCAAACGATAGTGCACTTTTCGCTGCTCACCGCCTCCAGGATCGTCTGGGGACGGGTACCCTTCAGGATCATGGCCTTGCCGCCGGAGATCAGGCTGCCGAACCAGTGCATCTTCGCGCCTGTGTGATACAGCGGCGGAATGCACAGGAAGCAGTCGTCCTTCGTCTGGCCGTGATGGGCCTGTTCCACCCGTGCAGAATGGATCAGGCTGCGGTGTTTATGCAGAATTGCCTTTGGAAAGCCTGTGGTGCCGGAAGAAAAATAGATCGCCGCGTCGTCATCTTCTGTCAGCGTGCAGAGGGGAAACGTACTGGAACATTCGTTGATCAGCTCTGTCAGGTCATCCGCGAAGCCCGGGCAGCCCGGGCCTTCGAACACCAGGGCCACCTGCGGAATTCTGTCCGCAATTTCTTCAATCCGGCCGATAAACTCGGGGCCGAAGATCAGAACGTTGCTCTCGGAAAGCTTCAGGCAGTATTCAATCTCACTGGCTGAATACCGGAAATTCATGGGAACCACGATCGCGCCGGTTTTCAGAATGCCAAAATAGATCGGAAGCCAGTCGATGCAGTTCATCATCAGAATGGCCACCTTGTTTCCCGGTCCGACGTGATGGCTCTTCAGCATATTGGCAATGCGGTTCGCCTTCTCATCAAAAACAGCCCATGTCATTTCCCGGCGGTAATGAGGCTGCTTTGCGCTGGGTTCAACCAGTTCAAACTCATGCCAGGTAATGCGCCTTGTTTCCGGCTGATCCGGATTGATTTCCACCAGGGCTACATCATTGGGCCATTCCCTTGCGTTTCGTTCCAATAAATCCACAATGGTCATCGGTTCACATTCCTTTCAGCGTTCCTGAAATGATTTTATATAGTTTACAAAATAATCCAGCGGAAAGTCAATGGAAGTCCATGAAAAGAACAGAAGGGTCTGTTTCAGGAGACCATTCCGGCAGTGAGATCCGGCGAATCGTTTCTCCCGTCACCGGATGCGTCAGCATCAGACCGGCGCTGTGCAGCGCAAAACAGGCGGGAAATGCAGCCGGATCTTCCCGGCCGTACAGAAAATCTCCCTGAATCGGACAACCGATAGCGCTCAGATGCACCCGGATCTGATGGGTTCTGCCTGTGCCGAGCTCCAGCAGAATCAGACTGTGTTCCTCATCTTCCGCGATCACGCGGTAATAGGTGACAGAAGGCTTTCCCTCCGGGCAGATCATTCGTTTGAGGGTCATTCCCGGCGCTTTTCCGATCGGAAGACAGATCTTTCCCTTCTCCTCCGGCGGATGGCCATCGGTTCGGGCCAGATAGAACCGGCGAAAGCGGTCGGTGTGCAGCATCTGCTGAAGCAAATGCTGGGAATAAGCGTTTCGAGCAATCACCATCAGCCCGCCGGTCCCCTTATCCAGGCGGTTGACCGGACGATAGATAAAGGATTCCGGGCATCCGTCCCAGGCATAGAGCGCATTTTCCAGCGAGTCGTCTGGATGATTTCTGCTGCTTTGGCTGGCCAGTCCGGCGGGTTTATCCACAATGCGCAGGTCTCTGTCTTCATACACAATCTTCAGCGGCAGATCATAGGGCTTCAGCTGATAAGCAGGATTCGCTTCTGGAAAAACGACGCTGATCAGATCTCCGGCCTGAACCCGGGTGTTCGTGTGCGCAATCTTTCCGTTCAGGCGGATCTCTCCGTTCCATTTTGTGCTTTTCAGGGCAGAATAGCTGATTTTCATCGGTCCCCTCAGGATTTCCTTCAGTTTTTTACCGTTTTCCTCTTCCTGTGTCCGATACTCCATGACCGATTTGTTTCCTTTCCTGCAGTCTGCTCATTATAGTACGCATCCTGCAGGATTGACAATTCCCCCGGAAAAATGCCGGAGTGCTGAAAAAGGTCACACATTAATTACATGTATATATGATTTTTACAAATTCCGTGTAACTGATTTATCAAAAAAACCTTGCATACAATAATTGGAAGTGATATAATATCTCGGTAACTTTGAAGATTAGACGTGATGTTCAGGAGTATGACTGTGAGCTCAACCAGGAAAGAATCTCATCGTTTTATTCGCGGCGGGATCAGAATGAATCTTTTTAATGTGCTGCTGATTACGATCGGCCTGATCCTTGGTATTGAACTGATCTACAGCACCTATCAGACGCAGAACGCTTTTGATTCCGTTTTTTCGATAACTGATAACTATCTGTCCTCTCAGTCGACCACCGGTATGCTGGATTCGCTTTCCGCAGGAATGCTGAAAGAAGTCCGCGGATTCATTGAAGACGGGGATCCGGGGCATGTTTTTGCCTATGAGGGGCAGCGGAGCGCCCTGAACGCTCAGCTGGCCGCTACCCAGGAGCTTCGGACCCGCAATCAGAAAATCGAGGCCAATCAGCACCTGGAAAACGCGCTCTCTTCTTTCTGGGAGATGGATCAGGCGGAAATCTATGCCATGCGTTTAAAAGCGGATACTCTGCGGGTTCCGCTTGCCGCCTATCCGGATTTTCTGCAGTCCGTCGTTCTTTCGGAAGAGGATCAGGCCCTGTCCCCTGAAGCAAAGATCGAGAAAGCATCTGCGTTGATTACTTCCGAACGTTTCCAGGAATCCAAAGCCCATATGGATTCTGAAATTGATATCAATCACAGGCTTATCTCCGATGGATCAAGGGCAGAGGCGGATCATCATCAGAAGCTTGTTCAGGAAGTCGTTACCCGTCAGAAGATTCTGATCTTTTTCGTGATTCTGATCGCGTTTCTGGCTCTCATTGCCAATCGTATGCTGATGATTCATCCCATTCAGCGGGCTATTCACTTTCTGGATACCAAGGAAAAGCTCCCCGTTCAGGGAAGCTATGAGATTCGCCGTCTGGCAAATGCCTATAATATGCTGCTCACCGATAATGAAAATAAACAACAGGCCCTTTCCTACACAGCCACGCATGACGCGCTGACCGGCGTGCTGAACCGCTCCGCTTTTGAAACAGCCTATCAGGACTGCAGGAAAGACGAGCACAGCGGTCTGATGATTGTGGATATTGATCACTTCAAGACCTTCAATGACCAGTACGGCCATGATCTGGGAGATAAGGTTCTGATCCGGGTGGCGCGGACCATTCAGAAGCATTTCAGGAAAGATGACATGCTTTGCCGGATCGGCGGAGATGAATTTGTGATTCTGTTCTGCAATACGGACCGTACCCAGGCCAGGGTCTTTACCGAGAAAATCGATAAAGTCAATAAAGAGCTTTCTCAGGGGATCGAAGATATCCCGCCCATTTCTCTGAGCGCCGGCCTGGCTTTCCGGCATCAGATCACAGCGAACGGGCCGGATCTGTTTAAATGTGCCGATATCGCGCTGCTGAACATGAAAGAACACGGGCGTGCTGCCTGTGCGGTCTATCAGGATCAGGCGAAAGGAGAAAAAGAATGAAAACGCCCAGGATCACCAGGCAGCAGATTCTCCCTCTTCTGGAAACGCCGTTCCTGCGGGTGGTTGACCTGCAGTATGCGGAAGGAAAACATTATTATAACGCAACCCGCCGTTCTCCGGATCATATGGTTGCCCCCATGTCGGAAGATGCCTTCTGTTCCATGCAGCCGGATGCGGTGACCTGCGTTGTGGTGATTCGTTGTCCGGATACAGAGCCGCGCCTTTTGCTGATGCTGGAATACCGTTATCCGGCCGGGCGCTTTTTGCTTTCTCCTCCCGCGGGCCTGCTGGATCCCGGAGATCTGGAAACCGATGTTCCCCCGCTGACAGCCGCCCTTCGGGAAATCCGGGAGGAAACAGGAATCACTGCCGATCCGGCCCGGCTGGAGCTGATCAGTCCCTTGCTCTTTTCTTCCCCGGGCATGACCGATGAAAGCAATGCCCTGGCCCTGGCGGTATATGACCTTCCGGATCTGTCCATGCTGAATCAGAAAGGAGCCGTAGGAAGCGAATGCTTTAGCGGCTTCCGGCTGCTGACCCGCCGGGAAGCGGAGCAGACTCTTCGCTGCGGTCGGGATGAAAACGGTCATTTCTATTCTGTTTTTACCTGGTCTGCATTAATGACTTTTGTGAATCAAACCTTCTGACCGGAATCACATCTTCTGATCACAGGAAACCCGTCAGCCTGATCAATAGCTGACGGGTTTTGATTTTAACGGCCTGTTTTTCCCAGATAGGCTTCCTGGATCGCTTCACTGGCCAGAAGCTCTTCTCCGGTTCCGGAAAGGGTTATTTTCCCTGTTTCCATCACGTACGCATAATCACAGGCGTGCAGCGCGGCATTCGCGTTCTGTTCAATCAGCAGAACGGTCATTCCGGTGCCTTTCAGCGTCCGGATAATGGAGAAAATATCCCGCACCACCAGAGGCGCCAATCCCAGACTGGGCTCATCCATCATGATCAGCTTCGGACGGGTCATGACAGCCCGTCCAACCGCAAGCATCTGCTGTTCGCCTCCGGAGAGCGTACCGGCCAGCTGCCAGGATCGTTCCTTCAGCCGAGGGAACAGTTCATACACATATTGAATATCCTCTTCGATCAGATCCTTGTCCTTCCGGAGATAGGCCCCGATCCGCAGATTTTCCAGCACGGTCAGATTGGCAAATACCCGTCTTCCTTCCGGAACCAGCGCGATCCCGTTTTCCACGATCTTCTGTGTGTTTAAATCCGTGATATCCCTGCCCTCATAATTAATCCGTCCGTCCTTATGCGGAACCAGACCGGCAATGGTGCGCAGCGTTGTGCTCTTCCCGGCTCCGTTTGCCCCGATCAGGGTAACAATCTGCCCCTGCCCGACATCAAAGGAGATTCCCTTCAGAGCTTCAATTCCTCCGTAGCTGACGACAAGATCCGTAACCTTCAGCAGGCTGCTCATTCTTCATCCACCCCCAGATATGCGGCGATTACCACAGGATTTTTCTGAATCTCTTCCGGGGTTCCTTCCGCGATTTGCTTGCCGAAGTCCAGCACGTAGATGCGATCGGATATATCCATGACCAGATTCATATGATGTTCAATCATGAATACCGTCAGCTTGAACCGATTCTTGATATCGACGATAAAGCTGCCCAGTTCATCCGTCTCCTGAGGATTCATTCCGGCCGCCGGCTCGTCCAGCAGCAGCAGGGACGGATCGGTGGCCAGGGCCCGCGCGATCTCAAGTCTGCGCTGTTTTCCGTAAGGCAGGGAGGTGGCCTTTTCATTCATTTCATCCTTCAGGCCGACAATCTCCAGCAGTTCTTCCGCTTTCTCCCGGTTTCTTTTCTCTTCCCGGGCATTCAGCCGGAAGGTTGCGGTAAATACGTTGCTGGTACGGCGAAGATGCGTTCCGATCAGCACGTTTTCAAAAGCCGTCTGGCTGCTGAACAGTCTGATATTCTGAAATGTTCTGGCGATCCCCATATGGGTGATCCGGTCCGGTGTATGGACGATGGGCTTAAGCATCTTATATCTGTCCGCTTCGCTTCCCGCATACTGTCGGATCATTTTCCCCTGCGGATGATTCAGCGCAATGGGTTTCCCTTGAAAATACACCACCCCGTTCGTCGGTTCATAAACCCCGGTGATACAGTTAAACGCGGTCGTCTTACCGGCGCCGTTCGGTCCGATCAGGGCGACGATTTCCCCCCGGCGAACCTCCAGGCTCAGATCGTTAATCGCCACGACTCCGCCAAACTGCATCGTAATATGCTCCATTCGGAGAACCGAATCATTGATATTACTCATTTTCCGTCCCCCTTATTCTTCCTGCGTCCCGTAAAATTCAGGTTCCACAGCTCCCGGTCTCCCATAATGCCTCTCCGGAAAAACAGTACGACAATCATGATGATCACGGAAAACACCACCAGGCGGAAACCGTTGCGCAGCAGCGGGACCTGGAAATCTCCGATCATCTGCTGCTCATCCAGGAAACGAAGCCACCATTCGGAGCAGGCAACAAACAGGAAGGAGCTGAGGACGCTCCCCGTCACGGAACCAATTCCGCCGATTACGACAATCAGCAGGATTTCATAGGTCATGGCGGAGGTGAAACTCTTCGCCTGAACCGTCGTCTGATACATGGCCAGCATGGCTCCGCTGACACCGGCAAAGAAAGAGGAGATGCAGAAAGCAAGCCTCTTGTGATGGGCCAGATTGATGCCCATCGCTTCCGCCGCGACTTCATCGTCCCGGATAGCCTTAAACGCCCGCCCATAGCTGGAGTTGATCAGCAGAACAATGATCAGAATGCAGATTCCGGACATAATAAAGGGAATCAGCGTGGACAGATACACGGTAACATTGCCCTGCGCGTCCGTAATGTTGAAATCATTGAAATTCGGGAAGGAGCGAAGCATATTGGAACCGTTGGTAACCGGCCCCAGGCCGTTCCATTGAAAAATGGCCCGGACAATCTCGGCAAAACCGAGCGTCGCGATCGCCAGGTAATCGCTCTTCAGCCGCAGAACGGGCAAACCGATCAGGAAGGCAAAGAAGGCCGCGGCCAGTCCGCCCAGGATCATGGCGATAATGATCGGCAGCGTAAACTGTACCAGGCCGCCGTCAAAATACTGGTAAACCTGTCCTCTCATGGAGACCGGAATCGTGAATATGCCGTAGATATAGGCGCCGATCAGCATAAATCCGGCCTGCCCGAGAGAAAAAATACCGGTAAATCCGTTCAGCAGGTTCATGGAAACAGCCACAAGGGCGTAGGTAGCCCCTTTTTTCAGCACGGTAAAGAGCATGGATGTGGAGGGAATCGTCTGCTCCGCGATGAATACCGCGGCATAGATCAGGATCACGACTCCCAGCGTAATATAGGAACCTATATTGTTCTTCTTTTTCATCCCGCTCACCTCATACCTTATCCGTAACCTTTTCACCGAAAAGGCCCGTCGGTTTCACGATCAGAATCACGATCAGCAGGGCAAAAGTAAAGGCGTCCGAGAAGGTGGCCAGACCCATGGGCCCGCTGATGATGCCGGCTTTGAACAGAATGACATCCAGCCCTTTGATGATATTTTCCATAATTCCGATAATAAACGCGCCGATCACCGCGCCCGGAATGGATCCGATCCCGCCGAAAACAGCCGCCACGAAGGCTTTCAGACCGGGCATCGCGCCGGAAGTCTGAATAACGGTCGGATAATTGGTAAAATACAGAATCGATCCGACGCCGGCAAGGAAGGATCCGATAATGAAGGTTGCGGAAATGACATTGTTGATTTTGATTCCCATCAGCTGACTGGTTTCAAAATCTTTGGAAACCGCGCGCATGGCCATGCCGATTTTGGTTTTATTGATCAACAGCACCAGTGCGACCACCAGCGCAATGACCAGAATCGGCGTAATCACGGTCACCAGCTTGGTCTTGGCCGGGCCGATCACGACCGTATCAGAGATCCACGGAATCGTCGGATACTGCTTGTTCAGACCGCCGGTCACATACAGAACCAGATTCTGCAGGGCATAGCTCACGCCGATGGCGGAGATCATAACGGACATTCTGGGAGCTGAACGAAGCGGTTTGTACGCGACTCTTTCAATCAGAAAACCGACAAAAACGGTAATGAGCAGAACCAGAGGAATACAGACCCAGATCGGCAAACCGGAGGACGCGATATATACCATGACGATACCGGCCACCATGAACACGTCGCCATGGGCAAAGTTGATCAGCCGCAAAATGCCGTATACCATCGTATACCCGATTGCAATCAGCGCATACTGACCGCCAACGGAAATACCGGACAGCAGGTATGGAAATACGGTATCCCACACGTTCAAAGCACACCCTTTCTATCAAAGAACCGCGGCGGAGGCAAAGCTGTCTCCGCCGCGTTCATAACGGTTTGGATTGGAAATCAGTTACCGGACACGGACTGTTCGGTAACGAATTCCCAGGCGCCGGTTTCGTTATTCACGGTCTTCACAAAAGCGGAAGTGCGGATGGCGTCGCCGGTTTCATCAAAGGCAATATGTCCGGACACGCCGTCGATCGTAACAGCGGGCAGAGCGGCCATCACCGCGGCGCCGTCAACAGAGCCGGCAGCCTGCAGCGCGGCCAGAGCGGTATAATATCCGTCATAGCCCATGACGGACACTGCGGAAATCACATCGTTGCCGCCATTGTTCGTCAGCATATCGGGATTCTCGTTCAGCCAGGCTTTGAATCCGGTGTCGAATTCCTCGTTCGCGCCTTCCTGATAGAAGGTGGTGATAACGACCTTGACGTTGGTTCCCTTGGTCGCGTCCGCAACTACGTTGGAATCCAGCGTGTCGCCGCCCAGGATGGCGATGGCCAGGCCCTGAGCTGAAGCCTGCTGAATGATCTGAGTGGAATAAGCGATGGAAACCGGGCAGAAGAATACATCCGCGCCATAGGCGGTCGCATTCGTCAGATAGGAAGTGAAATCAGCCGTTCCGGTGGGGAAAGACTCGGTGATCACCATGCCGCCCAGTCCTTCAAACGCCTGCTTGAAGTAGGTGATCAGGCCCTGGTCATAATCGTTGCCCAGTTCGCCGAGGCAGTATACGGTGGAGGCGCCCAGCGCATCCTTGGCGTAGTTCGCCAGGACGGTTCCCTGGAAGGGATCCAGGAAGCAGATGCGGAAGTAATGAGAGTTCCCGGCGGTAACCTGGGGATTGGTGCAGGTCAGACCGATCGCGGGAATGTTTGCGTTTTTGAAATAGTCGGAACCGGCAATGGAAACGCCGGAACCATAGGATCCGAGAACGACGCTCACATTTTCAGAAACGAGCTTCTGTGCGGCGGAAGGAGCCTTATCGGTGGAAGAGCCGTTGTCAGCCGTCACCAGTTCGACCTTGTATTCTGTATCTCCGATGGTTACAGTGGGGGTCTTGAAATTCGCATACTGTACGCCCAGGGTTTCCTGTTTTCCGCCGGCGCCGGAATCGCCGGACGCGGGTTCATAAACGCCGATCTTAATGATGTTGTCCGCCAGAGCAAAAGCGGGAACGAGCATCATTACAGCCAAAACCAAGGCAATCATTTTCTTCATGATTCTTCTCTCCTTTTCTGTCCGATCTCAATGGATCGATGATTATATACAGTATACTCATAATTATCCCGAAACACAAGAAAGATACAAAGAAAAAGCAGACGCTCCGTCCTTTTCGAAGCATCTGCCTTCCAAAACCGGCAAAGCCGGGTTATTTCATAAATCGGGCCTGCCGTTCCACGGTTTCCGGATGAATGGCCAGAAGCTGTGCCTGTTCCCTGTCGATCCGTCCGTCTCTCAGCAGTCTGGCCAGCTCTGTATCCATGGACAGCATATCCGCGCCGCCGCCGAAGATCGCGTTATCGATCTGGTGCGTTTTTCCTTCGCGGATCAGATTCTGAATGGCGGGATTGACGCACATGACCTCAAACACGGGATGGAGCGATCCGTCTTTTGTCAGAATCAGGCGCTGACTGACAACCGCGCGCAGAACCATGGACAGCTGAGCCCGGATCTGGTTCTGCTGATTGGCCGGGAAAGCGTCGATGACACGATCGATTGTTTTGGCTGCGCCCAGCGTGTGCAGCGAACTGAGCAGCAAATGGCCGGTTTCAGCAGCGGTAATGGCGGTGGAAATGGTTTCAATATCACGCATCTCACCCAGCATAATAACATCCGGCGCCTGCCGCAGAGCGGCTCTCAGCGCACGGGCAAAAGTGGACGCGTCGCCGGGAACTTCGCGCTGGGATACAATGCACTGTTTGTGCGGGTGCAGATACTCAATAGGATCTTCAATGGTGATAATATGACCGTTGCGCGTCCGGTTAATCTTATCCACCAGACAGGCCAGCGTCGTACTTTTACCGTTGCCTGCAGGACCGGTAACCAGAATCATACCGCTTCTCAGATCAGCCAGCCGCATGACCACGTCCGGAACATGACATTCCTGCGGATCCGGAATACCGAAGGCAACGACACGGCAGGTCATGGCCAGGCTGCCGCGCTGCCGGTAGGTATTGCAGCGGAAACGGCTCAGATCCCGCACAGCAAAGCTGAAATCATCGTCGCCTTCTTCCTCAAGAATTTCCCGGCCTCTACCGGAAAGCTCATAGGCGCGGTCCACAAGAACGCTGATATCCGCGGGCAGAGCGCGGGCTTCGGTAATCGGAATCATCTTTCCGCTGGCTTTTGTCATAATGGGCGAGCCGGGAACGACAAATACGTCCGAGCCTTTAAACTGCAATGCCTTTCTCAGGATTTCATCTAAGGTCTCTACCATTCCCAATCTTCCTCCGGCTCATTGACTTTCAGTTTATGCGATACCCATTGAATTCTGTTTGTGTCATTTGTTTTCCGGATCCGCACCGTACATTCAAGCGTGCGATTTTCCAGGGGTTCACTCCATGATACCAGATCGTCTTCCAGAGTCATATCCTTCGGAAGAGATCCCTGAATCTTTTTCAGGAACAGTTCCTCATTCTCTTCGCCAAGAGCGGAAGCCACAATCCCATCCAGCTCAGCCAGCCGCTGTTCTGATGCCGCATTCAGTTCATACACCTTCTCAATCATGCTGGCGCTTCTGTAACAGAGACTGTAATCATTTCTGGATCCGATAATCGTCAGCATGGCCATCATGGCCAGACTCAGGGCAACCACAATCAGAATGAGGGATGCGGCGCCGGGACCCAGAGCAATCTTACGCTTCATGGGGTCACCTCCTTCGGATAAAAACGGGTGGAAGGAAGTGAGATGAGCTGTTTATCTTTCAGATAAGAAGCAACGTCGTAGGTATCGAGAATACCGCTTTCCGTTTCTTCTTCCCGATGGGTGACCCGAATCGTATACCCGTCGTATTCCATCACCCAGGCGTTGTTTTCATTCCGGAACCCGAGACCTGTCAGCGTCTTTTCAGCGTTTTCAGATCCATACAGCTGATCCGCGATGTTCTGCGTCTCCAGCATGGAGTCATTCAGCGCTTTGGCTTCCATGCTTTTCAGTTTGGAGGAAGCAAAGAGCTCCACCAGTGTCATGGAGGCGATCATGAAGAAAAAGATAACAATCATCAGTTCCACAAGCAGCGCGTTTGCGCGTCCGCCTTCTTTCATTCGTCAGCACCTCCCGCTCTCAGGTAGGTGTGAATGACTCGGACGGAATCATCCGGCGCTGTCAGTTTCACAGTCAGCATTTTTCCTTCAATCGAGGGTTCAAATCCTTTCAGGTCGCACAGATCCTCGCCGTATTCCGGATCAAATTCGGATTCAGCTCCCTGGAAGCATTCATACAGTTTTCCATCCATGCAATAGATGCGCTTGAAATACTGTTCCCCGTCGTACTCATTCATGATGCTGAGCACTTTCATTCCGAGCTGATCATAATTCTCAACCCGAAGCTGTCCGCCGTCTTCGCCCCAGACAGCGCTTCGCACAACGGCTGTCATGATCCGGGAAGAATTATTTTTATCCGCCCGGTCCACAGCGCTGCGATAGGCCTGGGCCCCCATCGTCACAAGGAAGGTGCTCAGACAGGCAAACACGGACAACAGCAAAAGAATGAATACATTCTGAATGGTACGGGGATTATGTCCGACTGTTTTGCTCACAGGTCCATAACCCCCCTTTCAGCCACCTTGATGGACGGCATCAGATTGGATGCCAGCGGTTCATAGTAAACAATGTATTTGTCTTCATTGTAGGAAAGATTGTAATGCTCTTTGAGATATGTCAGATCATTGGGATACATTCCCTCGACCGCATAACAGGTCAGAGAAGCATTTTTAACAGCGTCCCGTACAATGTCCATCTCCCGTGAACTGCCCTTATTGGTTATTCCGTTCACTAACAGAATAAAACCGACAATGAGCGCGACGAAGATGAGGATCGCTCCAACATCTTTTTTATTGATACTCATTTCGTCTGCTCATTTCTCCAGTATTCAGGAAGTATAATGAGAACACTTGAATCATCCGGGGATTACATCGAGCTCAGTACAGCGGCCATCGGCAGCATGACGCTCAGCAGAATCGCGCCGATGACGACGCTCAGCAGTGCGACAAGCGTCGGTTCTACAATGGAAATCAGGCGATCCAGTCCGTCCTCCACCTGTTCCTCATAGATGCTGGCAATTTTGGACATTACCTGGGGTTCATGACCGGATGCCGCGCCGACTTTCAGCATTCTGTTATGGAAGTCCGCAAACAGACCGCTCTGGGCCAGCGCGTCGGAGAAGGTTTCTCCCTCATCTTTCATCTTTTTCCGGATGATCTCAACCTTATCGATGGATTCCTGATCCGCAAGAGCCGCCGGAGCCATTTCCAGAGCGTTCTCCATGGGGAAACCGCTGGAAAGCATCAGCCCGAGAATACCGGCCACGCGGGAGGCGGACAGCTGTTCCGTAAGCTTCCGAACCTGCGGGAACAGATTTTTCAGGAATTTCAGCGTCTTGTCCTTCGCCTTGGTCTTCATCAGAATCATGATGACGATTGCAATCACAACAACCAAAGCGATCAGAATCAGCACAGCCCAGCCAACGATCGTACCGACCCGCATGAGAAGCGATCCGCTCCCGCTGGCTCCGACACCGAGAGATTCAAGCACCCGACGGAAAACGGGCAGAACCCGCCAGAGCAGAATGCCGATGATCACAACCATCATGACGCCGAGCACGAGCGGGTAAGTAATCGCGCTCATCGCGGCAGTCCGGATCCGGCCTTCACGCTGGTAGTAGGTAGACAGGCTGATCATGATATCTTCCAGCCGGCCGGTCTGTTCACCGATCCCGACCATTTCGATCATGTACTGCGGCCAGCTTTCTTCATGCTCCTTCATGGCCACATAAAGAGACCCGGTCTCATCCACAACCTGATAAAGATCTGTATAAGGATGGACTTTATTGTCCTTTTCCTTCATCTCGTCTTCGGCCAGCATCTTAATGCCGTCCCGGAGCGTCATGCCGGAACTGAGCATCAGCGCAATCTGATCGCAGAAGCTGCTCAATTCCTCAGACGACATGATCTGATTCTTTTTCTTCGCTCCGAATGCCATTCGATTCACCCTCCATTTTGCACGATCTGTGTCCGGATTAATAGTAGCGTTCCGTTGTGTAAGTGTCCGTCTTGGAGCTTGCGTTCAGTTCAGCTGTCGGGTCAAAGAATTTTTCTTCTCCGTTGACAACCGCCATCACCCAGGCATGATAGGTATTGACACCCAGAGTACCGATCATCAGCCGCGCCGGAACTCCCTGACTGCGAAGCATCGCGCAGGTCATTGCGGAGAGATCCTGGCAGATCCCCATCTTCGTGCTCCAGCATCCGTCAATATCCGGAAGCACGCCCTTCCCCACGGTTACGCTCTTAATAAAATCATAGACAAAATTGGATTTGATATAATTGCAGACCGTCTTGAAAATTTCAGCCTGATCGGTCATGCCGGAACACATCTCCGAAGCTGCCACCACGCATTCCGTTTTCTCGTTATAGTTCACGTACTGGTTCGGATAAAGAAAGCAGTTCAGCTCGTCGTCCATCTTCACCTTCAGGTTCGCCTTGCCCACCGCTTCATACTTGGTTCCGCTGGCCTGCCGGTAAAGACCGACTTCATATTTCCCGTTGCCGAACTGCAGAGGAAATACTTCGTATTCGCCCTTGCTGTTCAGATCATAGTTCAGCTTAGCGCCAGAAGTAGTGATCCTGACCTTGTATCTTTTTTTGCTGGCTGTCGCCTTGATCATGATATAGCCCTGATCCATATGGCTGTTATCGATGACCAGATCCCCTTTTTTCACCACGGACTTCCCGGAGGCCTCCGGCATTTTGATCTCAGCCAGAGACAGAATCGCAAAACATAAAGCAAGAACAGCCACGACGCATGTCGTGAAAATTCGCTTGCTCTTTCTTTCTGCGAACATGCCATCTCCTCCTGTTTTTTCCTATATCTGGCGTAATTCTATCACAATTCAGTACTCTTTGCAACCTTTTTCACAGAGCATGAATAACTAAATCCGCGGTTTGTGAAAACCGCGGACTGAAAAATGATGCTTACTTGTTCACGGCGTCCTTCAGCGCTTTGCCGGCTTTGAAAACAGGAGCCTTGCTGGCGGCAATTTTAACCGCTTCACCGGTCCGGGGGTTCCGGGCCACGCGGGCGGGACGTTCTTTCGCTTCAAAAGTGCCGAAACCGATCAGCTGAACCTTCTCGCCCTTCACCATCGCGTCGGAAATGGTATCCAGCGTGGCGTTCAGAGCCGCTTCAGCATTCTTCCTGGACAGTTGAGTCTTGGCAACCAGCGCCGTAATCAGTTCACCCTTGTTCATTCTGGGTTCCTCCTTAGGAATTTATTGCTTCATCAGTATATCCATTCCTGTTTTCATGTCAAGCATTTTTTGCAAATATTCCCATATTTTGTATTCCGCTGTGCCTTCTTCTTCAAAATATACAATCCGCTCCGGAAGATCTTCCGGTTTGGCTTGCCGGAGAATCCTTCCTGTGTTATGATGCCGGTACAAAAAACCGCAGGGGAAAGAAATTATCCTTTGCGGGGTCATCCGGAGGAATGTGTCCATGCTGCCCAAAATGGTCGTCCTGGCCGGAACCAATGCTTCCGGCAAAAGCGCACTCGGCATAAAGCTCGCTTCCCGCTTTCAGGGAGAGATTATTTCCGCTGATTCCCGCCAGGTATACCGGAAAATGGATCTTGGATCCGGAAAAGTGACTGAAGCTGAAATGAACGGCGTTCCGCATCACCTGCTCGACGTGGTGGATCCGGGCCAGTTTTTTTCCATGGCGGATTACCAGCGCCTGGCCTATGAAGCCGCGGATCAGATTCTGCGGCGGGGGCATGTCCCGTTCCTTGTGGGAGGGACCGGTCTGTACATCGACGCGGTGGCGGACGGGTATCTGCTGAGCGACCGCGCGCCGGATCATTCTCTCCGGGAAAAGCTTGAAATGCTGGAGACTCCCGTTCTGTATCAGATGCTGAAGGAGCAGCTTCCTTCCGTGGACATTGATCCGAAGAACCGCCACAGAGTCATGCGCGCTCTGGAGCGCCTGGCCCAGGACGACTATCATCCCGCAGGAAAATCTCCCCGTTTTGAGGTGCTGAAGCTTGGCGTCACCTGGCCCAGGGAGAAGCTGAAGGAACGGATTGACGAGCGGCTGGACCGCCGTCTGAATCAGGGAATGACGGATGAAGTAAAATCCCTGCTGGATCAGGGAGTCAGCAGGGATTTCCTGGTTAAGCTCGGTCTGGAATACAAATACCTCACCTGGTACCTGACCGGGGAAATGGAATATGAGCAGATGAAAGAGGAACTTTCCAAAGCGATCAAGCGCTTTGCCAAACGTCAGATGACCTGGTTCCGGCGGGATCCGCGCATCCACTGGCTGAATATGTCCGGGGATCCGGAAGCGGAAGCCAGTGAGCTGATTTCCGCTTTTCTCGGTCAGGCCTGAAGCGCTTCATCCAGAAACGCCGTTTTTCCGTTCATTCTCTGAGAAAAAGCGCGATAAAAGGTATTCGCCAACTGTTCACGCTGATCCGCGGTCAGACCGTCGTCTGTTTTCATTCTCCGGATCATATCCGCCGCCGGTCCCGCCAGATACTTTTCCCTGTTCTTTTCTCTTTTGAACCCGAAAATGCTGCCCATCAGCCGGTTGTCTTCCTCCATGAAGACCGCAATATAATCCCGGCAGATCCTTTCCAGATATTCCTCTTTTTTCTTTTCCGGGTCGCCGAACATGGCCGCCGTCCGATTCAGCTGCGGATCATCGAACAGCTTTTCTCTCATGGCCGTTTTTTCATCCGGTGTAAACTCTTCCGGCTTCAGATAAATCTGCAGAATCCAGCACTTAATGATGGAATAATCCAGTCTTCCCTTGGGCGGCTTCCGTACAGGTTCCCCGATGAACAGCAGTTCCCATTGAAGCAGCTTCGAATCGGGAACCTGCTGAAGGCCCTGCTGCAGAATTTTTTTTCGTTCCGGAAAGCTGGTTACCGCCAGCGCTTTTGTAAGCCATTTTTTCGCTTCGTTCTCCTGCGCTTCCCCGGTTTCCTCTGTCACCAGCCTGCTTCCGCAGTAAGGACAGAAAACGGTTCCGTCCATTTCAATGCTTTTCTGACACTGTCTGCAATACATGCTGATCTTATGCTTCCTTCGCTTCGGACAGCTCGTAAACCTTCTGGCAGGCTTTCATATAATTCCTGTCCAGATTCCGAAGCCTGTAGGATAAATACCGGATGATCGAATCCACCTTGGCGGGATTCGTCTTAAACATGTCAAGCAGATCGTCCCAGAGGAAGACTTCCACCAGCGTATTATCCATTTCGGCCACAACCGTCGCGGAACGGGGCTCGCCCGTAAGCAGGCCCATTTCTCCGAACATCTGATCCGTATAGACGGTGGCAATCTTCAGCTCCTCAGGCGTTCCGAACCCGGTATAGACGCCGGCTTCGCCGGAGTGCAGATAATACATGCAGCGGATCACACTTCCCTGCTTGCAGATCACGGTACCCTTGTTGAATGTCTCCAGTCTGGCGCCGGGGTCATTCGGGATGCGCTGCGGTTCAATCGTTTCCTCCGCGCTCAGTTTTTCTGCCAGCTTCCGGTTGGACCTGTAGAAACCGACCGCTTTCAGAATTTTATCCAGAATGCCGCCGGACTGTTTCTCATTGCCGGCTTCCAGCGCGCGAACGGCGTCCATCGCATCCTTATAATCCTTGTCCAGAGAACCGATCCGTTTGCCGATCTGTTCCATGATCGTCAGGATCTGATTGGGGTTGTCCGTGAAAAAGCGGTTCAGATCGTCCGAGGTATACTCCTCGGTGACAACCTCTTCCGCTCCAGCGGTCACCGTCGCGCTCCGGGCTTTGGTTTCGATCACACCCATTTCCCCGAAGTATTCTCCGGCGCCGAGTGTGGTGATCAGCTTTTGATCCATCGTACCGTATCCCAGATAAACCTGAACATTTCCGGATAATACTTTATAGAAAGTATCCTGAAAATCGCCCTCCCGGAAAATCACTTCACCTTTTTTGAAAGACTTCTCCACCATGATTCGTTCCTCCTTATATTTTCTGTCTTCATTATCCTCTGTTCCCGGTCAGAATCCCGTAGATCAGCAGCGCAACGATCGCCAGAGCCGTGACCGCGATCACCGTATCAACGGTTTTCAGGGAAACATTGTCCTTGATTTTGTCATAAATCCGGAAGCGTCTGGGCAGCTTCTGCTCCCCGGAGAACTGCCGTTCCGACTGATTCTTGGCCGCTTCCATCTCAGCGCGGGCTTCCCGGATGGAATCTTCATTCTTCATGGGCTTACTTCTTTACGATGTACTTGCGTACGTCAATCGAAACCGCCAGAATAATAATCAGGCCGCGGATAATGTACTGAATATAGGGATTTACGCCCAGGAACTGCAGGGCGTAAACAATGGCCTGCATGATCACGGCGCCAATGACAACGCCCTGAATCGTACCGACGCCGCCCGAGAAGCTGACGCCGCCGACAACCACCGCGCTGATCGCATCCGTTTCGTAGTTCAGACCGGTGTTCGCGCCGACCGAGGTGATTCGGGCCGCTTCCAGGAAGGAAGCAATTCCGTAGAGGACACCGGCCATCAGATACACCAGCATGATCGTTTTGGCCACGTTCACGCCGGATACGGCAGCGGCTTCCGTATTGCCGCCCACCGCGAACATGTTCTTGCCCAGTTTTGTTTTGTTCCAGATGACCCATACGATGACGGCCAGGAAAATGAAGTAGAGCACCACCAGCGGAATTCGCAGTTCGCCGATATAAATGGCGCCGGCTGCCACATTCAGGAAGGTGGGATCAAAGGTCGACAGTGCCTGAGCCGTTCCGGAAGGCTGGGATTCAATATACAGGCAGTTGACACCGTATGCGATCAGCTGGGTGCCCAGCGTCACGATGAAGGCATGCAGATGCAGCTTAGCCACGCCGAAACCGTTAATCAGGGAGAAAATGACAGCGATGGCAATGGAGGCGAACAGCGGAATCAGAAGGCCGAATCCGCCCAGGGAATTCACCATGGTCGGATACATCCGGCTGACATAGCTGGTGGACTGCACCAGGGACGCTGTCACAGCGGCGGAAATTCCCAGAACCCGGCCGATGGACAGATCCGTGCCGGCCAGCACGATCAGGCCGGCGCAGCCGAGGGCCAGAATTCCCTTGGTGGAAGCGTTCTGAAGAATATTCAGAATATTGGTCATGCTCAGGAAATCAATCCGGATGATGGAAACCACCACCAGAATGAGACCCAGGATGATAAACAGGGCATAATTCAGCAGGAATCCCGTCACCCTGGATGCTTTCGGATTGACCGCGCGGGTTCTGCGCCGGGGCTTAATGTCCATCGCCTGGATCAGGAAATAGGCCAGCGCGCCGACAATCAGTACGATACCGATAAACTGAACCGTTACGGCGCTGGTCATATGACTGTTTTCCAGCAGCTTCGGAATGCCTTCCCGATACAGCGTCAGCAGCTTTTCATTCGAGGCAATCGCTTCGAAAGCGGCTTCATCGGTCAGACCAAGCTCCTGCATCGCCATGGCGGCCCGCATGGGTTCGCTCTTTTCCCGGTCCTTGATCAGATCGTTCAGGTTGTCCGCCGTCACAGACGGATCAACGCTCTGCGCATAGGCTAAAAACTTCGTCCGGTCCTTGCTGTTGGTTACAGCGGACTCATAGGCCGCCCGCTCATCCACCGCGGCGTCCACCGCTTCGGCATCCAGCCCCAGACTTTTCAGGAAAGCTTTCGCCCTGTCCGCTCCGATTTTTTCCAGGGAGCCCAGCTCTTTCAGCGTATCCGGAGCCTGAATAAAGCCCATGGCCGCCTTTTTGTCCGTCCCCATGGCGGCCGCCGCCTGGTCATAGATCGCGGTACCGGTAATTCCGTAGATTGTCAGGGCAATGCCGGCGACCAGCACGACCAGCATGATGATGCTGATTACACTTCTCTTCTTCATCTGCGTTCACCTCACACATATTTGGCGGCCAGCGCCATGATCGTTTCCTGTTCTCCGGGGATATCTCCAAAGTCTTTTCCGCGCTCCACAATTCCGGCCAGTTTTCCATTGCTCATGACCAGAATCCGGTCACAGATGCCCAGCAGCTCCGGCATTTCGCTGGAAACCATCATGATACCCTTGCCCTGTTCGGCCAGATTCAGAATCAGCTGATAGATCTCATATTTCGCTCCGACGTCGATACCGCGGGTGGGCTCGTCCAGCAGCAGAACATCCGGATTGGTCAGCAGCCACCGGCCGATGATCACCTTCTGCTGATTCCCGCCGGACAGGCTTTTGATTCTCGTTTTCTTGCTTGGAGTTTTGACCTTGATGGAATCAATGACCCAGTCCGTATCCTTGTCCATTTTGCGGCTGTTCAGAAGCGGTTTGCCGTAAGCGTCCACATTGGCGATGACCGAGTTGAACAGAATGGTGTTTTCACTGAAAATACCGGTCGCTCTGCGTTCCTCGGTAATCAGGGCAAATCCGTTTTTTCTGGCTTCGTCGGTGGTCACGTTACTGATCCTTTTTCCGTTCATGTCCACCTGGCCCCCGCCCTTGGTGAAATATCCGAACAGCGTATTCAGTAACTCCGTTCTTCGGGAACCGACCAGCCCGGCCACGCCCAGCACTTCTCCCTTATGAAGCTGAAAACTGACTTCATGGCAGGTTGGTTCATACATGCCGGAAAGGTTCTTTACATCCAGCAGCACATCCCCCACCTGGTTGTTTTTCGGCGGAAACTGATTGGTCATTTCCCGGCCGACCATCAGCCGGATGATCTGTTCCTTCGTCAGATCATCGGCGGATTTTGTCGCGATCCACTGTCCGTCCCGCATGATGGTCACTTCATCGGAGATGCGCAGGATTTCATCCATCTTGTGGCTGATGTAGATGATTCCGACTCCTTCAGCCGTCAGGCGTTTCATGATGCGGAACAGATGCTCCACCTCATCCTCGGTCAGGGAACTGGTAGGCTCGTCCAGTACCAGGATTTTTGCGTTAAAGGACACGGCTTTGGCAATTTCAACCATCTGCCGCTTGGATACGGAAAGCGTTCCGATGATCTGTTTCGGATCCACATCGATCTCAAGCTTTTCGAATACATCCTTTGTATCCGCGTACATTTTCTTGGTATCCACGGTGCCCAGCCGGGTGGTCGGAAAGCGGCCCAGCCAGACGTTTTCCATCACATTCCGTCTGAGAACCTGGTTCAGCTCCTGATGAACCATGGCCACGCCGTTATCCAGCGCGTCCCGCGGGCTGGTAAACGCGACGGATTCCCCGTTCAGCCGGACCGTTCCCGCATCCTTGGTATAGATTCCGAACAGGCACTTCATCAGGGTGGATTTGCCGGCTCCGTTCTCCCCCATCAAAGCATGCACCGTTCCGGAGCGAAGCTGCAGTCTGGCATGATCCAGGGCTTTAACGCCCGGAAATGTTTTTTCAATGTCCAGCATCTCCAGCAGGAAAGGCGTCTTATCCCGGAACTCTTGCTTTTCGGACATGAATGGAACCACCTCTTTTCTTTCATTACTGTGAGATTCCCGTATAACAACGTATCCGCAAACGGTGTCTTCCTGAGCGCGGGGCGGAAGACATCGTTTCCGGACGCGAAGAACCGGAATGCTTCAAAATGGTTCCGGCGACCTAAGTCGCCGGAACCGTTGTTTCTCCGGATCTGGTTCTGAAAGGCTTACTTGATGCTTTCAGAGGTGATCTTGGCGTAGGGGATATACACGGATACGCCGTCGTCGTTCAGCTTATACTTGTCTTCCAGACCTTCGTACCATTTGCCGTTCAGCAGGTAGTTCATCATGAAGCGGATGTTGGCTTCGCCCATGGCATCGCCGTCCTGCTTGACGGTAGCGGTCATCTTACCGGCCTTGATCGCTTCGATCGCGGCGTCGGTCGCGTCCACACCGATGACGGCGATGGACTTGTCGCCTTCGTTGCCGGTGTTGTAGCCGGACTGGTTCAGAGCGGCGATAACGCCGATGGCCATATCGTCATTGTTGGCGAAAACCAGCTCGAGTTCCGGATGAGCCTGCCAGGTGGACAGCATGGCGTCGTTGGCCTTGGTGGTATCCCAGTCAGCCACGATCGTCTCGGTGACCATTTCCAGCGGCACGCCCAGCGCCACGGCGGTTTCCTCGGAATACTGCGTCCGGGCAATGGCTTCGGGGTTGTTCGCAACGCCCTTGAACTCGACGAACTGCACCTTGCCGTCGCCGTTCAGGTCGATCTTGGCGGAATCAGCCGCCCACAGGTCAGCCAGGATTTCGCCCTGCATGTCGCCCGCTTCACGGGGCAGCGTGCCTACGAAGAAAGCGCCGGCGTTCTTCACGACGGATTCATAGGTTTCTTCAGACGGCGGAATGTTGTAGTACAGGAAGGGGATCTTCGCGGCCGTCAGCTTGTCCACCAGGGTCTGTCCGCCGGCGGGCTCCGCCAGATTGATGATCACGAAGTCGGGGTTCTTGCCGATCACCTGATCGCACTGCTCAACCTGCTTGGCCATGTCGTCACCGGCATCGTTCATCGTCAGGTTGATCTTGACTCCCAGTTCGTCGCCGACGGCTTCCGCCCACTTCATCATTCCCTGACGAACGGTGGAGCCATAGGTATCATCGAACTTCCAGACGAGCACTTCGACGTTGTACTCAGTCTTTGCTTCCGCAAACACTGCGGTGCAGCTCAGCGCCACGAGGAGCGCCAGGACCAGGGCTACGAGTTTCTTCATAGAGATGGATCCTCCTTTTTTATTATTCCAACAGAGACTCTCTCTGCTGAATCCGTCATAAACAACCGGAAAAGCGATATGCTGCTGAGCGCTTCATTCTTCAATTATTGTACCGGTTTCGGTGGAAAGTGTCAATGTTTTTTTCCGGCCGTTTGTACTGAATCTGCATTTTTTGCAGTCTGTCTGACCACTCGTACCAGGCGTTACCGGATCTTTTTCCGTTTCCGTTTGATCTCATACATGATCGAATCCGCTTCCTGCACGCAGGATTCCAGGCTTCTCTCTTCCTCCGCGGTGGCTGTCACGCCGCCGATGCTCATCCCGAGCCGGATGGCCGGATCGGAAGCGCACCGGCATCTGGCCAGCTCCGCCTCAATCCGTTCGGCAAGATTGGCTTCCGTCCCGGCTGCGATGATCAGGAATTCATCTCCGCCGTAGCGCATCAGAAAATCCCGTTCTCCGCATACCTTCTTCAGGGTATTGGCGCTCAGCTGGATGGCCTCGTCCCCGGCTTCATGACCCAGCTGGTCATTGATCACTTTCAGATTGTCCATATCGATGAACAGAATCTGCGCGCTGCCGGTTTCCTCCAGGAACTGCCGGTAGATCTCCTCCGCATACCGTTCGTATCCGAAGCGGTTGAAAAGCTTCGTCAGCCCGTCATGGACATACAGATCGTCCAGTACGTCATTGAGCTGCCGCAGCAGCATTTTCTTCCGGACGTTATCAATGGCGATTTCAAGGAAACTCAGAATACTTTCATGAAGATTCAGCTTGGCCGCTACGCTGATGCTGTTCATGGCCACATATCCGATGGAATAAGTCGTATAATGCAGCGGGTAAAAGATCAGAAACCGTTCCTGTTCCATCAGGGAAGGCGGAAGAAGCTTTCCGGTTTCAAAGCGTTCTCCCCTGTAACGGCGGTTTCCGCTTTTGATGCTGACGCCGCAGGCAGCCATCACCATGTTTTTTCCGAAATCCTCGGAATCTTCCTGCCAGTTATTCCGGTCATAGCTGTCATAATAGTAGTCGTTCATGCAAAGATAGACGCTGTCACACCCGAAAATTTTCCGGTTCTGTTCCACCGCGTTCATCAGTTCCAGTAAATCCGGAGCGCTGAACAGCTCCTCCGCCAGCTGATCCTGCATCAGATAAAACCGTTTCAACAACTGGGTCTGCTCGAAAAATTCAATTCTGGCCTGATCCCGGCCCTCGGCTTCTTTGCAGCCGCAGGATTCTGACAGGATCAGCTCGTGCGGAAAAATCACTTCCTCCTGCATATCGATCCCGTTGATCCTGTCGATCAGCACCTGCATGCCGAAATAATACTGTTTGTTGCTGTCGATGGCGACGGTGCTCAGCCGGGGATTTGAAACCCTGGCGCTCATGATATTGTCGTATCCCGTCACCATTACGTCTTCCGGAACATGAAACCCCGCGGCAGACAGCGCGTCAATCACGCCCAGCGCCATCTCGTCATTGGCACAGACAAAAGCATCCGGCATGGGAAGATCATCCTTCAGGATACTTTTGACCGCGCGGCTTCCGTCCTCCGTACGCCAGGTGCCGGGAATGACCGTAAAGGACCGGGAATCAATGCCGAAATCCCGGCAGGCATCCAGAAAACCGTCTCTCCTGTATTCCGCTTCCGGGCATCCGTTATCCAGGATCCCGGTCAGGTAAGCCAGCCTTTTCGCGCCGTGATCCCGGATTAAATGGGCTGTCATGTCATACTGAGCCTTGCGGTCGTCTGTTCTTACCAGCGTACATCCTTCCATCGGGCATCCGATGGTAACGGCCGGAATTCCCGTTTCCAGAACCCGGCTGATCAGCTCCTGTCTCGCCGGCTCGAAGATCAGCTGATTCCCCTGAATCAGCGCGCCGTCATAGCGGCTGAGATCCGCCAGCCGGAAAACGGCAAACTCGCTGCGGTTGCGCGGGGTATCCATGTCTTTTCCGAAACAGTCAAAGACCTGAATACTGACATTTTCATGATCCTCCGTGAACCGTTTCAGCCCGTGAAGGGTACTCTCCACAAGCTCATAATTCCAGTCCACGGTGAAAAAAGCGATCCGATACTTTCTCATGGTCGGTCTCCCGTTCCGTTCGATTCCTACTCGCTCTTTTGTTCCTGCATGTGTCCGGTTGGGTTCATTACGCTTCCTTCTCAGCGTTTCCTTCCGCCTTCTCCGGGGCGGCTGCGGCCGTTTCCGGCCGGCTTTCTGCCGGACTCGTTTCCTTCGGACGGGTTTCCATTGGATTGGTTTCCGCCGGTCTGGTTTCCGTTTGTTTTGTTTCCGTCTCGTTTGTTTCCGCAGGGATTTCCGTCGTCTGATCTTCCGCCGGATTCATCCCGTCCGGGCTTTCCGCCGGATTCGTCTCAGCTCCGTCGGAAGGCGTTTCTTCCCCGTTCGGCACCGGAATCGGCGTGGAGTTGACCTTCAGGATTTTCTTTCCCTTGGGGCCCGGCTTTCCGTAGATCTGTCCCAGCAAAGCCGCAAGGCCCGTGAAGGCCGTCGAGCAGCCGGCCGCGACAGGGAAAAAGGATTCGTCCATCGTCACAAAAAAGACCACAATTCCCATCACAACGGCAACTCCGTCCGCGATTACGAAGGGGGTTTTATACCGGTTCCGATACATGCGGTATCCTGTCGCTCCGGCAAACAGAATGATAATTCCGCCAATCAGATACCGGACATACTGAGAGGCTGTATCAGGAACAATCAGCACAAAAGCTCCGGCCGCTCCGATCAGACCGTTCAGAATGCTGTAGCCGATTTTGGGGACCTTTGTTTCTTCCCGGTCCGTCACATGAAGCGTAATACCCACGGCGCTGATCGCTACCATAATGATTCCCATGATTTTCAGGGACGCGGTTTTGTTCACGATCATCCAGATTCCCAGCACCGTAAAAATGACGGGAACGACATATCGTTTGATTCGTTTCATGGACCGTTCACTCTCCTTATCGGCATTCGGCTGTCCGGCATTCTGAAGAAACAGAAAGCGCTCTTAGTGCTGTGCGGACTGTTCTCAGAACAGGGAGAACTTTCCGATGATCAGGTCAAAAACGCAGCGCGGAAGATCCAGCACGAAATCCGCCGCGTGGAAGAGAATGGTCGACCACATGGATTTCAGCAGATCCCACAGCTCCTGGCTGTTCAGCTCTCCGACCTCATAGGTCTTTTTCGCTTCCTTCACGACAATCTTTTCACCCGCCATCCGGTCAAGGCGGACGCCCATCAGCTTCCGGTCAATCCCGAGAATTTGGATCTGGGTATCGCTTGTCAGCGCTACGCCTTCCCCTCTGATCCGGTCGATCGTGATGCTGATGCCGCTGATCCGGGCGAAATTGGGATCGGTAATCAATCCGTTGAGCTCCGGTTTATTCATCAGGGAGACCAGATCCGGAATATGCAGAATCATCTGGACCATCTGGCCTCTGTCGTCTTCATAAAGATCCAGCGTGGTGTCTCCGTGCATGGCTCCGAACAGCGTACGGATAAAGCTGTCCGTGATGATCTGTTTGCCGATCCGGAGTCTGCCGCTCTTCAGCTCGTCATTAATGACCGGAATGCTCATCAGCTTATTCAGGGCTGAATCGACGAGCGCGCTCAGATCCTCCTCCGCCAGCTGATAATGCCAGGCGCCGACCGCTCCCGGACAGATCTCATTGTCTGCGGGCATTTCCACGTGCTCAGCCTGCGTGGCATATTTCGTCAGAACCATCAGATACGGAGTCAGATCCAGACCGTCCAGCGACATATCGTCGTCGTTGCTCCTCTCCAGTCTGGAAAGCAGGTTTCCGGCCCGGACCGCCAGTCCGTCGATCTTGGCCAGGCTCTCCCCCTTCAGCACGTTCAGATCCGCCAGTACCTGCACCAGCGTGCGCAGAAAATCCGTGATCTGTTCCTTCTCCAGCTTTAACCTGTTCTTTCCGAGCAGAGAACAGGTCAGACTGTATTCCCCATTCGCCGAATCCTGCACGAGCAGGGTAAAGGCGGACTTTCCTTCGGAGATCAGTTCGATCTGATACAGATTCTCCTCTTTCCCGTTCTGCCGCGTCATCCGGATCTGAATCGCGTCCAGGAGCTCCTGGAGAATCGTGGCTCCTTCTCCTTCAAGCGCATCGCCGGCTTCAAAGGTATACATATAGGCAACCGGCCCGGTTTCCGCGCTGACAGCGATGGGAAGCAGCAGAGCCAGAATCAGCAATCCAATCAGGAGACGTTTCATTTGTTCATTTGTTCCTTTCTCATTCCTTAGTGGGCCCGGTAGATCATGACCAGCAGGGCGCCGTCGTCATTGCTGTGTCCTTCGATCCGGACGGGGAAATCGTATCCGTTCACAAAGATCAGATTCAGGCTGTCGTTTCCGACCGCTGCGTCACAGTGAATCGGCAGATAGCTGGCGCCGTTCCCGCCGTGAGGACGCCTGTAGCTGATCTGAATCCGGGGCAGCTGAATCAGGACATTGTACAGCGTGCTTGAAACCTGGCAGGTTCCTCCGCCGTACCCTGGCACGGTTTTGCCGTCGATCATCACGGGCGCCGGCTGGTATCCCTTGGAGCGGTTGTAGGGCCCCATGATCTTGTTTGCGTTAAAGGTTTCTCCGGGCTGCAGGGTCCGTGAAATCAGCTCGCAGCCCCTTTTAATATTATGAATACGGCTGATATTGCTTTCCGTCTGGTTCATTTTATAATAGCTGGTATAAGCAGCGATGGGACTGTCCGGATAAAGCTCCGTATCGGTCGGCGCGACCGGGATCAGATCCGTCAGTTCGTCCGGATCGATGTATCCGTAGCTGCGCATATAATTCACCATCGCCCAGCCGTCGTAAAACTGCCAGATGCTGATCTGCGTTCCGGGCTTGAGGATCACCCAGTTGTTTCCGTCGTCGCCGTCCTGCGTCTTGGTTTTATCCATGGTTTTCCGGACGTGACAGGTCGTGGCCGTGGTGGCGATCCAGGCATGTTTCTGCGCGTTAAAGGGCGGAGTATTCACCGGATCGATCGCTTCAATGGTGCTTTTGGCCATGTATTCCCGCTTGACGTAGCCGATTTTCCCGTCGTCCCGCCGGACGATCATCCATTGCAGCCCGACATACAGGATATCTTCATATACGCTGCCGCTGGCATAGGAAATGCTGTTTTCCCGGCTGGCTTCCTTTTTGGAGTAAAGGCCGCCGTATCCTTCCCGCTGCTGTCCCCGGTAAAGCGCGGGGGAATTTTTGTTGAAATCCGCCAGGGTCTTTTCCTCATATACTTTTCCGGTGACGATGTATTCACTTTCATCCACTTCATCCAGCGAACGGGTCTCCTGCTCCTCCTGAGCGGTTATACCCTCCACGTCCGTTCCGATACCGGCGGTTTCCCCCTCGTCCCAGGAGGTTTCATCTTCCGCCAGACTGACGGCGGAAAAAAAGCAGAACAACAGGCACAGCCATAAACTGATCCACCGTTTCATGTGTCTGTCCTCCTTCTGTAAACAATCAGATTATCCCCTGTTTTCCGGCCGCTGTCAAGCCGGATCCGCTCCGGCCTCACCCGCGGATTACTCCCTTTGCCCTGTTCATCCGCTTTCCTCCGTAATGAATTCATAACTGATTCTTATAATTATATCATAAATTTCCGGATTTGTCTCGCTTCATTTTTTTGAACCGGTCCGGCGCCGGAGCGCAGAAGCGTGAAATGTTTCTTGCAAATCAGGGGAACATTGTTTATAATAAACTCCATCAGAAACCCTTCGGGGCGAAATTGAATACAGGAGGTATCCCTATGAAAAAGATCCTTGCCATCATGCTGGCGGCTGCTTTGCTGCTCTCCCTGGTGAGCTTCGCTTCCGCCGAAGACTACACCATCCGGATCTACAGCAACTCCAACTCGCCGGAACGGACCACCTGGCTCATTGAAGCCGCCAAAGCTGCCGGATTTAACATCTCGATCGATGATAATACCGTTATCTCCGGCGACACGGCCGCCGTTCAGGCTGCCAACGAGAATAAGGACGGAGACCTGATCTTCGGCCTGAACGAAACCCGCTGGGGCCAGCTGATCGGCGGCACCTACGAGAATCTGAAAATAGCGGACTGGACCCCCACCTGGGCGGATAAGGTCGGCGACTTCAAGTATGACGGAAAAGCCTACGGTATCGTGATTCAGAACGTGCTGATGCTGTACCGGACCGATGATCTGGGAACGAAGGGTCAGCCGCTCCATTTCGCCCACTGGGCTGACATTGTGGACTGCGGCTACACCTGGTACCGCCAGGGCAAGGTCGGCGGCACCACGAACGCGAACATCAACAGCGCCATGCTGTATCCCTTCGCCGATCCCGCCTCTCCCGCCGGCGGCATTTCTCTCGACGGCTGGAAGGCTCTGTGGAAGTACTGTGCGAACGGCAACTTCACGGGTGACAGCTACGGTCTGGATCCCCTGATCCGCGGCGACGTTCAGGTTTCCACCTTCTATTCCTCCTCTCTGTACGGCAACATCGACGCCGCGGCGCAGGCCGGCGATATCGCCAATCCGCTGAAGGGCACGCTCGAGCCTGAAAACTGGGCGCTGGTGGAAATCGACGACGGTACCTAGTACATCGCGGAATATCTGGGCATTCTCGAAAAGGAAGGCCGGACGGAAGCGCAGACTCAGATCGTGAAGGATTTCGCCGAGTGGTTCGGTTCCACCGAAGTGCAGGCGGCCTGGTCCGAAGAGTTTGACTCCTATCCCTGCAACAAGGAAGCCGCTGTGCAGGCCGGTTTCGAGACCGTTCCCGCCATCTATGCCATCAAGAACTTTGCGCTTGAAAAGGTTGCCGGCACCGATCTGACCTACGCGGCCTATGTCGCCGCCCATTCCGCGGAATGGACCAACATCATGACCAACCTCGGCTTCTACTGGAAGGACAACGCGGACGCTCCCGCCGAACCGGACTGGGATCATCTGGACTGGGCGACCCTGACTCAGAAAGCCGCGGAATAACCGGACGGATTCTTTTCGGGCGGGCTCTCGCGGGCTCGCCCGACCTTTTTAACGGAGGTTTCCCCGCAGGAGGAGGAACCTCCGCAGATCCTGATTCATAAGGGGTGTTGCGTGATGATTCAACTGTCCGATATCGTCGTGAAATTCGGTGATTTTGAAGCTCTGCACAATATCAATGTTCATGTGAAGGAAGGCGAGTTTTTCACCTTCCTGGGGCCTTCCGGCTGCGGGAAGACCACGACGCTGAGAACGATTACCGGTTTTATAGAACCGGTCGGCGGAACGGTGCGTATGCAGGGAAAGGATATTACCCATGTGCCGATCGAAAAGCGGAACATCGGGATCGTTTTCCAGAGCTATGCGCTGTTTCCCACGATGACGGTTCACGATAACATCGCCTTCGGCCTGAAAATCAAAAAGCTGAAGAAGGATGAAATCGAGCGGAAGGTCACTTCCATCGCCCGCAAGGTGGATCTTTCCGATGAGCAGCTGAAAAAGGCGGTTTCCCAGCTCAGCGGCGGGCAGCAGCAGCGTGTGGCGATTGCCCGGGCGCTGGTAACGGAACCCGCCATCATCTGCATGGATGAACCGCTGTCCAACCTGGACGCCAAGCTCCGGGTCCAGCTGCGAAACGAGCTGAAAAAAATGCAGAAGGATTTCGGAATTACCACGATCTATGTCACGCATGACCAGGAGGAGGCCCTGACCCTCTCGGACCGGATCGCCGTATTCAACAAGGGCTTTATTGAGCAGATCGGCACCCCCAATGAAGTCTATAACGCTTCGGCCACGGAATTTGTCGCCAACTTTATCGGAGACATCAATCCGCTGGGCGATGCCATCACCCGGGCGATGGGCCTTTCCGCCGCGCAGAACCATTTCATCCGGCTTGAACGGGTGCGGGTCAATGAGCCGGACACGGAAGGGGTTTACACCGCGGACGGCGTGATCGAAAGCCGCGAATACTACGGCCTCTACATCAAATACTATATTCAGGCCGCGGGCCAGACCATCAAGGTGATTGAAAAGAATGACGGTATCCGGATCTATGAAGCCGGGGAACAGGTGCATGTCGCCGTTCACCCCTCGGATATTATGTCCTATCCCCGGAAGGAGGCCTGATCATGCAGAGCACCCTGCGCAGAAAGGACAGCCTGAACTTCTCCATGGTTTACAAGGTGTTCGGCGGCGTCCTGTTTGTTTATCTGTTCCTGGGATTCATGGTCATTCCGTGTGTGAACACGCTGACCTCCGTTTTTACCGCAAAGGATGCCGCGGGAAACTCGGATCCGCTGGCGGTGATTCGTTTCTTCCTGGCCGGCTCCATGCCTTCCTTCGTATGGAATTCGCTGAAGCTTGCGATCTGCCTGGTGATCACGGTGAATGTGGTCGGCATCTCCATCGTTCTGCTCACCGAATATTTTGATATCAAGGGAGCCCGCATTCTTCGTCTGGGATATATGACCACGCTGATCTATTCCGGCGTGGCGCTGGTGACCGGCTATCAGTTCCTGTACGACAGCAACGGAATGATCACCAAATATCTGGCAGAAATGTTTCCCGGGATCAATAAACAGTGGTTTTCCGGTTTTGAGGCGGTTCTGTTCACAATGACCTTCGCCTGCACCAGCAACCATGCGCTCTTCCTCCGGAACGCCATCCGCGGCATTGACTATAATACGGTGGAAGCCGCCCGGAACATGGGCGCCAAACCCTTTAAGGTTCTGATGAAGGTCGTTATGCCTACCCTGCTGCCCACCCTCTTCAGCCTGACCGTCATGACCTTTATCACCGGCCTGTGCGCCATGAGCGCCCCCACCCTGCTGGGCTATAACTCGATCAATCCGGAAATCGTCCGTCTGGCCGGATCCACAACGGCGGACGAAGCCTTCCCCCAGGCCCGGGCCGCTCTGCTGAGCGTGATTCTGGCCCTCTTCACGATTGTGCTGCTTCTGTTCCTGAACCATTATGAGCATAAGGGGCATTATCTCTCGGTCAGCAAAACCAAAGCAAAGCTGGTCAAGCAGAAGATTCAGAATCCCGTGGCCAACGTGCTGGCTCATATCTATGCCTATGTCCTCTTTATTGTCTACATGACCCCGGTTGTCATGATCGTGGTGTTCTCCTTCCAGAACTGGTCAGCCGTCCGCAATAAGGTGCTGGATTTCAACGGCTGGACGCTTTCCAATTATTTCGGAATCGAAAACTATTCCTATACCCGCTCCACCGGGAAGATTTCCACCCGGATCGGCGCGATTTCAGGCGTCTTTTCCAACGAAAAAACCGTCGGCGGCATCCGGCTCAGCTTTATCCTTTCCGCGCTGGCCGCGGCGCTGGCCTGTGTGATCGTGGTGATCGCCGTCAATTATATTTTCAAGCATAAAAACAAAAAGCGCGCCGCCGTCGTGGAAGGCTGTCTGCTTTTCCCCTGGCTTCTGCCGACCATCCTGATCTGCTACAGCTTCCGGATTTTCTTCAATAACGAAGTCTGGTATGTGTTCAATCAGAATCTTTACTATAAGGAGAATGTCCGCTTCCTCATTGTCATTGCCTATGCGGTGGTGAAGCTTCCATTCGCCCTCCGCATGGTGAAAGCCTCCTTCTACGCGATCGACGAGGAGCTGACGGACGCGGCCAGAAACCTGGGAGCCGGCAGCCTGCTGACCTTCCTGAAGGTAAAGCTGCCGATTGTGCTGCCGAGCGTGCTGGCGGTTTTCGCGCTGAACTTCAACGCGCTGTTTACCGAGTATGATATGGGCGCCACCTTCCAGAAATCCGAAGGCACCACCTATGCCATGGTGATTCAGAGCATGTGCAACGAGGAAGGCCGCGACGGGATGAACATGAACGCCTCCGGCCGCCGCTGCGCGTCCACCGTCTTCATCATGCTGGTTTCCGGGCTGATTCTGTATCTCGTTTACGGCGTCGGCGCCAGGGATCTCAGCGAGCGCCTCGCCATCCGGGAAAAACGGAAAAAACGCCTGCAGGCCATCCGTTCCCGCCTCGGAGTCAAATCCGGCGGAGGCGGCGGAAACGGCGAATAAAGCCCTTATCTTGTTCCCCTCTTCCCTTTCAACCACATTTTATGGTATAATGGACTGTCTGGAAACAGGCAGTCTTTTTGTATGGATCAGAAGAGGAGAAGTTTCATGGCATCGCAGACCTATAACGCCGGGGATATTCAGGTACTGGAGGGGCTTGAAGCCGTCCGGATGCGTCCCGGCATGTATATCGGAACGACGTCCTCCCGCGGGCTTCATCATCTGCTCTGGGAGATTGTGGATAACGCGATTGACGAGGCCTCCAACGGCTTCGCCACGGAAGTCGCGGTGACCCTTCATAAGGATGGGTCGGCCAGCGTTTTCGACAACGGCCGCGGCATGCCGGTGGATCTCCATCCCACCATGGGGATCTCCGGGGTGGAAGTGATCTTTACCGTGCTGCACGCCGGCGGGAAGTTCAATAATGAGAACTACGATTATTCCGGCGGCCTGCACGGGGTGGGCGCCAGCGTGGTGAACGCGCTGAGCCGGGAGCTCTCGGTGGATGTCTTCCGCAACTGGACCCATTACCGGATGGAATTCACCTCCCGGTTCAATCCGGAAACCGGAAAGGTTGAGGCCGGAAAGCCCTCCGGTCCCCTGCAGATTCTGGGAAACACGCGCAAAAAGGGCACCCTGATCCGTTTTATGCCGGACGATACCATTTTTGAGGACGTTCGTTTTCAGACGGAGACTGTCTCCCGCAGACTGCAGGAGCTGGCTTATCTGAACAAGGGGGTTCAGATTACCTTCACGGACGAGCGTCTTTCCGGCGACGAGCGGAGCCGCGTATTCCGCTACGAAGGTGGAATCTCCGACTATGTTCTTTATCTGAACACGGGGAAGACGCCGCTGCGCGAGGATGTCATCTATCTGGAAGGCCGCCGGGATACCATCATCTGCCGCGCCGCCATCCAGTATACGGACGGCTATACGGAAAGCCTTTTCTCTTATGTAAACAATATCAATACGCCGGAGGGCGGCTCTCACGAAACAGGATTCAAGGCCGCCTTTACCAAGTGTCTGAACGATTATGCCCGGAAAACCGGCCTGCTGAAGGAAAAGGACAACAACCTTTCCGGAGAGGACTTCCGGGAAGGGCTCACCTGCGTACTCACCACGATGGTCAAGAATCCCCAGTTTGAGGGGCAGACCAAAGGCCGGCTGGGCAACAGCGAAGTCCGTCCCGCCGTGGAGGCGGTGATCAGCCAGCAGATGACGGACTGGCTCGACAATCTGAAGAATCAGGAAACGGCCTCCGCCATCGTGGCGAAGGCGATCAAGGCGGCTCAGGCCCGGGAGGCCGCCCGGAAAACCCGCGATAATATCCGGAAAGCCAGCGCGCTGGAAGCGGCGCCCCTGGTCGGCAAGCTGGCCAGCTGTACCGGACGGAAATGGGAGGATAACGAGCTGTTTATTGTGGAAGGCGATTCCGCCGGCGGCAGCGCCAAGCAGGGGCGGGACCGGCGCTTTCAGGCGATTCTTCCGCTGCGCGGCAAACCGCTGAACGTTGAAAAAAAGCATCTGGATCAGGTGCTGGGCAACGAGGAATTCCGTTCCCTGATTACCGCCCTGGGTACCGGAATTGATGAGAATTTTTCCCTGTCCAATCTGAAATACGGGAAAGTGATTATTCTGTCCGATGCGGATCAGGACGGGGCCCATATCCGTGCCATTCTGCTGACCTTCTTCCTCCGCTATATGAAGGATCTGATCACCAATGGCCACGTCTATATCGGGATGCCGCCTCTGTATAAGGTTCAGAAGGGCCAGAAAGTGATCTATGCCTATGACGACAGGGAGCTCGGCAAGGCGACGAAGGCCGCCGGCAAGGGATATACGCTTCAGCGCTATAAAGGGCTGGGCGAGATGAACCCGGAGCAGCTCTGGGAAACGACGATGGATCCCTCCCAGCGCAAGCTGATGCGGGTCTCGATCGAGGACTCCGCCCTGGTGGACCGGCTGACCACCGTCCTGATGGGCGATAAAGTGGAACCCCGCCGGGATTATATCACCGAGCACGCCGACTTTAACCGGCCGGATGATTTTGAGCTTCCGGACCGGCCGACTCAGGAAGGGGGGATCTGAGCGATGGCCAGACGCAGGGAACCTGAAAAGCCCATCGTGAAGGATGATCCCTCCCGGATTCTCGATGTCAATATGGAAGACGTCATGCATAACAGCATGATGCCTTACGCGGAGCACGTTATTCTTGAGCGCGCCCTTCCCCGGGTGGAGGACGGACTGAAGCCGGTTCAGCGCCGTATTCTCTATACGATGATGGAGCTGGGAACGACGCCGGACAAGCCGCACCGTAAATGCGCCAGAATCGTCGGAGACTGCCTGGGTAAATACCACCCCCACGGGGATTCCTCCGTATACGGCGCCCTGGTGCATATGGCCCAGGATTTTTCCCTCCGCGCCCCGATGGTGGACGGGCACGGGAACTTCGGTTCCATCGACGGGGACAGCGCCGCCGCCATGCGGTACACGGAAGCGCGGATGACCCCTCTGGCTCTGGAAATGCTCCGGGATCTGGAAAAGGATACCGTTCCCTTTCGGCTGAACTTTGATGACACGCTGAAAGAGCCGGATATGCTTCCCGCCCGCTTTCCGAATCTGCTGGTGAACGGGGCCGGCGGGATCGCCGTCGGGCTGGCCACCAATATTCCCACGCACAATCTGGGGGAAGCGGTTCGCGCCGCCATCGCCCAGATGGAAAATCCGGAGATCACGCTGGACGAACTGATGACCATTCTGCCCGGGCCGGATTTCCCCACCGGAGGCATCCTGCTGAACAATGAAGAAATCCGTCGGGGGTATGAGACCGGCCGGAGCAAGCTGACGCTTCGGGCCAGAGTCCACGTGGAGGACGGAAGCGCCGGCCGCAAGCTGCTGGTCATCACCGAGATCCCCTATCAGGTGAATAAATCGGCCATGCTGGAAAAGATTCTGAAGCTCAGCGAGGAAAAGAAGGCCGCCCTGGGGGGAATCTATGATATCCGCGATGAAAGCGACCGTACCGGTATGCGTGCCGTGGTGGAGCTGAAACGGGACGTGGACCCCCAGCGGGTGCTGGCCTACCTGTACAAGTATTCGGATCTGCAGATCACCTTCGGGGTGAATATGGTGGCCATTGCCGGCGGAAAGCCCGTCCAGATGGGCCTGAAGCAGGTGCTGGCCCACTATATTGACTATCAGAAAACGGTGGTCACCCGGCGCACCCAGTATGAGCTGAAGCAGGCCAGAGCGCGGGCTCATGTTCTGGAAGGTCTGATGATCGCTCTGGATAATCTGGATGAGGTCATCGCGCTGATTCGGGCCAGCCGCAGTCCGAAGGAAGCCAAAGCCGGCCTGATGGAGCGTTTCTCCCTCTCGGAGATTCAGGCGCAGGCGATTCTTGATATGCGTCTGCAGCGCCTGACCAATCTGGAAATCGAGGCGCTTCGGGCGGAATACGCGGAGGTTCTGAAGCTGATTCATCGTCTGGAAGGAATCCTGAACAGCGAAAAGAAGCTGATCCAGGTCATCCGGAAGGAAATGGAGGAAATCGGAGAAAAATACGCGGATGAGCGGCGGACCACATTGGAATCTCCCGATGATACGCCGGTCGAGCTGCCCGATAATACGCCGGTTCCGGAGGATACCGTCGTCCTGTATACCCGGGGCGGCTATCTGAAGCGGGTTTCTCCGGCGGTGCTGAAGCGGAATCCCCTGCCGGCTCCCGCGGAAAGCCTGGAAGACAGCGCCCGATGGCAGTTGAATACCACGACGGCGGAAACCCTGTATATTTTCACGGATCGCGGCTATTGCTATCCCGTCCCCGTCAGCAGGCTGGCGGAGTGCAAGCCCCGGGACCGGGGACAGCTGCTTTCCGGGGTGCTGATGGGCCTGGAGGAGGGAGAGCAGGCCCTGCTGATGCTGACCTGTCCCTCCGCAAAGCTGAAGGAACAGCCGGATCTTCTGTTCATCACCGGGAACGGCATGATCAAGCGCTCCCCCGCCTCTGAATATGACGTGCGGTCCAAAAAATATCCGGCGCTGAACCTGAAAGATGGCAATACCCTGATCGGAATTCTCTCCCTCGAAACAGCGGATGATGTGCTGCTGATTACACGGAAGGGATTCAGCATCCGCCTGCCGCTGGAATCCGTCCCGGTTCAGGGGCGGACTACGTCCGGCGTCAAGGGAATGACAGTGGAAAGCAGCGACAGCATTGTTTTCTTCACGCAGCTGGGTGAAAAGGATGAGATCATTCTCTTCTCGGAGCGCGGATGGGGCAAACGTCTTCCCGCCATGGACTTTGAAACGCAGAACCGCGGCGGAAAAGGCGTGCACTGTATGAATTTCAAAAAGAACGGAACAAACGGCTCCCAGATCGCCGGCGCGCTGCGGCTTCCGCAGGACGGTCATTATTCCGTCCTGGTGCTCCAGGCCCGCAGTCCGCTGAGCACGCTGGATCAGAGCGAAATCCTGCTTCAGGGGAAATCCGGAAACGGGGTTCCTTATGTGATGGCGATTCTCGATGACGTGGTTACCGGACTTGTTTCCGGCAATCCCGCGGATCGGACTCAGGAAATTCCGGAAACGGAAGGATAAATCAGCGATTGAAAAAAAGGAGGAACAGAAAATGGGCAGACAGAATTTCGGAGGCTTCGGAGGCGGAGGCAATATGCAGCAGCTCATGCGTCAGGCGCAGAAGCTGCAGCAGCAGATGCAGGAAGCGCAGGATAAGCTGGACGAAGCGGAATATGAAGCGGCTTCCGGCGGCGGAATGGTTTCCGTCAAAGTTTCCGGCAAGCGGGAAATCACCGCGATTACGATTGATCCCCAGGTCGTGGATCCCGATGATATCGAAATGCTTCAGGATCTGATTATTGCCGCGGTTAACGAAGCGCTGCGCAAGGGGGAAGACGCCCGTGAAGCCGCCATGAGCCGCATGGCTCCGGGAATGGGTGGGTTATTCTGATGGATGGTCAGATCGAACCGATTTCCACGATGGCGATCGAGCTGGGAAAGCTCCCGGGAATCGGGCATAAAACCGCTCAGCGGCTGGCGTATCATGTAGCCTCCATGCCGCTGGACAGCGTTCGCAGCCTGGCGGTAGCTCTCTGGGAAGGCCGGAAAGCCATTCGCTTCTGCAGCGTCTGCGGCAATTATGCCTCCGGCGATCTCTGTGCGGTCTGCGCATCCCCGGCACGGCATAACGGTCAGATCTGCGTCGTCCGCGATCCCCGGGACGTCGCCGCCATTGAACGGATGCATGACTATACCGGCCTGTACCATGTGCTGCACGGCACCCTTTCCCCCATGAACGGGATCGGTCCGGACGATATCCATATCAAGGAGCTTCTGACCCGTCTGGAGACAGAAGAGGTTCAGGAGATTATCCTGGCGACCAATCCGGACGTGGAGGGAGAAGCCACCGCTTCGTATCTTGCGCGCACCCTGAAGCCGCTGGGCGTACGCTGCACCAGAATCGCGCACGGCGTGCCTGTGGGCGGAGATCTGGAATATACGGATGAGGTAACCCTGTCCAAGGCGCTGGAAGGGCGGCGGGAGCTTTGAGCATGGATCTGCTTTCCCTGCTGACTCCCCTGCTGCTCCTGATCTGCCTGGCGCTGCTGATTCTGCTACTCTTCCGGCAACGGGATCAGGCGCATCGCCTGGAAACGGAGCAGCTGAACCGGGATCATGATTTTCAGGTGCTGGCCGGTCAGCTGCTGGATGAGCTGGACGCGCAGCAGGATCAGAACGCGGAATCTCTCCGGCAGACCGGGCAGCAGCTGACCGGTCTGATGACCCAGATGGGCCAGACCCAGTCCGCGCTTCTGGAAAGCATGCAGCGCCAGGTACTCCTGTCCACCCGGAATCAGGAGGAACGGATCAGCGCCCTTCGGCTGGAGAATGAACGTCAGCTGACGGAGATGCGGAAAACGGTGGACGAGCGCCTTTCCGAAAGCCTGGATAAGAAACTGGATGCCAGCTTTGCCCAGGTTTCCCAGCGGCTGGAATCCGTGTATAAGGGGCTCGGAGAAATGCATAGCCTCGCCGCCGGCGTTGGGGATCTGAAAAAGGTGCTTACCAACGTGAAAACCCGCGGCATCTGGGGGGAGATGCAGCTGGCTCATCTGATCCGCCAGACCCTCTCTCCCGGTCAGTATGAAGAGAATATCGCAGTGATTCCCGGAGCCCCGGAGCGGGTGGAGTTTGCCATTCGGCTGCCGGATCAGACCGGCGGCTTTGTCTGGCTTCCGGTGGACAGCAAGTTTCCGCAGGAGGATTATCTCCGCCTTGTGGACGCCTCTCAGGCCGGCGATGCCGCCGGAGCCGAAGCAGCCCGCAAAGCCCTGATTCAGCGCTTAAAGGCGGAGGCGAAGAAAATCGCGGAGAAATATATTGCGCCGCCGCATACCGCTGATTTCGCCGTGCTTTTCCTTCCGGTGGAAGGGCTCTATGCCGAAGCGCTCCAGACGCCGGAACTGGTGGAATCGCTCCAGCGGGATTACCGGATTGTGATTGCCGGTCCCGGCACTTTTTCCGCCATGCTCAACGCCCTGCAGATGGGTTTCCGGACGCTGGCGATTCAGCGCCGCAGCAGCGAGGTTTTCAAACTGCTGGAGGTCGTGCGCACCGATTTCGTCCGTTTCGCGGAAAGCCTGGAAAACACCCGGCGCCGTCTGGATCAGGCGGGCGAATCCATCGATTCCGCAGTCTCCCGCACCCGTACGATCCAGCGAAAGCTTTCCGGGCTGGAACACCCCGCTTTTTCCGTCGATTCCGCGGATCCGCCTTCTCTTGACATTCCCCTTCAATCGCCTACAATAGAGGAGTCCGGTTCGCCAGATAATCTTATGATGTGAGAGGAGAATTGCTATGTCCATTCAGTCCACCGTATGGGGAAAGTCTCCCAAAGGAAAAGATGTTCATCTCTTTACCATGACCAATGCCATGGGCGCTTCCGTTTCCGTCATGGAGTGGGGCGCGATCCTGACCTCCATCATCGTGCCGGATGCCGGGGGCAATATGGATGATGTGGCGCTTGGTTTTGATTCTCTGGACCGGTATCTGGGGCCCCACGGCTGTTTCGGCGATACGGTCGGCCGCTACGGCAACCGGATCGGCGCCGGAAAGTTTTCGATCGACGGCACCGCCTATCAGGTTGCTCTGAACGATCACGGCATCAATCATCTTCACGGCGGCAACGTCGGCTTCTCCGCTCATTTCTGGACCGGTACGCCGAAGGAAGGCTCCCATGAGGATTCCGTCTCCTTCCACCGGATTTCTCCGGACGGAGAGGAAAACTATCCTGGAAATCTGGATGTCACCGTGACCTATACCTGGAATGATCAGTGCGACCTGATCATCCGTTACGAAGCTGTGACGGACAAGCCCACCCTCTGCAATCTGACCAATCATACCTATTTCAATCTCGCCGGTCACAATCACGGTACGGTGCGGGATCATATCGTATCGATCGATGCCGATGTCATCACCAAAGTGGATGATCATCTGATTCCGACGGGGGATTATCTTCCCGTGGTCGGAACGCCGCTCGATCTTCGGGACGGGCTGGAGCTTGGCGAAGGCCTGGATGTGATGGACACCTGCCCCCAGATGATTCCTGCCGGCGGATACGATCATAATTTTGTCCTGCGCAAGGGCGGCGCCATGGGCGTTGCCGCCTGCGTCTGGCATGAAGAATCCGGCCGTTATATGGAAGTCATTACCGATCAGCCCGCGGTTCAGCTATACACCGCCTGCACAACCGAACAGAAGGGCGGCAAGCATGGCGCGGACTATGGCCATTTTTCCGGCTTCTGCCTGGAAACCCAGCATTGCCCGGATGATCCCAATCACAGCAATTTCCCCGGAACCACGATTTTGCGTCCCGGCGAGAAATACGATACGACGACGATCTACG
>JAGCBO010000235.1 GCA_017652125.1 Clostridia bacterium | reverse complement strand
TGAATCCCCGGGCGCAGCCGCCGCAGGGAACTCCCGCCGCCGGGGCTTCGCTGCCGGGCACGGACGTCTGGGACTGCGCCTGCGGTCAGAAAGGAATTGCCGGGAATTTCTGCTCCAACTGCGGCAGCCGGCGCCCGGCTCCCGGGAGCGCCGATACCTGGGACTGCGCCTGCGGTCAGAAGGGCATCACCGGAAACTTCTGCTCCAACTGCGGCAGCCGCCGTCCGGCAGCCCAGCCCGCGGCCTGGGACTGCTCCTGCGGCCGGAAGGGCATTACCGGAAACTTCTGTGACAACTGCGGAAAGAAGAGGGAGGATTAATCCATGAGCGGCAATCGAATCCGGGGTTATGGCATGCTGGCGGTGCTCCTGGCGGTTTTCAGCGTCGTGGCGTTCGCCATTCCCTTTGAAAAAAATACGGTATTCTGGATCGGATACGGCTGCGGTGTTTTCGCCATCCTGTTTCAGCTGGTGATTTTCCGGATCTCCTTCCGGCAGGAGGACGCGCGAAGCCGGTTCTACGGTTTTCCGGTTGCCCGGCTGGGAATTGGGTATCTGGTGCTGCAGCTGGTGCTCAGCGTGGCGGAGATTGCCCTGGCCCGGTTCCTGCCGGCCTGGGTGGCGCTGATCCTGAACGCTCTGCTGCTGGGCCTGGCGCTGATCGGCTGCGTGACGGCGGATACCATGCGGGAGGAAATCCTCCGGCAGGATCGGGCCCTGAAGAAGGATGTTTCCGTCATGCGGGATCTTCAGTCCCGGGCGGCGTCCCTGGTCAGCCAGTGCGCGGATGAAAAGGCGGGGCGGAGCCTGCGGAAGCTGGCGGACGAGTTCCGCTACAGCGATCCGGTGACTTCCGAGGAAACCCGGGAGCTGGAGGCGGAGCTCCGGAGCCGCCTTCAGGATCTCCAGCAGGCGATCGTGGACGGCAATGCGGAAACCGTTGCAACGCTCGCCGATCAGCTGACGGAAAAGCTGCGGGAAAGAAACCGCGTCTGCGCCGTCCATAAGGCGTAACGCCTACGGATAACAGAAAATCAGAAACACGCTGCGAACCGGGAAGGAAGATAACGATGATCATCAAGTGCAAGATGTGCGGGGGAGATATCCAGTTTAATCCGGGGGAGACCTATGGCCAGTGTGATCACTGCGGCTGTACGTCCACGATCCCGAAGGTTTCGGATGAGCAGCTGACCAATCTGTTCAACCGGGCGAATCATTTCCGCCGCCAGTGCGAATTCGATAAAGCGGTTTCCGCCTATGAGCATATCCTGGAGGAGGATAATGCCAATGCGGAAGCGCACTGGGGCGTTGTGCTGAGCAAATTCGGTATCGAGTATGTGGAGGATCCGGTCACGCACGAACGGATCCCCACCTGCCATCGGGCACAGGTGGAGTCGATCCTGGCGGACGCGGATTATCAGGATGCCCTGCGTTATGCCGCGGACGCCACGACCCGGGATCTGTACGAGAAGGAAGCGAAAAGGATCGCGGAGATCCAGAAGGGAATCCTGGCCATTTCCTCCCAGGAAAAGCCCTATGACGTCTTCATCTGCTACAAGGAGACGGATGATGGCGGCAGCCGGACGAAGGACAGCGCGCTGGCCCAGGAGATTTATTACGAGCTGGTCAACGCGGGCTATAAGGTGTTCTTCTCCCGGATCACCCTGGAGGATAAGCTGGGCCGGGAATACGAGCCCTATATCTTCGCTGCCCTGAACAGCGCCAAGGTCATGCTGGTGATCGGCACAAAACCGGAAAACTTCAGGGCGGTCTGGGTGAAGAACGAATGGAGCCGTTATCTGGCGCTGATGAAAACCGACCGGAAGCGGCTGCTGATTCCCTGCTACCGGGATATGGATCCCTATGACCTGCCCGAGGAGCTGAGCAGCCTGTAGAGCCAGGACATGGGCAAGATCGGCTTCATCCAGGATCTGATCCGGGGTGTCCGGAAGGTGATCGGAGGGGAAAAGAAGGAGCCCGCGGCTTCCGCGCAGACCGCGGGGCCGGGAATCTCTTCCCTGTACAGGCGGGCGGTGCTGTTCCTGGAGGACAGTGACTGGGAAGCCGCGGACGAGTACTTCGACCGGATTCTGGATATGGATCCGGAATATGCCCCGGCCTATATCGGCAAGGTGCAGGTGGAAAACAAGGTCCGCAAGGAAGCGGATCTGGCCAGATGCCGGGAGCCGCTTTCTCAGAACGCCAATTATCAGAAAGCCCTGCGGTTTGCGGGGGAACAGCAGAAGGCGGTTTACAGCGGATATAACCGCGCCATTCAGGAACGGCTGGATCTGGAAAAGAAGGAAGCGGCTTACAGGGAAGCGGATGCCCTGGAAAGACGGGCGGCCGTGGAGAAGGATTTCCTGAAAGCGGCGCAGATGTATGAAAGCGCCGGGGGAATCCGGGATGCCCGGGAGCGGGCGGCGAACTGCCGGGTGAAGGCCGGCGCGGCCCGGGATGAGGCGGAAAAGCAGGCGGCCCGGTATAAGGAGCAGATGGAGCGCGAGAGAAAGGAACGGGAAAAGCAGGAAGAAGCGCGCCGGATCGAGGAGGAAAAAAGAAGGGAAGCGGAAGCGGAGCGGCGCCGCCGGGAGGAAGCGCTCCGGCAGGCAAAGAAAAAGCGTACAACCCGGATCGGCGCGGTCATCGCGGCGGCGGTTCTGCTGATTTTCGGCGGCTTCATGGTGTATAACAAAATCATCGTGCCAAAGGGAAAATATGATCAGGCGATGGCGCTGCTGAACGAAGGGAAGCTGGATGAAGCGTACAGCGCCTTTGCGGAGGTGGCGGATTACAGCGACAGCAAAACCCGGCTGCAGGAAATCCGGTACAAAAAAGCGGAAGCTTTGCTGAGCGAAGGGAAGCTGGATGAAGCGTACGGCGCCTTTGAGGAGCTGGCGGACTACAGCGACAGCAAAACCCGGCTGCGGGAATTCCGGTACAAAAAAGCGATGGCT